>JAZLDA010000019.1:0-2448 GCA_045614505.1 Acutalibacteraceae bacterium | reverse complement strand
GAGCCTATACCCATAACCTCACCTGTTGCCTTCATCTGAGTGCCAAGGAGATTAGACGCATTGGTAAACTTATCAAAGGGGAAACGGGGAAGTTTTGCAATAACATAGTCAAGTTTGGGCTCAAAGGCTGCATTGGTGTTGGCAATGGTAATGTCCTCAAGAGCCATACCAAGGGCAATTTTGGCGGTTACTCTCGCAATGGGGTAGCCGGAAGCCTTGGAAGCAAGTGCGGAAGAACGGGAAACACGGGGATTAACCTCAATAAGGTAATATTCACTGCTATTAGGATTAAGTGCAAACTGAACATTACAGCCGCCCTCGATTTTCAGTTCCTTAATAAGCTTAATAGCAGAATCATTAAGCATTTTTTCATCCTCTTTGCTGAGAGTCATAATGGGGGCAACAACAAGAGAGTCACCTGTATGAACGCCAACGGGGTCAATGTTTTCCATACCGCATATAGTTATAGCGTGGTCGTTGGAGTCGCGCATAACCTCGAATTCAATTTCCTTATAGCCCTTAACGCTCTTTTCAATGAGCACCTGATGAACAGGAGAAAGTTTAAATGCATTAAGTCCGATTTCAATAAGTTCTTCTTCGTTATTAGCAAAGCCGCCGCCTGTACCTCCCAGAGTAAATGCAGGGCGAAGCACAACGGGATAACCTATTTTCTCAGCGGCAATTTTTGCCTCATCAAGGCTGTAGGTGATTTCGGAGGGAATGGTGGGCTCGCCTATAGACTGGCAAAGCTCTTTAAACAGTTCTCTGTCCTCAGCTCTTTCAATACTCTCACTTGAAGTACCGAGAAGCTCTACACCGCACTCCTTGAGAATACCCTTCTTTTCAAGCTGCATAGCAATATTAAGACCTGTCTGTCCGCCGATACCGGGAACAATTGCATCGGGACGCTCGTAACGGAGAATCTTTGCGATGTATTCAAGGGTAAGAGGCTCCATATAAACCTTATCTGCTATTGTTGTGTCGGTCATAATGGTTGCAGGGTTGGAGTTACAGAGTATTACCTCATAGCCCTCTTCTTTAAGCGCAAGACACGCCTGAGTGCCTGCATAGTCAAATTCGGCAGCCTGTCCGATAACAATAGGACCTGAGCCGATTATCAGTACCTTTTTAATGTCTGTTCTTTTTGCCATTTTCTTTTCCTCCGTATATATTAAATGTCTTTGTATGCTATTTTACCGCCGCAGAGTGTCAGCTTACATTTGCCGTAGACTTCCTCTCCGGTAAAGGGGCTCGCCTTTCCCATGGACAGGAAATCCTTCGGGTCAATGACATACTTTTGGTTTAGGTCAAAAACCGTCAGATCGGCCTTTTCGCCCACTTTAATTTCGCTTCCAATTCCAAAACGATATCTCGCATTGGTATTTAAAAGCTCTATAAGTTTTTCAAGGGTTATTATTCCCGTTTTCACAAGTTTCGTGTAGCAGACCGCAAATGCAGTTTCGATTCCCACAACACCCATAAGACTCTTCTCAAGTCCTCTGCTTTTTTCTTCATCAGAATGGGGAGCGTGGTCGGTGGCAATCATATCTATTGTGCCGTCCTTTATGCCTTCAATCAGCGCCAGTCTATCCTCTTCACTGCGAATGGGCGGATTCATTTTAAATCTGCCCTCTTCTTTGAGCATCATATCATTCATAGTAAGGTAGTGCGGGCCTGTTTCACAGGTTATATCCACACCGTCCTTTTTAGCCTGCCTTATGAGCTCAACGCTTTCCTTTGTTGAGATATGGCAGACATGGTATTTACAGCCCGTCTTTTTCACAAGCTCAATATCTCTTTTAATGGGTCCCCATTCGCTCTCACTGCAAATACCCTTGTGAGAGTGAAGAGCGGCATACTCGCCGTCGTGAATGTAGCCGCCGTGAAGTAAACTGTTATCCTCGCAGTGTGCAGAAATTATTTTGTCAAGTTCCTTTGCTTTTTTCATTGCGAAGAGCATCAAATCTTCACTCTGGACTCCCCTGCCATCATCGGAAAATCCGCAGACAAAGGGCGCCATTTCAGACATATCCGAAAGGGTCTCACCTTCCTGCCCCTTTGTTATGGTACCGAAAGGATAAACATTAATGCAGGAATCCTTTTCTATAATACGCAGTTGAACCTCAAGATTCTCCATACTATCCGGGCAGGGCTTTAAATTAGGCATACTGCACACAGCAGTGTAGCCGCCCCTTGCACAGGCATTAGTACCGCTCTTTATGGTTTCCTTATAAAAAAAACCCGGCTCTCGAAGATGAACATGAACATCAACGAAACCGGGAAAAACAGTAAGCCCTTTTAAATCGATAACGGTAGCTGTGGGAGAAAATAACGCTTTGCCGACTGCCTTTATAAGACCGTCGGAAACAATAATATCTTGAGTTGAGAACTGATCGGAAACAAATACATTTGCATTTTTAAGCAGCATTTCCATCAGTCTTCCTCCTT
>JAZLDA010000018.1:0-2235 GCA_045614505.1 Acutalibacteraceae bacterium | reverse complement strand
GTCTTCCAGAACTGAACGGGGGTGAGAACCTTTTCATCCACTACCTCATGAAGATAATCTTCAATACCGTTTTTGTAGCAGAATTCCTTTGTCTCGAATTTATTTCCTACCTGATTTTTGAAGATAAAGAGTAATCCGTCGTTGACAATAGCTTGTCTTCTGATAGTGTCCTCAAAATAAATAGCCGGAATTTTAATATCGTTAAAAACTTCTATATCAGGCTTCCATTTTGTGGTAGTACCTGTATCTCTGCCGCTGTATGGCTCTTTTTTAAGTCCGCCTATATTAAAGCCCTTCTCGAAATGGAGATTATACTTAAAGCCGTCACGCTTTATTTCAACGTCCATATACTCAGAAGAAAACTGTGTAGCGCAAAGTCCCAAGCCATTAAGACCAATTGAATATTCATAGCTTCCGCCGTCATTAGTATCGTACTTACTTCCGGCATAAAGGGTACAGTAAAGAAGCTCCCAGTTAAACTTGTCCTCGTTTTTGTTATAGTCAACAGGTGCGCCTCTGCCGAAGTCCTGCACCTCAATAGAGCCGTCCTCAAAACGGGTAACAATAATTTTATTACCGTGGCCCTCTCTTGCTTCGTCAATAGAGTTTGATATAATTTCAAAAGCCGAATGTTCACAGCCGTCCAGTCCGTCCGAACCGAAAATAACCGCAGGGCGTTTGCGCACCTGGTCAGGGCCTTTTAACTGCTTTATACTTTCGTTATTATATTCTGCTTTTTTAACTGCCATTAAAGGTTTGCTCCTTTATTTGATTATGATTATAATTACAATCATTATACACCATATATAGTGTTTTAGTCAAGGTCTGTTTCCATTCTTTGGTGGATTTCAAAAGAAAAAATACCCTACGGTTTAAAACCATAGGGTTAATTTTTTATAATCCAATAAACGGGCCTGCATCTATTCTGTTGCCCTTTCGGATAACCTCAAAATGCAAATGGTTTCCGGTGGACATTCCGGTAGAGCCCACAAATGCGATGATCTGACCTTGAGCGACCTTATCGCCCTTTTCCACACAAAGCTCACTTGCGTGTCCGTAAAGGGTTTTATATGTGCCGTTGTGCTCAATAACCACATAATAACCGTAGCCGTCGCTGTACTCGGCTGTAACTACCGTACCTGCCTGAGCAGCATATATAGGTGTTCCAAAGGCAGAAGCAATATCAATTCCCTTATGGTTACGGTCGTCACCCCAGTAAGAGGAGACATACTGTCCCTTAACTCTTTTAACCGGCCAGATACAGTTAAGCTCATCTATCCAAGCGGCTTTAATTGCGGCGCCCTTGTTGCCTATAATTACAACCTTGCTGATAGGCTCAGTAACTACCACTTCGCCAACATATTCGGTTTTAACTACCTCGCCGTTGACCATAATAACGTTAGTTACACTGTTGTTAATACCATTAGCACCCTCACTCTCGGTCTTCTGAACGCCCAAAGCAACACTGTCGTCTCTGCGCTTTACGGTTTCAAAAGGAACAGAAACAGGAGTACGCACAGTCTGTACCGACTGAACATCGAGACTGATGAGTAATGCTTTTAAATCCTCAAAAGAGGTAAATACGCTTTTGTGGTAATAACCCTTTACACATTCCACCGGGGCAACAAAGGAAGAAACTATTTCTTCTCCTTCCACATATCCTGCAAGATAAGTTTCAATAAAGCCATTAACATCATACTCGCCTGATATATAAGCAACGATTTGTCCGTTTATATAAACACAAGTGCCTTCACATATATCTGCTGTCTTTTCTATTAAACTTAAGGCCACATCATCAGGAGTGGTTAAACTTTCCTCTGTGGTAAAGATGATGGAAAACTCTGGAGTATAAGCATACTGCTCAAAATCAACCGAATCTACCATACCATTTGCTATATGAATAGCTTCATCATATTCTTCTTTGTCTTTAATCTGTCCAATAACTTCGCCGTTATATTCAACGGAATAAGCAAGGGTAACACCGGAATATAGAGATGTGCTGACAATTCCTATTATAACAAGTAAAGTAAAAACAATTAATTTAGATTTATTCAGTATCTTCTCTGCTGTACTAAGCAGGCTCTTGAATTGTTGTTTATTCACTATGTAATCACCTTTTAAAAATAGTTACAAATTTGTTACTATTATAATATAACAAAAAGGTTACAAAAATGCAACCTTTTTTTATAATTGTTACTATTTCCCTATTTCCTATTCCCTAAAAAAACACCCCGA
>JAZLDA010000017.1:0-8148 GCA_045614505.1 Acutalibacteraceae bacterium | reverse complement strand
AGATACTTTCGTAAATAGGTTAATAATTATTATCTTCTTTTCTTGACATTTTGAAAAAAATGTATTAGTAGGTTTATTTACAATATTAACGAAAGGTGGTTTTTATATGAAACCAGTAACAATTAACAATGCCAAAAGAGGCACCAAGAACAAGTTTTTAGGCGGTTATATCCAAAACATTTGGTATAACGAGGAAAAGGGTTACTTAACCTTTGGATTGAAAGTTGAAGATGTAGACCGTTCCTACTATGTCAACATTATGGTCTTTGAGTATACCGACCCCGAAACACATCTGCACCTTAACCCTAACTACGGGCTCATAGAGGACGCCTACGAAAAGGGTGTGCCGATTTCCTGTGTCTATCTGCAACAGGAGCGCTGCAACAAACTCATCGGTATGTATGTCAATTTCTCTGCTAATCAATATGCAGACCCACTTGACGACTTACCATTCTAATAAGCCTTGCAAAATATCCGTTTCCATGAGAAAATATAAATAATATAGGAGGTTAAACACATGGAGAAAAAGTTTGCTATATATGTACGTAAATCAAAGTTGACCGAAAAGGGCAACAGTATTCAAGTTCAGATTGACAAGTGTCGTGCACATATCTATTCCGAGTTCGATGTGCAATCCACCGACGAGAACACCGACATTTTTATGGACGAGGGTCTGTCGGGCTTCTATGCCGACCGAAAGGAGTTTACACGGCTCATTAAGAATATCGACAACTACCGCTGCCTGTTGTGCTACAAGGTGGACCGTGTGTGCCGTAACACGGGCGATATGATGTCCTTAATTGAATATCTTGACAAGCATAAAGTGATTTTCATTTCTTGCTCTGACAAGATAACAAACCTTACTGCCGAATCCAAAATGATACTCAAACTGCTATCCGTTATCGGTGAGTTTGAGAGAAACATCATCACCGAGCGCATTTCAGACAATCTGCACGAACTGGCAAAAGAGGGTCGTTGGCTCGGCGGCACAACTCCTTTGGGTTTTGTGTCCAAAAAGGAGAACATCGTCATAAGGGGCAAGAAAAGCACCAAAAACCACTTGGAGCCCGTAGAGAGTGAGCTGCAGACAGTTAGAGATATTTATCGTATGTATCTTGATACCAAGTCAATGAATGCCGTTCGGGATTATCTCAACAACAAAGGCATACTCACCCGAAATGGCAAAAAGCACACAAGGACGAGCGTCAAAACCATTCTTCGCAATCCTGTGTACTGCATTGCAGACAAAGACGCTCTCGACTACTTCTCCGAGTTCTGCGAGACAATCTATGCCGAGGACAGCGAGTTTGACGGCGAGCACGGATTGATGGTTTATAACAAGACAGACCAGAAGAAGGAGAAGAAAGACGACTCAACTTTGCTTGAGCCCAAGTTTACCCAAATCACCGACATCAAGCCCATCAGCGAGTGGATTGTTGCCGTAGGCGAGCACAAGGGCATTGTAAGCGGTTTTGACTGGATAAGGGTACAGAAACTTCTCAAGCAAAACGTTGACAAGTATGACCGCCCCAAGCAGACCTCAAAGTCCGTTCTCAGCGGTTTGGTGCGGTGCCCTGTTTGTGGCGAGCGAATGAATGTTAGAACCCACTCAAACCGCTACACCAAATCGGGCGACCTGCGATTTAATTATCGCTGCCGTAAACGAATGGAAGATAGACTGGGCTGTTCAAGTGAAGATATAGACGGCAATGCTTTAGATGCTATGGTAATTGACGCTATTACACATATGAACTGCCCCGACGACCCTTACTATGCACAGTTGCAGAATCTTCGTGACGAACTGCTAAAAGCACAACGAGAGGAAGAAAAAGCAATCAAGGGCCTTGAAAAGGAACTTGATAAAATCAATGCAGGTATTGCAGTACAAATGGAGAACCTGCGAGACGGCGGTTTGACTGCCGATGATAAGCAATTAGTTTGGGATGATATTCATGCCTTACAGGACAAGAAAAACGACCTCACAGGCAGAATAGCGGTGCTTAACGAGCAAATTGAATCCGAGGCCTATTCGCTTGAACAGATTGAGCAAATCAAATCCTCTATTGTTACATTCCCTCGCTTAATGGAAATTGCTACCTATGAACAGACAATCGAACTTGTAAAGAAGATTGTTAGTTTTATTGCCGTTAAACACAACGACACCACAGGGGACGATGATGTTCACATCGTCCTCCGTGGTGCGGAGGATACCGTAAATTTTAATTTGGCACGTGAAAGGAGTGTGATGTTTCATTCAGGTATAGATAGCATTTTCAATGCATCTGGCGGCGTAGGTGGCAAGGCGGCTGCCCTTTTCAGCTTTAAATGTAGAAACGCCTTTTATAAGCCCTATGGTGCCAATGGAAATAAGGTCATCCATATCCCCGCTGCCGTAGTATTTTTTGGTAATGTGAGCGACTAATCTGAGATTGTGCTCCACCAATTTGTTGCGGGCGTTAATATCGCCATTAGCACTCTTTTCAATAAGCTCCCTTTCTGCCTTTAAAGACAGAGGCGGCGGAAAATTTCCGTTTTTTGTCACATGAAGTGCCAAAAAGAAAAACGCTGACAGTATTTTTTCTATTAAACTAAAAAACATAAAAACCCCTCTTTCCTTCCAAGTATATGAAGTGAAAGAGGGGTTTTTGTATGTCCTTGCTTTTAAGTTTTTGCAAATTTTATAACCAGAGCGGTGGGAAGAAGTTTTGCTATGAGTCTATAAAATTTATAGAAGAATTTCGGGGTGTATATTGCTTTTTTTCGAGCCGACATTTTAAGGGATTTTTTTGCTACCTTTGCTACGTTTGCTCTGGGCAGGGTATCGAACATTTTTGAAGTGCCTTTTTCAATATTGGCAACAGGCAAAAATTCGGTGTCCATAGGTCCGGGGCAAACAGCCATTACATTTATATTTCTGCTTTTAAGCTCTTCGCGAAGCGCACGGCTAAAGCTGGTTACATAAGCCTTTGTAGAGCTATATACCGCCATTCTGGGGTTTGGGGCAAAGGAGGCAATTGAAGAAATATTAATAATTTCTCCGTTTTTCTCCATATAGGGCAGTGTTTCTCTTGTGATAACGGTAAGGGCTGTGCAGTTAAGGGTAACCTGGTCGCCGCAATCTTCAGCCGGAATGTTAATGAAATCATCTAACTTTCCGAATCCCGCATTATTAATAAGATATTTTACTTCGGGAACGCTGTCGGTAAGTACCTGACGGTACTCGCTAAGCCATTCGTCGCCGGTAAGGTCAAGAGGCAGAACAAAGCATTTGTCCTCGCCCAGCTCCTTTGCAAGGTCTATAAGGCGTTCTCTTCTTCTTGCAATAAGCCAGAAGGATTCAATGTCGGGGCAACGCTTTTTAATAGCTATTGCAAACTCTCTTCCAAGTCCTGAGGAAGCACCGGTAATTATTGCAGTAATCATAAAGCATACTCCTTATTTTTCTGTTTATTAAAGTATACCATATAAATGAAAATATATCAAGAAGCGGCAAAAAGACCTTTTATATGTTGCAAAAAGAAAGTGATTTGATACGGTTGAGGTACAATAGGAACAAGATTTTTAATGGCTTTTCTTATTGTATAGTTTTAATATGCTGGTATGACTATTGTCGTACACTTTAAATATAGTAAATCGCCTCCGTTTTATTTGAAAAGTTAACACATCTATGATATAATTATATTGTAAAATTCCTTTAAGGAGATATTATATGAGTGAATTGGTAAACACTAATACTATGATTAGTGAAATTAAAGAGGTTCTGCAAACTGCGCGGTTTAATGTTGCACAACAAGTAAATTCTGAACTCTTAACAGCATACTGGAACATCGGTAAAATCATTGTTGAACACGAACAAGGCAATAACGAGCGTGCTGAGTACGGAAAACAAACTTTAAAAGAGTTATCGAAGGTATTAACAAACGAATTTGGAAAAGGATTTTCTGTTTCCAACATTCAATTTATGAGGCGGTTTTATCAAAATTATCAAATTCAACAGACAGCGTCTGTTAAATTGAGTTGGTCGCATTACTGCGAATTGCTTTCAATTTCCGATGAAGATAAACGCAGTTTTTATGAAAAAGAATGTGTGAATTCAAACTGGTCAGTCAGAGAACTGAAAAGACAAATCGCAACTTCCCTGTATGAGCGGTTATTACTCTCAGAAGGCAAAACTAATAAAGAGACTGCTTTATTACTTGCTCAAAAAGGCATTGAAATCAATGCCCCGAAAGATATAATTAAAGACCCCTACGTGTTTGAGTTTTTAGGTTTACCTGAAAATAAACCTATGTTAGAGAGCGATCTTGAAAAAGCACTGGTAAACCAAATTGAAAAGTTTTTACTTGAACTCGGCAGAGGTTTTATGTTTGTGGGAACTCAGCAGAGAGTAACACTTAATAACACTCACTATTATGTGGATATGGTTTTCTATAACAAAATTCTTCGTGCTTATGTCCTAATTGAACTAAAAACTGTAAAACTTTTGCCTGAGGCAGTTGGACAACTTAATATGTATCTAAATTATTATGAACAGGAAGTAAATGACAATGACGATAATAAGCCCATTGGTATTATTCTTTGCACAGATAAGGATAGCGTAGCAGCAGAATATGCTTTGGGCGGACTTTCAAATAATATATTTGCTTCAAAATACACTTATTGCATACCAAACAAGGAAGAACTTATTGCACAGGTAGAAGCAGTGCTGAATGATTATCATAAAAAAGATGAAAATTAACAATAATCCCTATGCTAAATTTATTTTAGAATAGGGATTATTTATTTTGTGACATATAAATATCATTCATATATGTTGCAAAAAACAAAGAAATATGGTAGAATATTCTTGCGACAAAAACTGAATAAACTCGTTAAACAGGTGGAGAATACCTTGGTAAAAGGTGTTCCCTTTATTCCGCCTGTTGGAGTCAGTTTTTGTCGCAGAAAACGTGGGAACACTTTTTCGGCGTGTCCCTTGCGGACACGCTTTTTTATATGTTGCAAAAAATAAAGTAATGTGATATTATATGAGCATACCACATCACAATTAAATTAGAACAGACTATTTATCTGCTTTTAGGAGAATACTACCTTGGTAAAAGGTGTTCTCTCTATTCTCCTGTGTGGGTAAATAGTGTCGGTGTGATGTGGTAGTCAAACCGAGGGAAGCACTTTTTCGGCGTGTCCCTTGCGGACACGCTTTTTTATTTTTATAAAACAAGGAGATTTTTATGGAAGCAGATTTATTGTGTTTTGGCTTTTTTTGTTCAGATAAGATACCGCCCGATAAAAGAAGAAAGTTTATAGTAAAAGATTACTCCCATTTAGATAAAAGAATTTGTGAATATATAGAATCAGCGTTTGAATGTGCCCCGAGAAATCATTTTGATATATTTGTAATTGAAGATGACGATAGAGTAACGGTAAGTCTCTATTTAGCACCGTGTGTGCTTTTCGGGAAAAGCAAAGACGCTCTTTCTTATCTTATTCAGAAAGCCGATGACTGCTTCTTTTTTAAAGATGATCACAGGGAGACTTTTTTAGAGATAAGATTGTGTTTAGAAAAAGAACAAAAAAATCTTGACACTTGAGAAGTACTGTGGTATAATCGATAAGCCGCATATTGGAGGCTTATTAAGTTATGCCCTAAGCATACGCCTCACTTTAGCGAGACTGAAATTAAGGCAGGTGCAACAAAATGTACGCAATTATCGAAACCGGCGGAAAACAGTACCGTGTAACTGACGGTGATGTTATCTATGTTGAGAAGCTTAGTGCTGAGGTTGACAGCGAGGTCGTTTTTGACAAGGTTGTAGCAATCAGCGACGGTGACCTTAAGGTAGGAGCTCCTTATGTAGAGGGTGCTACTGTTAAGGGTGTAGTTCTCAAGAACGGCAAGGGCAAGAAGGTAACCGTATTTACCTACAAACCCAAGAAGGGCTGTGCACGCAAAAAGGGTCACAGACAGCCGTACACCAAGGTTGAAATCAAGGCAATCGGTTAAGTTATATGACCGAGATTAAATTTTTGGCTGAGGGGAATACTATTGTCGGTTTCTCTATCAGCGGTCACAGTTCATTTGACTGTGACGATTTGGAAGGAAAAATTGTTTGCTCTGCAGTTTCCTCTGCAGCGTATATGACGGCGAATACCATTATAGAGATTATCGGTGACAGGGCAGATGCTCAGGTTAGCGATGCTCTTATGGTAATTAGGGTAAAAAATCCCACCAATAAAACCGTAGCGGTTTTAGAAGGCTTCAAGCTTCATATTGAACAGCTTTCCCTTCAGTACAAAGACAGAATATCTATACTTTCGGAGGTGTAGTCATGTTAAAGATTAACATTCAGTTATTCGCCCATAAAAAAGGTATGGGTTCTACCAAGAACGGCCGTGACAGTGAGTCTAAGCGTCTTGGTGTTAAGCGTGCCGACGGTCAGTTCGTATTAGCTGGCAACATCCTTGTACGTCAGCGCGGTACACATATCCACGCAGGCAACAATGTTGGCAAGGGTTCTGACGATACACTTTTCGCTCTTATCGACGGAAAGGTTAAGTTTGAGCGTGTAGGCCGTGACCGCAAGCAGGTCAGCATTTACGCTGTAGAGCAGTAAATCAATTTAGGCTCAGGTGGATTCCTGAGCCTTTTTATTTTAAAAGGTTGATTAAAAATGTTTATTGATGTAGCAAAAATTCATCTTAAAGCAGGAAACGGCGGAAACGGTTGCGTTTCCTTTCACAGAGAAAAATATGTTGCGGCAGGCGGCCCTGACGGAGGAGACGGCGGCAGAGGCGGTAATATTGTCTTTAAAGCTGATGACAATCTGTCTACCCTTGCAGACTTCAGATATAAAAGAAAATATTGCGCCGACAACGGTGAGAACGGCAAAGCATCACGCTGTACCGGTAAATCTGCCTCCGACCTCATTATAAACGTGCCCAGAGGTACTCTTATCAAAGAAGAGGCAAGCGGTAAAATTATTGCGGATATTTCTTCTGATGAAGAGGTTATCATTGCACGAGGCGGTAACGGCGGCTGGGGTAATCAGCATTTTGCTCACGCTACCCGTCAGGTGCCACGCTTTGCAAAGCCGGGCGCTCCCCGTGATGAGCTGGACGTTACTCTGGAATTAAAGCTTCTTGCCGACGTTGGACTTATAGGCTTTCCCAATGTAGGAAAATCTACCCTTGTTTCGGTGGTGAGCGAAGCCAAGCCTAAAATCGCCAATTATCACTTCACCACACTGACTCCCGTGCTGGGAGTTGTAAGAATGGGTGAGGGCAGCTCATTCGTTATGGCTGATATCCCCGGACTTATTGAGGGCGCAGGCGAGGGTGTTGGCCTCGGTCACGAGTTTCTGCGCCACGTTGAGCGTTGCAGGCTTCTTGTTCACGTTATTGATATTGCAGGCAGTGAGGGCAGAGACCCCATTGAAGACTTTGAAAAGATCAACAAAGAACTCAAGGTGTTCAGTGAAGAATTAAGCCAGCGTCCTCAGATAGTGGTAGGTAACAAGTGTGACCTTACCGATGATGAGACAGTAGAAAGAATCGGTAACCATTTCAGAGAGCAGGGCTATGAATTCTTCCCCATTATGGCGCCCATTAAAGAGGGTACGGGAGAGCTTATTAACCACATTGCCGCCGCTCTTGCACAGCTTCCTCCCGTTAAACGCTATGAAAGTGAAATCGAGCCCTTCGAGATTGTTACGGTTAAAAAAGAGCTTCGCACCTTTACTGTCAGAAAAGAAAACGGCGAGTATTTTGTTGAGGACTGCGATTGGATTGAGCGTATTATGAATACCGTTGACCCCGAGGATTACGAATCGCTTCAGTATTTCGAAAGGGTGCTTCGTTCAAGCGGAATTATTAAGGCGCTTATACGCGAAGGTGTTCAGGAAGGCGATATCGTTCACGTAAACGATTTTGAATTCGAATATGTATTATAATAAAAGTACTGTAAAATTAATGAGTCCGTCGGTGCTATCCTTTGTGGGAGACGCCGTATTCGGACTTCTGGTACGTGAACGGCTTGCAGAGATAAATCGTCCGTCAGGTGAGCTTCACTCTGCATCGGTGCCTTTTGTAAGTGCCGGCGGTCAGGTGAAAGCTTTTGAAATTATAAAGGATTTGCTCACTGAAGAGGAA
>JAZLDA010000016.1:0-26124 GCA_045614505.1 Acutalibacteraceae bacterium | reverse complement strand
ATGGCCCCTCATCGTCCCAAACAGGAGATTTAGATATTGACCCCGGTGCTGATGATTGGAACGGCGAAAAGCTTCCCGATAAAACCGACGATGCACCGGCAGCAGGTATCAAGATCCCCGGCTATCCGTCCATTACATTGCCGAAGAATCAAAAGACAGTAAACGTAGCACTCTTAAACCCCGAAGGCAACCCCTGTTATTTTACCTTTGAAATTGTGCTTAAAGACACGGGCGAGAGCCTTTATAAATCAAAACTTGTTCCTCCCGGCAAGGCAATAAATGAAATTACTATGAGCCGCGCCCTTTCTGCCGGTGAGTATAACGCAACCATTAAGATAACAACCACCTCACTCGCGGACGGCTCGGCTATGAACGGCGCAAATGTGGAAACTGTCTTGATCGTGAAATAAGGTGAAACTATGGAGAAAGATTTAAGTAAAAGCGGACAGGAGATCATGCGCAGCGATACTTGTCCTTGCTTTTCGGGAAGGAAAAGCATTTTAGCCATTGAACCGATTTGCTGGTTCTGCAAGTACGCAGGCTTTGACTTAAAATCCGATAAGCTTCCCGAACGGGGTACTTGCTGTTATCCCAAAGAACAAATCGAATGAAAGGAGGGAACACCTTGAAAAAGAGAATAATGAGTCTCCTGCTGGCATTTGTGTTGATCTGTTTGATGTTGCCCACCACGGCCTTTGCGGCAGACACCCATACGCACTGCATCTGCGGCGCGACCCATAAGGCTGTGGGCGACCACGAGGCAGAGGTTCTTACTACCTTCACCAAGGCCGTCACAGATCAGAACGGGCTGCAGGACGCAGCCACCAACGGCGGCAGTGTGTATCTGGCAAACGACATTACGATTACCTCCACCATCACCGTGACGGGTGACCTTACCCTTTGCCTGAATGGAAAGACACTGAAAAACACAGCGTCTAACACGAGAGTAATCAATATCGACGGCGGCACCTTGAACCTTACCGACTGTGGCAGTACCGGTACCATCACCGGCGGTAGTTTGACCTCAGTAGGTCTTTCTTACTACGGCGGTGGCGTGTACAACGAAGGCACCTTCGCCATGTACGGCGGTATTATTTCTGGAAACACTGCATATAACGGCGGTGGCGTGTTCAACGAAGGCACCTTCGCCATGTACGGCGGCGTGATTTCAAAAAACACTGCAAATAAGGGCGGCGGTGTGTACAACAACAACAACACCTGCACTATGTACGGCGGCGTGATTTCAGAAAACACTGCAAAACATGGCGGCGGCGTGTACAGCAACTACTCCTTCACCATGACAGGCGGCAGCATTATCAATAACACCGCAAACGATAGCCCCAGCGGCGGTATCTATATGAGTCAATCCTTAACGCTTTCCGGAAATCCTGATATCTCCGGAAACAAATACGGTAGCAATGACGGATCTTTCGACATCTATAAGAATTACACGGCAATTCTGGTTACAGAAGATTTTGCACCTACCGGTTCTCACATCACAGTCTCTGTAGATCCATCTTATAATGATCGTGTGTTCCTGGAAGCGGCAGACAGCGGCGTGGACATCGAGAAGTATATCGGCTATTTCGATTATGTTTCGGAATTCCCTCTCTACAAGAAAGATGGCAAATATTATGCCGGCTTCGCTATTGTTGAGGAGCCGACCGGCGAAAACAACTATACCGTCAAAGTGAACTCGGATAAAGGCTTAAGCTGCCAGTGGTATAAAAAAGAATTGAGTAACAAGGTGCTTACCGACAGAGATATGTACCTTATGGATGGAGAGTACGACACGATTAGTCAGTCGTTCACTATGTCCGACTGGGGATTGACAGGGGACATTTTACTTAATGCGGGCGATCAGTTGATTGTTTCGTCCCAGTCCGAAATTGATGCAGAGTTGATGGGTGTGGACGGAAAGCGAGATGGAAATACATATACCTTTACAGTGACGAGTACCGGTTATTATATGTTATGGGTTGTAGGTGATTCGGGCGCGTCGGTAAAATTGACAAAAAACGGCTCCGACTTCGTAGAGGTTGAAGGTCAGACTGAATTGACACTTGACACAAGCAACCTGGAAGAGAGCGAATATCAATGCAAATTGGTCTGGGATCGCGGAACGGATGATCCCTATGATGACATCGAGGCTTGGAGCGAAATTGTGTCCTACACGATACCGACCTACACCGTCACTTGGAAAAACCATGACGGCTCGGTTTTGGAAACCGATACGGGTGTTACCCACGGCACCACACCTGAATACAACGGCGCAACACCTGGGCAGGCAGAGGACGAAAACTTTACCTATACCTTTAACGGTTGGTCTCCTACGGTTTCCGCTATTACCGACGACACCGAATACGTCGCGCAGTTTACGGCAGTCAGTAAGCGTGTCGAACCCACCTACACCGTCACGATTCCCGCTGCGGTAACCGAGGGCGAAAGCTTTGCTATTTCGGCAAGCGGCGTGGTGCTCAACACAGACCAAACACTAACCGTTACCTTGCAAAGTGATTTTAAGTTCAAAAATGAGCAAGGCGCCGAGCTTGGCTTTACAATAAATGACGGCGTCATCGTGAACAACACGCAGCTTATTTCGGTTATGGGCAACGGAGATAAAAACAATCCTCTCAGTCTTACAACCGATAACCTGGTGGTAGAGATTGCTGAAGAAGCAAAATATTCAGGCACCTATCAAGGTACAATTACCTTTACTATTGCGGTGAATACCGCTGAAAATAATTAAAATCCCGAAAGGAAGATAGATTTATGAAAAAGTTATTTGCAATTCTTTTAGCTGTTGCCCTAATGGCAACAATGTCGGTTACCGCCTTTGCGGCTGAGAGTCAAACCTCCACCATTACTGTGGTTATGAAGGATTCGGGCGGCGACGGATGGGCAGAAGGCACCTTTGGCTTCGTTTCTTTGTCCACCGATGAACTTGAACTTGTGCACACCAGTCATTACGATATTCCCAAAGGTGTTACAAATTTATTTACCTTTGAAAGCGGTACCACCGCCACTATAACACACACTGTGGCAAAGGATGAGGTTGTTTATTTCCGTTGGATTGATATGGAAGATTCAAGCAATGAAGAAGCCTCATTCAACATTTACCGCGACGGCATTTTACAGTATTCCTGCGATGATGCTACGAAGTTTGACGGCAGTGCGTATGAACTGTTTTTTACAAGCTACCCCGTAGAGGGCACCACCGTTACCTATACCGTTGACCCCACCTACACCGTGACGATCCCCGAAACCGTAACCATTGGTGCAGATGGCACTGAAAAGACCGTTTCGGCAGAGGGCGTTGTTGTTGAAAAAGGCAAGTATGTTTCCGTCACCCTTGCCGAAAATAACAACTTCACCGTGAAAACCACCGAAGGTGCGGAACTTACCTACACCGTAACCAAGGGCGAAGAAACCGTTGCCCCGGGCGGCGAGATCTTGGCAGTGAACCCCACAGACGGCAAGACCGGCACCGCCAACATCACCTTTGATATTGACGAGAGCGCTATCAAATACGCAGGTACCTACACCGGCTCCGCTACCTTTACTGTTGCGGTGAAACAGGTTTCCGGTAATTAAAGGAGGAATAAAACAATGAAAAAAATATTTACAGTTATTTTGACAGTTGCTCTTTTGATGAGCTTGTCGGTTACCGCTTTCGCGGCTAACACCACCGGCGGCTCTACCGAAGTTTCTTTTAATGTAGACCCCACCTATACCATCACCATTCCAGAAACCGTTACCCTGGAGAAGAAGGTTGACGGCGACACCGTTACCTACGAAAACGACTACACCATCACCGCAGAAGAAGGTGTGCGACTTAAAAACGGCGAATACATTGAAGTTACCGTTGCAAGCGATTTCACAATGCAAACCACAGAGGGCGCAACTCTTGCTTACGCCATCACTGCAGGCGGCAATGCTGTTGGCAACAATGGCGTGGTAGCCGAGTTTGAAACCAACAAGAGCGCACAGTCCACCACTATTCACATTGCGGCAAACGACCCCGATTACGCCGGTGAATATAAAGATACCGTTACCTTTACCATTGCCGTAAAGGGTGCGCCCATTACCTTTAAATGCTGGGGAGAGACTTTTACTGCAGAGGCTGGTATGACGTGGGGCGAATGGGTCAATAGCCCTTACAACGATGGAAATAATGCGTACGACTGGGTTTTCGATACAGACGGGGAACATATCTACGCAGTACCGAGCTACTATGTTCTCGACGACAATGGTGAAGTATCTCCCGCAGATGTGATTGTAGCCGACTCCGAATACTGGAGTTATGCATAAACAAAGGAGAACAAAACCATGAAAAAAATATTTGCACTTATTTTAACCGTTTGCCTTTTGGCATCCATGTCCGTAACAGCTTTTGCGGCTAACACCACCGGGGGGAAAGCTGACATCACCACCAGCATCGCACCTACCTACACCGTGACCATTCCTGCTGATGTGAATGTTCAGTTCAACGCTACCGAAACCGCATTTGGCACCATCGAGGTTACCGCTTCTCAGATCCATCCCGACAAGTGCATCAAGGTTGCCCTTGCCACCGATAATGAGCTGAACAATGCTATCGATAACACCAAGGTGATCCCTTACGCCATCAAGGATAGCGAAGGCGCGGCATTTACCTATGCTACTTATCTGACAGAGGGCGACAAGACCGAGCTTTCCATCCACATTACCGCTAACGACTGGAACGCTGCTTACGCAGGTGAGTATTCCGACACCGTGACCTTTACTGTTTCCTACGAAGATAAATAAGGAGGCGACACTATGAAGAAAATAACAGCACTGCTGTTATGTTTCTTACTGCTATGTACGTGTAGTGTGACCGCCTTTGCCGCAGAGCCGGAAGCCGAGGAAACAAACACCGTAATCTCCGTTACCGTTCCGGACAGCCACAAGATCACCATTACGGCTGAAAATGCCAAGGTATTTTATGAGGGTATCAGTGGCGAGGAATTTATCGTAGAACGTTTAAGCGAGCCGCGACTTCTCATTCGCGCCGAAAGCGGCAAGGTAATAAAGTCGGTTATGCTGAATGATGTGGACGTGACCGCTTTTCTTCACGGCGGCTATCTTGACCTTGACGCCGTTTATGAGGATAAGGTGATTACCGTCACCACCGAGGATGAACCGATAGCGCGTGATGATACCTACACCGTAAAAGGTAAGGTTACGCTGAACGGTCAGCCTTTGGCTGAAGTGGACTTAGAACTGCGTTCCACCTTAAAGACCACCAAGACCGACAAAAACGGCAACTTTGTCTTTGCCGATGTAGAGCCGGGCAAACACTCGCTGACGGCACTGAAGGACGGCAAGGTTATCGGATATTTGTCCTTTGAACTGAAAAAGGACAACAAAGCCGATGTGGCATTGTTGGAAGACGGCGCCTACACCGTGTCAATTGACCAAAACGGCGCAGGTGTGGAGCTGCATCTGGTACTGAACGAGGAAAAAGGCACCCTTGCCCCGACCGAGATCGGCACCATCGAAAAAGCAGATCCAAACTCACCCCAAACAGGAGATAACACAAATCTCACGTGGTGGTGGCTCCTGATGATACTCAGCGCTACCTGCATAGTAGTTTTAGAAACCTTAAGCAGAAAGAAAACAGCTTAATAACGAATACAACCCCTGCTACCTATTTAGCAGGGGCTGATGTTTTTAAGTCTATCCGGTAATTTGTTTCAACGTTATAAAAGGATTGATTTTTTCGCCCTTTTGTGATACTATATTGATACTGAAATTTGTAGAGCCTATAGAAACCGAATATTTGTTCGGTTATAAACCCCGATTTTTAGGTTCTAAGCGACTTGCTTTTCTAGGTATTATTTGAATTTAAGCGAGTGGGAATAATTTTTGCGTAGCAAAAATCAAGTTTATTTATAGGCAATCATATCATAACACTTGGCGGAGCCGAATTTATAACTCTAAACTTATAACTAAAGAGAACTTAATAATGGCAGACAGTGGTTTTCATTGTCTGCCATTATTTATATTATTGCTATTCCTTTTTGACATTTTTGCAACACCCATTGACATTTTATGCCGGCAGTGATAAAATAACAAGTGATATATAACAACAAATATATTATGGAGGTGCGTTATGCCGCCAAAAGTTAAAGTGACCAAAGAAGATATTATAAATACTGCCGTTGATATTGTGCGTAATAGCGGAGTGCAGTCAATCAATGCAAGAACTATTGCCTCGGTATTAAAATGTTCTACACAGCCTGTGTTTTCTAATTTTGCAACAATGGATGAGCTTCGCATTGCTGTTGTAGAAAGGGCAGACAAAATTTGCTCGGATTATATTCAAAGAGAGGTTAATAAGGGAGAGTTTCCCGTATATAAGGCAAGCGGAATGGCATATATTCGATTTGCAAAAGAAGAAAAAGAGTTGTTCAAGCTTCTTTATATGCGTGACCGTTCGGGAGAATTAATTCCCGAAGCCACGGAACAAACTGAAAAAATGGAGTCTATTGTCCATAATAATACCGGACTTAGCGGTAAAGAAGCTAAGTTATTTCATCTTGAAATGTGGGCATATGTTCACGGAATAGCCACGATGTTTGCAACAGGCTTTTTTGATCTTGATTGGGAGCTTGTAAGCCGTATGCTCACCGACTCCTATCAGGGACTCAGAAAACAGTATGGAATGGAGTAATCAGTTATGGATGCCATCAGAATTGAAGGTTTAACTAAAAAATATAAAGATGTGGTTGCGGTTGATAATCTTAGTCTTTCGGTTTACAAGGGCGAATTATTTTCTCTGCTCGGTGTAAACGGCGCCGGCAAAACAACCACAATTAAAATGCTGTCCTGCCTGACACAGCCCACAAGCGGCAATGCTATTTTGAACGGAAAAAGCATTTGTAAAGATTCTGCTGCCGTGAAATCAATTATAGCCGTTTCCCCGCAAGAAACAGCGGTTGCGCCCGGTCTGTCTGTTCGTGAAAACCTTGAATTGATGTGCGGTGTTCACGGATTTACAGAAGACAAGCAAAATGCGAAAATTGCAGAGCTTACTAAACTGCTTAAACTTGAATCTGTTAGTAAGAAAAAGGCAGGTAAACTGTCCGGTGGCTGGCAACGCAGACTGAGCATCGCAATGGCACTGATCAGCGAGCCGGAGATATTATTCCTTGACGAACCCACACTTGGATTGGATGTGCTTGCGCGGAACGACCTATGGGATATAATTAGCTCTCTTAAGGGGAAAATAACGATTATTCTGACGACGCACTATATGGAAGAAGCAGAAGCCTTATCTGACCGTGTTGCTATTATGAAAGACGGCAAACTCCTTATCTGTGATACCGCTGATAAGATTAAGGAAACAGCAGGGACGGACAATTTTGAGCAAGCCTTTGTGCGCATTGTTAAGGGGGTATCAAAATGAAAATGCTCACATTTGCAAACAGAAACACAAAAGAAATATTGCGAGATCCGCTAACTCTGTTCTTTGGACTTGGATTTCCTCTTGTTCTGATTTTATTGCTAAGTGCTATACAAGCGAATATCCCTGTAAAGCTGTTTGAAATACAGCACTTAACTCCGGGTATTACAATTTTCGGACTGTCGTTTACGACATTGTTTTCTGCAACTATTATCGCAAAAGACAGAGGCAGCTCGCTACTTCAACGCTTATATACTACACCGCTGACTTCGATGGATTTTATTCTGGGTTACACTTTGCCGATTATTCCGATTGCTGTCGCACAATGTGTTATTTGCTATATTGCCGCAATCCTTCTCGGACTAAATATTACGGTAAAAATTTTATACGCTGTCCTATTCATTATCCCCGTATCCATCCTCTACATTGCTTTAGGACTCCTTTGCGGAAGCGTGTTTACCGATAAGCAGGTGGGCGGCATTTGCGGAGCTTTGCTTACCAACCTTTCAGCGTGGCTGTCCGGTGTATGGTTTGACCTTAACCTTGTGGGAGGCGCTTTTAAAAAGATTGCTTACGCACTACCGTTTGTTCACGCCGTGGATATGGAACGTGCTGTACTTTCAGGAGATTTTGCAGGGATTTTTCCTCATCTTTGGTGGGTGCTCGGATATGCAGTTGTACTGCTCATATTGGCGGTATTACTGTTCCTGCGGCAGATGAAAAAACAGTAATTATACTTTTAAGCCTACCATCGGTAAACCGGTGGTGGGCTTTAAAATTTACTTGACAAAATATATACTTCGTGTTACGATGTATTATGTAAAAGGAGGTATAGTATGGATATTCAGTTAAAACGAGGACTTTTGGATGTATGCGTATTAGCTGCAATTAAAAGCGAAGATTCGTACGGCTATAAGATTATTAAAGATATGAAGCCGTATATTGAGCTATCCGAATCTACCTTATATACCATTTTGAAACGCTTGGAAACGGCGAAAATGCTGACAGTACGCACTGCAGAGCACGGCGGCAGGCTTCGGAAATATTATCATATCACCCATGAGGGACTAAAACGCATTGAGGATTTCAGGGAAGAATGGAAAGAAATTCTGTCTATATATCGATTTGTAAGCAAGGAGGATAATGGTAATGACAAAACTTGAGTTTCTTGCGAGACTTCGCAAAGGGCTGTCAGGCTTGCCGCAGAGAGATACAGAAGAACGCTTGACTTTTTACAGCGAAATGATAGATGACCGAATGGAAGAAGGTCTTTCGGAGGAAGAGGCAGTTTGTGAGATTGGCAATATTGATGAAATTATATCGCAGATTGTAGCCGATATTCCGCTTACTAAACTTGTGAAAGAAAAGATAACTCCAAAGAAAAGGCTCAAAGCGTGGGAAATCGTACTTTTGATACTCGGCTCTCCTGTATGGCTTTCTCTTCTCATTGCCGCAGTTGCCGTAATATTTTCCCTTTATGTTTCCTTGTGGACTGTGATAATTTCTCTTTGGGCTGTTTTTGCCTCAGTAATCGGCTGTGCTTTCGGCGGAGTTGCGGCAGGTGTCGGATTTGCTTTCGGCGGAAAAGTTCTTATAGGTCTTGCTATGATAGGCGCAGGAGTTGTTTGTGCAGGACTTTCTGTTTTCCTGTTCTACGGATGCAAATGGGTAACAAAAGGCATTTTCAACCTTACAAAGAAACTTGTGATATGGATAAAGAACCGCATAACCGAAAAGGAGGAAGCATAATGAGTAAACGGACGAAAATATGGCTTATTATAGCAGCTTCTCTTGTTTTGATTGGAAGTATAATTTTTGGAGGTGTGATGACAATGTTTAAATGGGATTTTACTAAATTATCAACTGTCAAGTATGAAACTAATGATTATGAGATTAATGAAGAATATAAAAACATATCTATTGTAACAAAAACCGCCGATATTTTGTTTGTGCTGTCAAAAAACCAAAAAACTTCCGTTGTCTGCCACGAGCAGGAAAATATGAAGCATTCGGTTTCGGTGCGGGACGGCGCACTTTTGATTGAGGTTTACGATACGAGAAAATGGTATGAGCATATCGGTATAAATTTCACTACACCAAAAATAACGGTATATATTCCGCAGGGCGAATATGGCGAACTTTTGGTGAAGGGGAGTACCGGAGACATAGAAATACCAAAAGAATTCAAATTCCAAAGCATTGATATTTCGGGAAGCACAGGTAACGTAACTAACTTAGCCAGCGCTTCAAAAATTATTAAAATAAATATAAGTACGGGTAATATTCGAGTTGAAAATATATCCGCAGGTGCACTTGACCTTTCTGTATCAACGGGCAGTATTACGGTTTCGAATGTAACCTGCGAGGCTGAACTTAAAATCAATGTTTCCACCGGAAAAACCCACATAACCGATACCAAGTGCCAAAACATTGTATCAAGCGGAGATACCGGCGATATATCTTTGAAGAATGTTATTGCGACGGAAAGGTTCTCTATTGAGAGAAGCACGGGTGATGTAAAATTTGACAGCTCTGACGCCGCTGAGATTTTCGTCAAAACCGATACCGGCAGCGTTAAAGGAAGTCTTCTTACCGAGAAGGTATTTATTACACAGAGCGATACAGGCAGTGTTGATGTTCCGAAAACAGTAACCGGCGGCAAGTGTGAAATTAGTACAGACACAGGAAATATTAAAATAACAATACTGTCATAACGAATCCCATACTTGTGATTTTATTGGAATTATAGTATAATATTATTATAAAAATTCAGATTGCGAGAAAGAAAAATGAACATATTCAAAGGCATATTTTCCGAACTTAAACAGCTTAAATGGCAAAACTTTATTTTTTTGTTTATTGCCGGTTGTATCAATGCTTTTGGCGTTACTGTATTCTTAGCGCCGGTAAATCTTTATGACAGCGGAATATCGGGAACATCTATTCTGCTTTCACAGCTCACACCGGATTATATGAGTTTGTCAATCTTTCTGTTGATTCTGAATATTCCTTTGTTTTTGTTTGGATTAAAAAAGCAGGGAGCCGCATTTACGGTATATTCGCTCTTTACTGTTGCCGTATACTCAGTGGCGGCATGGCTTATTACCGATGTTTTACCAATTGACGTAAGCATTGCATCGCCCCTTGCAGGTCAGGATTTACTTTTATGCGCCTTGTTTGGAGGTTTAATATCAGGTGTTGGAAGCGGTATGACTATTCGATACGGCGGTGCCATTGACGGAATTGAGGTTATGGCTGTTATTTTTGCCAAAAGGTTAAATATCACGGTGGGTACATTTGTTATGATATATAATGTACTGCTGTATGTTATATGCGGAATTACAATTCAAAGCTGGATACTGCCTCTTTATTCCATTGTTACCTATGCCGCAGGTCTTAAAACGGTGGACTTTGTTGTAGAGGGCTTTGACCGTTCTAAAGAGGTTATGATTGTTACCGATAAACCTGAGGAAATAAGTACGGCTCTTATGGATGCCTTCGAGTGCGGAACAACGAAAATTATGGCAAAAGGCGGTTACTCAAATGCCGATAAGACAATTATTTATTTTGTTGTAAACAGATTCCAGATATCTCGTATGAGAAGTATTATTTATGACATTGACCCGCGCGCCTTTGTGACAATAAGTGAAGTGGCAGATATTTTCAAATATAATGATTAACAGAATATAATAATAACGGCGGCAGGATTTTCCTGCCGCCGTGTTTTCAGCGTTTGACAAAATATTCTTCGTACCACACAAGGAAGGTGTATATAGTCCAGACCTTGCGCCAGTTGTCACTGTTTCCTCCGATGTAATCATCGAAAATAGCATTGATTTCATCAAGGTTAAAGAACTTCTCAGCGATTTCGCTTTTAAACTTTGCCCGAACATCAGCGTTATACTTCTCGTCCGCCATCCACATACGAATGGGAACGACGAAACCGAGTTTTTTTCTGAAAGCAATTTCCTCGGGGAGTACCTTTGCGGCGGCGGTGCGCAGAGCAACCTTGTTCTGCTCATCGTTGACTTTTAAATGAGCGGGTATCCTTGAAGCTATATCAAAAATACGCATATCGGTAAGGGGCATACGTATCTCCAGACCTGCCGCACGGCTCATTTTGTCTACATTCAGATATATATCGCCCTCAAGCCATACCTGAATGTCAACATCGGTCATTTTTGAAAGAGGGTCAAGCGCCTCGTTTTCCTCATAAATATCCTTTACAAGGTCAATAGGCAGAAAATCCTCATAATACTTTTTGAGGATTTTTTTCTTTTCATCCTCTTTCATAATATTGGTGTTGCCTACATAAAAGGTTTTAAGGTTGTCCCCATAGCGAGGAGCGTTGCGATACATATTATATCCGCCGAAGAATTCGTCAGCGCCCTCGCCGGAATAACATATTTTAGTGTTCTTTGCAGTTGCAACACAACCCAGCGCAAAGGCAACGGCAGAGGCATCCCCCAGGGGCTGTTCCATATTATACATAACATAAGGCACTGCCTCAAAGTATTTTTCGGGTGTGATAAGACAGCGGTTGAATTTTCTCTTTAAAATATCTGCAGTTTCCTTTGCAAGACCCGATTCATCAAGACGGCTGTCATCGTAGCCGCAGGAATTGGCAAACTTTGCATCCGACATAGCAAGAACATAAGAAGAGTCAACTCCTCCCGAAAGGAAACTTTCTACATATTCGTCCTCGTCCTTGACTTCAGTCATAATCTCTTTAAGGGTGCTGTGAATTTCCTCAGCCCACTCTTTTTTGGTTTTGCTGTTGTCGGGGTTAAAGGTGGGCTTCCAGTAGCGCGTTATTTCGGTTTTTCCGTTTTTGCGGATAAGATATCTTCCGGGAAGAAGCTTTTTAACTCCTTTAAAGAAGGTTTCTTCTCCTGTGGTATAGGTCATTGTAAGATATATCTGAAGAAGTCTGTCATTAAGCTCTTTTTCGAAGCCATCCTGCTCCATAATTTCTCTGATAGAGGTGGAGTAAAGCAGTCTGCCGTCCTTTGTTTCATAGTAATAAAAGGGCTTAGTGCCGAAAGGGTCGCGCAGACAGAAAAGTATGTCTTGTTCGTCGTCATAGATAGCAAGAGCAAACATACCGTGAATATGAAGTCCTATTTCGCCTCCCCATTTTTTAAAGGCTTCTAAAAGAATGGCTTCTTCCCGCTCTGCTCTGTCATTAAAATCAGTAATATTAAGTTCATTGCAAAGTGCTTTGTGATTGCGGATATGACCGCTGTAGTGTTTTAAATGTAACATTAAACAAACCTTCTCAGGCTGACGAATGTCAGCATATTTTATTAACTGCATTTTATCACATTTTCCGACTTTATTCAACAGCCAATTTATTTAGAATAAAAATTACGGTATGTGTCAATATTAATCAGTAAGGAGGGTATAAAGTGAAAAAGAATTTTTCGAAATTACTTATTATTTTTTCTGCCGTGTGCGCGGTGGTATCGGGCATACTTTTTATTGCGCTGGGTATCAGTGCTATTTTTCTCATGGATGAAATTCTGCGCGCTCTTATATTCACAGCAGGAATTTTTTTGTTGCTTCTGGGAGCTTTTCTTTTGTCGAGTATGCTATTTATCTTAATAACTGCAAAGAAATAAACTAAATACGGCAAGGATTTCCTTGCCGCATTTTTTTATAAACATTAATACCTGACGGATCGGATATTCATTATTGCCGATGTTATTTTTTTGTGGACAAAATGAGTGTCGGTGGAACGGAATATTTTTTACAGCCTATTTTCCTAGAACGTCGTTGATAATAGAGATAGCAATTACTCCTTTATTTTTCCTCTTACAGTTTGCCCTTACCTTACAAAAAAATACCAATCGGTCTTTAAAAATTAAAATTT
The DNA here is from genome assembly GCA_045614505.1 of Acutalibacteraceae bacterium. GTDB lineage: Bacteria > Bacillota > Clostridia > Oscillospirales > Acutalibacteraceae > SIG607. Next base: position 12,823 of record JAZLDA010000016.1, on the reverse strand, counting down.
AAACATATGCTTAAATACTTGATTGGCGGAAAAAATAGGTGTATAATACTTTCGAAATTTTGGTTTTGGTGATAGAAATGCTTATTGATTTTCATACACACTGCTTTCCCGACAAAATAGCGGGTAAAGCTATCGATAAACTGGCTTTTGCTTCGGGAGGTCTTATACCTAATACCGACGGCACTCTTTCGGGATTAAAGAAATTAATGAAAGAACAGGGTGTGGATAAATCGGTGGTGATGAGTATTGCCACAAATGCCCATCAGCAAAAAAGTGTAAATGATTTTGCGGCTTCTGTTAACAATAATATTGATATATTTGCTTTAGGCTCGGTTTTTCCTTATAGTGAAAATATAATGGAAGAGCTGGAGAGAATAAAGGAACTAGGGCTTCTTGGCGTAAAGCTTCATCCCGATTATCAGGGCTTTAATGTGGACGACATTAAAATGAAACCCGTTTATAAAAAAATATCAGAGCTTTCTCTTATAACCGTATTCCACGCAGGTGTTGATTACGGCTTTGCGCCGCCTTATGGCGCAACTCCCGAAAAAATGGCGAGAGCGCTTAACTGGTTTTCTTCCCCTGTTATTGCGGCTCACTGGGGAGGTGTGGACTGCGGTAAAGAGGTTATAGAACTTCTTTGCGGCGAGGATATTTACTTTGATACATCATTTGGATACGGCACTATGCCTAAATATTATGCAGAAAAAATCATAGAAAAACACGGCACCGATAAATTGCTTTTCGGTACCGATACCCCTTGGCATACAGCAGAAATGGAAATGCGTCTGCTCAGTTCCTTAAATCTTTCGGATGAAGATATGGAGAAAATAACCCACAAAAATGCAGAAAAATTACTTGGAATATAAAAATCGCGGTACAACAAAATGTACCGCGATTTTCTTTAATCAAAGTTGAACCAATTTTCACTCGACTGTGTGTCGGTTATGGAGGGTGTGAAGGTCATCATTGTTTTGTCGTCATTAAATTTAATCTTTACTGTGCCAAAGCCTTCGACTCTTATTGTGTCCCCCGAAACCACTTCATACTCATAGGTTGCTATGGTTCTGTCGACGTAGGTGCTGTCGAAAATGTATTCTATTTCGTCGTCATCAAAGTCTAAACGCAAAGTGTAATAAGTGCCATCGTTGGATTCAACTCTGCTCCAGTCACGAAGCAACTGTTTCTGAAGCTGAGCCTTCTCACTGCCTTTACCGATGAAAGAAGAAAGCAGTATAGCAATAACGATAAAAACTGCGACGCAGGGAAGAACTATGGCGAGGATAAGTCCTTTATTTGACTTTTTGGGTGCAGGCTGAGTGGTGTATTGGGGTACATAGTTTACCTGCTGATAGGGTGAAGGCTGGCCCTGAGGATACTGAGCGGGAGTTTCTTGGGGCGCGCTCTGGGGATACTCATTGGGCATTTGCGTATTTTCATAAGCCGGCGCAGGCTGTGCCTCTGCTACAGGCTGACCGCAATAGGGACAGAACGAGTTTGTGTTTTCCATTTCTTTGCCGCATTGACTACAAAACATTTTAAATTTCCTCCTGAATAGTGGTTTTAATTATACCGATTATTATCATAGCACCAAAAAGACATTTTGTCAATTTAGTTAATAACTAAGACAAAAACTGAAACCTGCTTATTTTTACGCAAAAGATTCTTTTTTCTTTGCATTTATGGTTTTATGCTTGATTTTTAATGGTCTCTAATATATAATTTCCTTGAAAGGTGAGGTGCTTTATATGCGATTCTATGAAAGATATGACAAAACAAGCGAAAACCGTTTGCCTCAGAGAGCTTTTTATATTCCTGAGGGCGAGGCTGTTTATAACCTTTTAAACGGTGATTGGCGCTTTTATTACAATAAAAACAGTGATGCTGTAGATGTTGGCGGAAAGATTTCAAAGTGGGACAAGGTTAAGGTTCCCTCTACCTGGCAGAACACAGGCTATGAAAATCCTAATTACTGCAACATTAACTATCCTTTCCCCATTGACCCTCCATATGTTCTTCCTGAAAACCCTGTAGGTATTTATGAAAGGGATTTTGTAATTTCCGACCAAAATAAAAAGGCATACTTTGTTATGGAAGGTGTTTCCTCCTGCGCCGCTCTTTATATTAACGGTGAATATGTAGGCTTTACTCAGGGCAGTCACCTGCAGGCTGAATTTGATATTACCCCTTTTGTCAACGCAGGGAAAAATACTGTAAGAGTTGCCGTATATAAGTGGTGCGTAGGAAGTTATCTTGAAGACCAGGATTTCTTCCGCTGTAACGGTATTTTCAGAGATGTCTATGTACTTGAGCGTCCCGAAGGTCATATTGTTGATTTTTCTGTTGTTACCGAGAACAACGACACAGTAATAGTTGAAACCGCTCCCGATACATTTGTTACCCTTTACGACAAGGGTGAGGTTATTGGTGCTACCGTTACCGACAAGGACGGCGTGGCAACCGTTAAGATTGACCATCCTGTTTTATGGAACGCCGAAAAGCCCTATCTCTATCAGCTTGAACTGAAAAAAGCAGGGGAGATAATTTTTGAAAACGTAGGACTGCGGACTTACGAAATTTCCGATAAAAACGAGTTCCTTGTAAATGGTGTGTCGGTTAAATTAAAGGGTATAAATCATCACGATTCCAACCCCGAAACACTTTGGGTTATGACCGATGAGGATATTATAAACGACCTTAAATTAATGAAGGAACTGAATATCAATACAATCAGAACCTCTCACTATCCTCCCACTCCCAGATTTCTTGATTTCTGTGACAGAATGGGATTTTATGTGGTGCTGGAAACCGATATTGAGACCCACGGTTTTGTAAGACGTTACGCTTTTGTTCCGTACTGCTATGATGTTGAAAGTGGCGAATGGCCCTGCTCTATGGATGAATGGAAGGACGAACACGTGGAGCGTATGCAGAGAGCCTACCACAGAGATAAAAACCATCCTTCCATCTTTATGTGGTCAACAGGAAATGAAAGCGGTCACGGTCCTAACCATATTGCAATGCTGGAGTGGCTCAGCACCGTTGAGCATAAGCGCCTTTATCATTGCGAGGATGCTTCCCGTGCTTTCCACCGTTGGGATAAGAACTTTGTAAAAGCAACGGAAGAGCTTGAGCTTGCTAAAAAGAAAAACGAGGGCGTAGAGGAAGCGCAGGAGAAATACGAGCAGGCTGTAAGGAGTCGCGAAAAGGCAATTGTCGATATGAGAAGACCCCATTTCCATTCGGGAATGTATATTCCTCAGTCTGAGATTGAACGCTGGGCTTCCACTAATCTTGTTAACCAGCCTATTTTCCTTTGTGAATACGCTCACGCTATGGGCAACGGCCCCGGAGACATTTTCGATTATGTGGAGAAGTTCTATAGTAATCCTGCCCTTGTAGGCGGATGTATCTGGGAATGGTGCGACCATACCGTTATTGTTGACGGCGTACAGAAGTACGGCGGCGACTTTGAGGGTGAATTAACCCACGACGGTAACTTCTGCTGTGACGGTCTTGTTTTCGCCGACAGAAGCTTTAAGGCAGGCTCTCTTGAAGCAAAGACAGCCTATGCGCCCTTCCGCTTTAAGTACGAAAACGGCAAAATCACTGTAGAAAACCGTTTTGACTTTACCAACCTTAATGAATATAAGCTTACCTATGTTCTCTCCTGTGACGGCGAGGTATTAGAGCAGAATACAGTTACTCTTGATGTGCTGCCTCACGAAAGAGGAGTTATTGAAACTACTGCTGTATTCCCTGATGTGTGCAAGTATGCCTGCACCGTGAATATGACACTTACTGATATAAACGGCAACGAGCTTGGTACGCTTCAGCAGGAAATTGAAACCGAAAAGGAAAGCATCCTTGCGGACATTAACGGAGAAGCTAAGATATACGAAGAGGGAACTTTCATATATGCGCAGGGTAAAAATTTCAAATACGGCTTCAATAAGCAGACCGGTAATATTGAAAGCATGGTAATTGACGGCAAGGAACAGCTTTATGCTCCTACCGAGCTTTCCCTCTACAGAGCATTTACAGACAACGAGCGAAATTTGAGGGCACGCTGGTATAAGGTTGATATCTGGGCGGGTGAAAACCTCGATTATACTTGGTACAATGTTTATGACAGTAAAATCGACGGTAATAAAATCACCTTTAATGCTTCTGTTGCTGCCATTTCCCGCGCTCCCATATTCCGTTACAGCCTTTCTTATACAGTAGGCGCAGACGGTACGGTTAAGGTGGAGCTTGACGGTAACATAAGAGAAAACAGTATCTGGCTGCAGCGTTTGGGCTTTGAATTTGCCTTTAAGAATAAGAATATGGAATTCGATTACTTCGGTATGGGTCCTGAGGAAAGCTACTGTGACCTTTACCACAACTGCGCTCTTGACTTCTATGTGAGCAGAGCAAAAGACGAATATGTAAACTATATCCGTCCACAGGAGCACGGAAACCATATTAAGGTAAGAGAGCTTACCCTTGAGGATAAAATCACATTCAGTGCCGAAGATACCTTTGAAGCAAGTGTTTCTCAGTACAACATTGACCAGATAATGGCGGCTGAACACACCGACGAAATCGGTGACAGCAAGGCTACCTATGTAAGAATAGACTACAAGTCTTCGGGTATAGGCAGTCACTCCTGCGGTCCTATGCTTGAAGAAAAGTATCGCTTAGCTGAAAAGAAAATTCATTTTGTATATACTATTAGTATCTAAATCAAAAGCCACCCATCCGGGTGGCTTTTGATTTAGAACATTCACCGAAAGTGAATATTTCATACTTGCAAGGGTATTGCATATCGTGTAGATATTGCATAATGCAATAATCCTTTAGGCTTATGCAATATTTCATTAAAATATTAAATAGCCTTCGGCTATGAAATTTACTTCGCAAATGAATGCCTTCGGATTTAGGGAATAGGGAGGATTTAGGCTCTAGGGGCTAGAAGCTAGGAACTAGGGGTTCGGAAATTTTAAAAATCGCAAGTGAGCAAAAACGAGAAAATGAAAGAAAATCGAAGAAAACGGGAGATATTAAATTTTAAATTAAATTTTGCAAAAATAAGTGTTGACAAGGGAAAAGAAATGTGGTAGTATACTCAAGGTAATTTTTAAAAGAATTTTTTATGGAGGAAGTTTTATGTCTACATTTATGGCAAAACCCGCTGAAGTTCAGCGCAAATGGTACATTGTAGATGCTGCAGGCAAGCCCCTCGGCCGTACTGCAGTTAAGGTTGCCGACTTACTTCGCGGTAAGGGCAAGCCTGAATTTACACCTAATGTTGACTGCGGCGACTTCGTTGTTGTAATCAATGCTGAAAAGGCAGTGCTTACCGGCAAGAAGCTCGATCAGAAGTATTACCGTCGTCACACCGGCTACATCGGTCACTTAAAAGAGGTTAAATATTCTACTCTTATGAGTAGTCGTCCTGAGCTGGCAATGGAACTGGCTGTTAAGGGCATGGTTCCCGACACCACCATCGGCAGAAAAGCTCTGACCAGACTGCACGTATATCAGGGTACCCAGTACAAGCAGGTTGCTCAGAAGCCTGAACTCGTTGACTAATAAGAAGGGAGCAAGAGAATATGTTTGAAAGTAAACCTTATTTCTACGGTACTGGTAGAAGAAAAAGTTCTGTAGCTCGCGTTCGTCTTTACAACGGCACAGGCAAAATCACTATCAATGATAGAGATATCGATGATTATTTTGGTCTTGAGACCTTAAAGCTTATCGTTCGTCAGCCCCTCGCTCTTACTGAGACTGCTGAAAAGTATGATATCGTATGCCGCGTTGCAGGCGGCGGTGTTACCGGTCAGGCTGGTGCTATCCGTCACGGTATTGCACGTGCATTACTTCAGAGCGATGCTGAGCTTCGTGCAGAGCTTAAGAAAGCCGGATTCCTTACTCGTGATCCTCGTATGAAGGAGAGAAAGAAATACGGACTTAAGGGCGCAAGAAGAGCACCTCAGTTCTCCAAGCGTTAAGACGTATCTTTTCGTTTACGAAACCTCTCAGTATTTCCTGAGAGGTTTTCTTTTTAGTTGCATTGGTTTATAATTTATTTCATAGTATAGATAATAGGAGGTATATGTATGTTCAGAGATATTTGTCTTAGGGATTTTAAAGAAAATGTTATTGAAATAATTTCAAAGGAGTATATGCTGATTTCTGCCGGTAATAAAGACGGCTATAATATGATGACTGCATCCTGGGGCTTTATGGGTGAAATGTGGGGAGAAAACAGCGTTGCCGTAGTTGTACGCCCCGAGCGCTATACAATGGATTTTATTGAAAATAGCGATTATTTTACCCTTACCTTCTATGGGGATAAAAGGGACATTCACAAGGTATGCGGAAGTAAATCGGGCAGAGACACCGATAAAACCGCCCTTGCAGGCTTAACACCTGTTATGAACGATAAGTATGTGTATTTTGATGAAGCGAGGCTTGTGCTTATTATTAAGAAGAAATACATACAGCCTATGGATAAAGAGTTTCTCACTGATAAAACGATAGATGAGAAATGGTATAAAAACGGCGGCTGGCATAATCTTATAATCGGCTCCATTGAGCGTATTTACGTAAAAGAAGAAGCATAAAAAATGAGTCCGAAAGGACTCATTTTTGTTTTTAGCTTTTATTTTCTTCTATAAATTCACCTATTTTTTTAATTGCATATTTTAATGTTTCTTCCTGAGGTAGCAGGACTATACGAAAATGGTCCGGCTTATCATAAGAGAACCCGCTTCCGGGTACAACTAAAATATTTTTACTTAATAGTAAATCATGAGTAAAATCTTTGTCGTTTTTGAATTTTAGATAATTTGCTTTTATTTTGGGGAAAACGTAAAAACCGCCATCGTTTTTTACATAAGAAATACCTTCTATTTTATCCAGTTCTTCAAAGGCTGCCATACGTTGCTTATAAAGTCTTCCGTTTGAACTTAGCATATCTTCCGTGTATGATGTATCTGTAAGGGCATCGGGAATTGCCGTTTGCATAATGGCATTTGCCGAAAGTCTTATAGAAGCCAGCTTCAGAACCGCTTCGCCTATTTCCTTTCGCTTTTTAATGTCTCCGCTTATTATCATCCATCCGCAACGAAAACCGCACAGACAATGAGACTTAGAAAGACCGTTCATTGTTATAACGGTTACCTCGTCGGTAAGACTTGCTATGGATGTATAATTCTTACCGTTAAATATAAGACGGTCGTAAATTTCATCGGATAGTATTATAAGATTATTTTGTCTTGCAATATCTGCTATTTCTTTAAGTATGTGCTCCGGATACACGGCACCGGTGGGATTGTTTGGGTTAATAACAAGAATAGCTTTTGTGTCGGCCGTTATAAGACTTTTTATATGTTCGGTGTCGGGGTTCCATCCGTTTTCTTCGTCACATTTGTAAAAAACGGGTGTGGCATTATGCAATATTATTTCGTTAGTCCATAAAGAGTAGCAGGGCATGGGAACAAGTACTTTATCACCCTTGTTTAAAATAGCCGTAGTTACTATAGAGGCGATTTCACTAACACCATTTCCTATGAAAATATCGTCTAAATCTGCACTGGTTATATTTCTTGATTTATGGTACTTGAGTATGGCTTCACGCGCGTCAATCATACCTCTTACGTCACAATAACCCAGTGATATATCTATTTTCTCTGAAATTGCCTTTTTTACACTTTTAGGCATCTCAAAATCAAATGCGGCAGGGTTACCCGTATTTAGTTTTAAAACTTTTTCACCCTTTGCTTCAAGCTCTAATGCTGTGTAATAATCTTTTCCTCTTATATCAGAGTTTACATATTTTAGTATATCTGAACAAAAATCCATTTTAATCACCTTTCTTAAACAATGTATTGATTATATCATAGCATTGTGCTATAATCAAATACATATATGAGTATAAAAACCATAATCAAAGAATTATAGGTGATTGTATGTTTAAATATGCAGATTATATTTATAAAATATATGAAGAACAGAGTTTTACTCAGGCGGCAAAGAAGCTGTTTATTTCCCAGCCCTCACTCAGCGCAACAATAAAAAAGGCTGAAGATGAACTGGGGTTTAAAGTTTTCAGCAGAGGAAATGGACCTATTATGCTTACGGATGCAGGTCGGGTGTATATAGCTGCTGTTGAAGAAATGCTACGCATTGAACGTAATGTGAGGAATAATGTGAATAACATTTATTCTCTGGAAGTAGGAGATGTTTCTGTGAGCGGTGCCGCTTTTATTTCCTCATATATATTGCCTGAAATTATTATGGAATTCTCTAAAAAATATCCTAAAATAAATGTTCTGATTCTTGAATCTAATTCTATGAATCTTCAGGAAAAATTATTCTCTGAAGAAATAGAAATACTTATAGATTATGATTTTAATGGCGACAATTTCGAATTTTTCCCTCTTCTCAATGAGCACGTCCTTTTAGCTGTTCCAAAACAACATAGTATTAACAGTGTATGGAAATCCGCTGCACTGACAGCAAAAGATATAATAGGTAAAAAACATCTTAAAAAAGAAACGGAAGGAATAAATCTACAGGAACTGAGAAATGAACGATTTATTCAACTCAAAAAAGGCAATAATATGGAAAAGTGCGGTGTTAGAATCTGTGAGGAATACGGTTTTAAACCTAAATCTTTAATAGATGTAGACCAGCTGATTACCGCTTATAATATGGCGGGTTCCGGTATGGGGGTTACTTTTACTACCGATACTGTAGTACGTTGCGCTTCACACTATGATAACCTGGTTTTTTATAAATTAAATAGCCCATATGCAAAAAGAACACTATATATCGCTTATAAAAAGAAGGGCTATATAAGTCCCGCTGTTTCAGAATTTGTATCCACAGCAACAGAAATATATAAAAAAGGATAATCTGAATTAACAGATTATCCTTTTGAATTTAAATTATAAGAAGTAGATTATTACATCTCTTCTGCCGAAGGTTCTGCAGGCAGATGCTGTATGCATAAACAGGTCAACGTTGGTGGGACGCTTCTTTATAAATCCGCCGGTATCGGCTGCTATTGCATAACCGTACACGTATTTTCCGTCAGCAGAAACAATATACATTTTTGTGCCGTAAGGAATTACCTTTGGGTCAACTGCTATATAACCGGGCTTGGGCCAAACACCTGTGGAGCATTTGTTTCCGGTGTGGGTATAGGCAGTTGCCTGAACGCGTTTACTGCTCTTGTAATTTAGCGGAACGCCGTTTTCGTCCAAAGCAATGGGCGTATCAGGAGTAAGCTCGGAAATGGGGCTCTTGCCTGCGCTGGGGTAGGTTACATTACCCAGAGAGCTGCCGGAAGAACTTGATGGCTTACTTGAAGAAGGCTTGCTACTTGAAGAAGGCTTGCTGCTTGAAGAAGGTTTACTGGTTGTAGAAGGCTTCTTGCTTGTAGTGGAAGAAGTGTTCTTCTTTTCGTCTTCATTATCCTCTTTTTCCTGCTTGGAAAGGGTTATTACCGCCTCTTCCTTTGCAGAGGGGACTATGTCGATATAGGTTTCTTCTTCTATAACCTTGTTAAGGTCAAGTGAAACTATATCGCCCTCGGTAACAGATATACCGGCAGAAGTTAGAATAGCATTAACTTCGGCTTTTGCAGTGATATGGGTGACAGTTTTGTCACCGTAGGTAATGTAAACGGGGAAGGTTTCCTCAACCTCAATGGAGATTTTGTTGCCGTCCTTTGAGGTGGAAACTACGTTGTAGTCATCGGAATAACCTGCATGACCTAAAATCGAGCGAACATCTCCCTTTAATGTATAAAGGGTCTTGGTGTCGGTTCCGTCAAAAATGGAAACAACGTTTACCGAGAGGCAAAAATACACAGAAGTGGCAACAAGCAGAGCGCACATTCCGAGAATCGAAGCGATACGCGCAATTTTCTTAGCCGCACCTGATACCTCTTTAGCGGTTTTTTCAACTTTCTTTTTAAACATAAATAACTCCTTTGACTTGCGCATTTTGCCGCGCAAATTTGGTGGTTTTTAGGATTAAAATACGCCCTCTTAACGAGGCGAAGTATATTATAAACAGCATTTCGTAAAATGTCAAACAAAATAAACGGTGCTGTTTTGTGCAAAATGCACAAATAACAAAAAGATTTCAAAAAGTTACAACCTTGTAATAACTAAAAAAGATGGATTTTTTACCAATTTTTACCATTCGCCTTGTGCAAACCTACAATTTTTGCCGTAAAACTTCCCATTGTGGGGGAGAAAGGCGGTTTTTGGGGGTGTTTTTGCATCAAAAAACACAAGATATGTTTGTTTTTTACTGATTTGACACTATATGGGGTGATTTTGAATTATTTAATAACCTATATGTATGTCCACCGTTTTACCTATATATATGTATATACACAAACAATTATGAAAATATGCAGAATTGTTCCTAATATGTGATATTAAAGGTATGGGTTTCTCTTTATTTTTTGTAAAATATATGTTATAATATATAATGTATGTTTTCTTTAAGGAGGGTTGCTTGTGGATAAATTTAAACTTGTTTCAAAATATAAGCCTACGGGTGACCAACCGCAGGCTATTGATAAGTTAGTGCAAGGTCTGGAGAACGGAATGAAAGAGCAGGTGCTACTTGGTGTTACGGGTTCGGGTAAAACCTTTACCATGGCTAATGTTATAGAAAAAGTAAACCGTCCCACACTTGTTCTTGCTCACAACAAAACTTTAGCGGCACAGTTATGCACTGAATTTCGTGAATTATTTCCCGAAAATGCGGTGGAGTATTTTGTTTCCTACTACGATTACTACCAGCCTGAAGCATATATTCCGGGCAGTGATACCTATATAGAAAAGGATTCTGCTATTAATGACGAGATTGATAAATTGCGCCACAGCGCAACCTGTGCCCTGTCTGAACGCAGAGACGTTATAATCGTCGCTTCGGTTTCCTGCATTTATACTCTTGGTGACCCGATTGACTACAGAGAAATGGTGATTTCTCTGCGACAGGGAAACACTATGGAAAGAGATGCTCTTATAAGAAAACTTATTACTTTGCAGTATGAGAGAAATGACATTAATTTCATTCGTAATAAGTTCCGCGTACGCGGTGATACCGTTGATATTTATCCTGCCTATTCCTATGAAAATGCAATAAGGGTAGAATTTTTCGGTGACGAAATTGATAGAATTTGCGAAATCAATACCTTAACAGGTGAAATTAAAAACACTTTGAGCCATGTTGCTATTTATCCTGCTTCACACTACATTATTTCAGAGGAAAAAATGCAGGAGGGTGTAGAGCGCATACTGGCTGAAATGGAAGAGCGTGTTAAATTCTTTGAAGAAGAGGGAAAACTCATTGAAGCCCAAAGAATAAGACAGCGCACAGAGTATGATGTTGAAATGCTCAAAGAGGTGGGTACCTGTAAGGGGATTGAAAACTATTCAGGTGTTCTTGCAGGCAGAATTAGGGGAAGCACACCGTCAACCCTGCTTGATTATTTCCCCGATGATTTTGTGCTTTTTGTGGACGAGTCTCATGTTACACTTCCTCAGGTAAGGGGTATGCACGGCGGTGATTTTGCAAGAAAATCAAACCTTGTGGAATTCGGCTTCCGGCTTCCCTCCGCCTTTGATAATAGACCCTTAAATTTTGATGAATTTTATTCCCATATTAATCAGGCGGTGTTTGTTTCCGCCACCCCCGGTGAATTTGAAAAAAATGTATCTGCTCAGACGGTTGAGCAGGTTATTCGTCCTACGGGACTTCTTGACCCTGAGATATCGGTTAGACCCAGTGAGGGACAGATTGACGACCTTATTTCCGAAATTAATTTGCGGGTAGAAAGAAAAGAAAGAGTTCTTGTTACCACCCTCACCAAAAAAATGGCAGAGGATCTTTCCACCTTCTTCAGAGAAGAAGGGATAAGGTCGGAATACCTCCACTCCGACATTCCCACCCTCGACAGGATAGAAATTCTAGGAAAGCTTCAAGAAGGAAAACTGGACGCGGTAGTGGGAATCAACCTCCTAAGGGAGGGGCTAGATCTTCCGTCAGTCTCCCTGGTAGCTATCTTGGATGCCGACAAAGAAGGCTTTTTAAGATCTTTCACCAGCCTTATTCAAATCATTGGCAGGGCTGCCAGAAACGTTGACGGGACGGTTATAATGTATGCTTCCGGCGTAACCGAAGCCATGAAAGAGGCCATAGACGAAACAAACCGGAGGCGGAAAAAGCAGCTGGAGTGGAACAAAAAGGAAGGCATAGTTCCAAAATCCATTGAAAAGAAGGCATCCGGCCCCGCTTTGGTAGAGAAAAAGAAGGATCATCCCGCCAAAAAGCGCATCTTTACCCAGCCTAAAACTTCCGATCCAAAAGAGCTTTACGAAAAAATGATGGAGGCATCGAAAAATATGGACTTTGAACAGGCCGCAGCTCTAAGAGACGAGCTAGAAGAAATGGGGGTGGATTTTCGCAACTTTAAAAAATAACTCACATGGCTTTTAAAATCATTTCCCTCATTTGCATTTCCGCACTCTTTCTAGCCGATATGTACTGGAGCGCAAAGTCAAATTCATTAAAGTCTGCCTCCATAAGGCTGGTGTCCATAGTAGGGTGCGCGGCGGTCTTCGGATGGATTTTAACTTTCATTTCCCTCAAAGATTCTTTGAACTTCTTTTCCGGCTATATTACCGAGTACTCCCTATCTATAGATAACCTTTTCGTCTACGGCCTGATTTTAGACTCTTTTAAGGTACCCGATTCCATTTCAGACTGGGTTCTGTCTCTGGGGATCTTTTTAGCCGTTCTTATAAGG
>JAZLDA010000015.1:0-16475 GCA_045614505.1 Acutalibacteraceae bacterium | reverse complement strand
TGAAGTACTGTTTACCGTTGACGAGGAAACGGGTATGTACGGCGCACAGGCACTGGACGGTTCACTGCTTTGCGGAAGACGGCTTATAAATATCGACTCGGAAGAGGAGGGAATATTTACCGTTAGCTGTGCAGGGGGAGTGAGAGCAGAGCTTACTTTGCCTATAGAGTATGAAAACAATGAAATGCCATGTTATAAAATCACGGTAGACGGTCTGATAGGCGGTCATTCAGGTGTTGAAATTCATAAAGGCAGGCTTAATTCAAATAAAACTGCGGCGGCTTTTCTCAGCATACTTGATAACTACAGATTGATTAGTATAAATGGCGGTATGAAGGATAACGCAATTCCCGTACTGACAGAAATTGTTATTGCAACAAATGAAGAAATTAGCGCAAAAGCGGAAAGATTTGTTAAAGATAACGCCACCGAAACCGACCCTGATTTAAGAATAACTACCTTGCAGATTGAAAAAAGTGAAAAGTGTTTTACTGCTGAATCAAGTGAGAAAGCCGTTAGGTTCCTTTTCGGAGTACCCAACGGAATCATTAAGTGGAGCGATAACATTGAAAACCTTGTTGAGACTTCACTCAATCTCGGTGTGCTGACTACAAAGGAAAGTGCTGTTACTGCCTCTTTTGCACTGAGAAGCAGTGTGAATGAGGACAAACTGAAGCTGCTTGATACACTCGGAGAGTATGTGCAAAAATTCGGCGGAAAAATGCAGGCAGAGGGGCATTATCCTGCTTGGGAATACCGTAAGGAATCGAAACTAAGAGACATTATGTGCTGTGTTTTCGAGGAAATGACAGGAAGTGTGCCGCAGGTGGTTGCCATACACGCAGGGCTTGAATGCGGATTGCTCAGCGAAAAACTGCCGGAACTCGAAGCAGTATCAATCGGACCTGATATGTTCGATATTCACACTCCCCGTGAAAGACTTTCAGTTTCTTCGGTAGAGAGGGTCTATAATTATCTGATAAAACTTCTTAAAGTATTATAACAAAACGGCTATTGCAAAACTGCAATAGCCGTTAAACTTTTTACTGTTCCATTTTGAAATAATTTATACTGTTAAAGTAGCTGATGTTTTTGATAACATTACCTACAGTATCCATATCTGAGGTGATTTCGCTGTTCTCCATGAGAGTTCCCAGATAGTTACAGAGAATTCTGCGGAAGTAGTGGTGTCTCGGATAGGAAAGGAAGGAGCGGCTGTCGGTGAGCATACCCACAAAGGTGGCAATGTGACCTGTGGCAGTCATATCCTCAAGGTGCTTCTCCATACCGATTTTATTATCAAGGAACCACCAGGCAGGACCGTACTGCATTTTACCCTGAACCTCGTCACTCTGGAAGCAACCGATAAGTGCCATAATCTCGGCGTTCATTTTGGGGTTGAGATTAAAGACAATAGTGGGGGGCAGGGAATCTTCACAGTTAAGCGCATCAAAGAGGCGTGACATATTGCTTATGCTGTTGGTGTCGCTTATACTGTCAAAGCCTGTGTCAAGACCGATACTCTTTAACATATTTGCATTGTTATTTCGCATTGCGCCCACGTGAAGCTCAGTTCTTATATCGTGCTTAGCATAAAGCTTCATAAGGAAGAAGGTGAGATAGCCCCTGAAAATATTTGCCTCTTCCAAAGTGATTTTTTCACCGTTATACACCTTTTTGTAAACAGCGTCGGCGTCTTCCTTTGAAGATATGGGAAGCACAAATTCAACGGCAATATCACTGGCGGTTGTGCCAACCTCTTTAAAAGCAATAAGGCGAGCTTCAATTGCTTTTTCCAAAGCATCAATGCTGTCGCATACGTGTGTCTGAGCTTCCAGCATACCGATATAGGTCTTATAAGGTGCGGCTTCGATGTTCATTATCTTGTCAGCACGGAAGGCAGGGATAACGCTGAAGGGATAGTTCTTTTTCTTTATTGCCTTAAAGGTTTCCATATCGTCAAAAACTTCATTTGTAGTGAAAATATGACGGACATTTGAGCCCGAAATAAGACTGCTTGGAGTAACGTTGTTTGCTTTTATGTAGGCATTGCACTCATCCCAAATAGCCTCGGCGTTTGCGGCATTGATTTCCTTTTCGCAACCGAAGAATTCCTTTAATTCGACCTGTGACCAGTGGTAAAGAGGATTGCCAAAGGCAGTGCCCAAAACGGTGCAGTAGGCAATAAACTTTTCTTTGTTCGAGGCATTTCCGGTAATGAGATTTTCGTTTATTCCGTAGTTTCTCATAAGGCGCCATTTGTAATGGTCGCCTGCAAGCCATATTTCAAAAATATCGGCAAAGGGTTTGTTATCTAAAATTTGTTTTTCGGACAAATGACAATGATAGTCAAAAATCGGCATGTCCTTTGCATAATCAAAATACAGCTTTTCGGCAGTTTTGTTGGTAAGCAAAAAATTGTCTTTTAAGTAACTCATAATTATTCTCCTGCGACCAAAATATTACAGTATAATAATAACCTTTTTACTCCCTCTTTGTCAAGTCCTTCTGTGAAATACAAAAACAATATTGAATAGTTTAAATATTACAGTTATGTCATAACTGTTGACAAGAAATGGAGAATATTGTATTATTTGGATAGTACAAGAAAAAGGTGAGGTGGTAAAATGTCGTGGAGGTTTGACACCGGAAGCAGTGTGTCCGAACAGATAGCTTTTTCTCTGCGAATAAAAATTCTTATGGGGGAATACAAACTCGGTGAGCAGTTTCCCACAGTCCGCAGTTTAGCCTGTAGTCTGGCGGTTAATCCAAACACCGTTCAAAAGGCGCTTGGCATACTGGAGCAGGAGGGACTGCTTGTCGCTCATACAACCGTCGGCAGGTTTGTGACACGAGAAAGTGAAGTTTTGCATAATTCTTTAACAGCTTTCAGAGAGTCTTTTATGAAGAGTGTTCTCTCTCAGGCGAAAGAAATCGGTATAACCAAAAAGGCATTTGCCGAGTATATAGAAGAAAGTGAGGAAATGCTGTGAGCAAGCCTATTATAGTATGTGAAAATCTCTGCAAGAGCTATAACGCAGGAAAGCCCGTTTTGAATAATTTGGGACTTACCCTTGTTCCCGGTAAGATTATGGGACTTCTTGGTCCTAACGGTTGCGGAAAATCAACCCTTTTAAAGCTTATTGCAGGTCTTCTAGTTCCAGACAGCGGCAGCATTACCGTATGTGGAAAGATAAGAAGCGAGGAAACCAATAAATATATATCCTATCTGCCTGAACGTCCATATTTCACCAGCAGAATGAGTGTTGAAGAAATGATAGGATACTTTAAAGAATTTTACGAGGATTTTGATGAAACGGTTGCCAGAAAAATGCTTAGCGATTTAGGAATAGACCCTAAGGCACAGGTAAAGACCCTTTCAAAGGGAACTAAAGAAAAGGTTCAGCTTATACTTGTTATGTCAAGAAGAGCAAAGCTTTATATGCTTGATGAGCCTATCGGCGGTGTTGACCCTGCCGCAAGAGATTATATTTTAGGAACTATAATCGGCAACTACAATGAAGAATCGTCGGTTATTATAACAACACACCTTATTTCAGATATTGAGCCTGTGCTTGACGATTTCGCCTTTATGCAGCAGGGAAAGATTTTCCTTGCAGGCAATGCTGACGACGTAAGAAGTCAGTACGGCAAGACTCTTGACCAGATTTTCAGGGAGGTGTTCAGATGCTAAGGAAATGCTTTAAATATGATTTTTTAAGTGTCTTTAAGATTTGGTGGATAGCCGCCGTTACGGTGCTCGGTCTTTCTGTATTGGCAGGCTTCGGTTATAGAAATCGCTACCTTCATTATCTTGACCCCGACAGGTATCATCTGTGGGAGAATACGGCGGAAGGCGCTTACTTTTTCGCTATTGTTGCTATCCTTATTTTAACAACAGTTCTAGTCGCCGTAAGGTTTTATAACAATTTTTTCAGTGATGAGGGGTACCTTACTTTTACCTTGCCGGTAAAAAGGTCTACATTGTTTTTGTCCAAAATACTCAGCGGATTTGTTTTATCTCTTATGAACGTTGCCGTAATTATTATTTCGGTAATTATTACCGGGATAATCATTCCTGCAAGTCAGCCGCAATATGCTAATGCTTTTATCGAGTTTGTGGTTGAGTTTTTTGGGATTTTACAAGAGGTTCCGAAAGAAGATATCGGCTGGCTTATACTATATGTATTTGAAATAACCGTAATTTCGCTACTGAGTTCCCTTGTTTCTCTTTTGCTCTTGTATATGCTTATTACTATTGGCGCAACTATGGCGAAAAAGCATAAGGTTGCGGCAACCGTAGGACTTTTGGTAGGCTTTAATTACGGAATGTCGGCGCTTATAATTCCCGCAATTTTAGCTATGTCTTTATGGGCCGACGCTACTTCTCATTTATTCGGTGCGCAGCTGAGCGATAACGAATGGCTCTTGTTTTTCGCCTTTATCTTCCTTTTATTTATAGGAATTCTGACCACCGTCTGCGCTTTGTTCGGCTCGATTACTCGAGGCTGTATTGAGCGTAAGCTTAATTTGTCATAGGAGGGAGAATGAATTATGAAAAAACTGTTAAGTGTATTTCTTGTGATTATTCTTCTTTTACTCAGTATTCTCCCTATTACTGCTTTTGCCGATGAAATTGACTGGATTATTTCTGAGGATGGTAATATATTGACTCACGGCAGTACAGTTTACGAAAAGTATGAAATTGCCAATTATATTGTTTATTGCCCTGAAGGAAAAGTATACCTTTATGAGACAAAAATGCAAGATGATGAGTACTTCTATGACTATATTGCGGTAAATAATAGCTACGATATTGTAAGGTGCCAGTACTCAGAGGAATTATATGTAACCGAAAGGGGAAAGGAAATTCTTGATAAATTCAGAGCGGGAGAATTCTCCTTTTATCAGTTTTTTCCCGACGAGAGCAATACGGTAGTTGATTTTTCCGAAGATGATTTCTCTATGTTTATAAAAGAGGAAAACAAAACCGAGCTTGATGTCACCACTATCGGGAGCGATTATGTCTATGAGGTACGTGGTTTCGATGAAACCGGGACTATCGCTCATGATTGCGGTGCTGTTTATGAGATAAACTACGAATATTATTATATAGATTACGATTCTCTTGATAACAGCTACTTTGATGCCTACGGCGCTTTCTCCTACAGACGGGGTATGGCGCCGGCATATAAGCTGGACGAAGCTGCCGTTAAATTCGTAAAAGATGCTAAGTATTCGAGTAAGGCACGAATAGAAGAATATGTTTATGCGGACGAAGAAATGTTTCTTGACGCCGATGACGATTTTTCTGCTACTGTGACCTTCTGGATACTGTCGGCACTTTTCGGCTTTGTTTTTCCCGCAGTTCCGCTGGTTTTGAGTATCGTATTTGCCAATTCCAAAAATGCGGCACTTAAAAAACACTGGTATTTTTTAACGGGTGCTTCTTCTTTATGGATACTATCCGCTTTGGGTGTAATACTGACTCTTATTCTTTAATATTTATATCAGCCGTTGGTTTTCCAGCGGCTTTTAATTTGACATTCTTCTTATTTGACTATATAATAATGATAGTGTTGATGACGAAAGTGGAGAAAAAAGAATGTCTTGTACTGTAATATTTGTCCGTCACGGGCAAAGTATCGGAAATTTAAAAAATACATATCTCGGTCATACCGATTTTGATTTATCTCCTCTTGGGTACAAGCAGGCTGAGCTAACGGGAAAATTTTTGAGTGAGCGCAAAATAGATATGATTTATTCCAGCGACCTTATACGGGCATATCATACTTCACTGCCTCTGGCTGACATAAAAAATATTGACCCTGTGAAGACCGAAGCTCTTCGTGAAATATTTGCTGGGAAGTGGGAAAACCGCTTGTTTGCTGAGCTGAAAGAGGAATTTTCCGACTCCTACGGGCTGTGGCTTTCTGATATCGGGCTTTCTTGTCCCGATGACGGAGAGAGCGTTGCTTCGCTTCAAAAAAGGATAGTAGCCGAAGTAGAGCGTATTGCAAAAGAAAATGACGGCAAAACCGTTGCCGTTTTCACTCACGCTACACCTATCCGTACCTTCTTTGCTTTTGTCAGAGGATATTCTGCCGAGCAGATAAAGGATATGCCTTGGGCAACCAATGCATCAATTAGTGAGGCTGTTTTTGAAAACGGAAAATTCAGCGAAATTTGTTACGGCAGAGATGATTTCCTTTTAAATCTTACTACTGCTCTTCCGAAGAATGTATAGTAATTTGCATATAAAAAAGATGTGGAATTTCCACATCTTTTTTAATCGTCTGAATTCATAATATTTTCGTATTCTTTGCGAATTTCCTCATAAAAATAGTCGAAGGTCTTTTTAGGGAGCAAACGAAGCATCATAATTGTGCGCTGTTCCTTGTTTGTTGTCACAAAAGGTTCAATAGGAGGAGATGGGGGATTTTTTATCCCACCATCGCCTTTATTTATATCTTCATAAATAAAAACATTGGGAGAGACGTCCAAAGCCTTTGCAAGTTTTGTTAAAAAATCGGGAGACAGCCTTTCTGCCCTTGTTTCGGCGTAGGCGTAAGTGCTGCGGGTTATTCCCATTTTTTCGGCAACCTGGCTTTGAGTCAGTCCTCTTTTTTTTCGGTAGTAGACAATTTTTACTTTCAATTCATCCTTGAAGCTTAATTCGTCGAAATACAACATAAAATCTCCCCATTCTCACTTGACTATTTTATAAAAACTTGGTATAATCCTAAGGTAAATAAGCTGAAGTGGCGTAGCTGGTAGCGCAATTGATTCGTAATCAATAGGTCGTGGGTTCGAATCCCATCTTCAGCACCAAAAAGAAAAGTCACTTTATGTGGCTTTTCTTTTTTGATTTTTATTAATTTTATCATATTTGTCGAAAAATGTCAACAAATTCTAAAAAACACAGTTACACAAGCAGAGGCTGAAGCTGAATTCCTTTCAGTGCCGCCTCTGCCGTTTCACAGATTTTTGAAAAATCTGCAATCATTGACGTGGGTTTAGAGATGGCGTTGTCTTGTGAAAAGGGAACAAAGTATATATTTTTAACATTCATCAGTGTTCCTATATTTTTTGCCGATGCTGACAGCGCATCGTTTGTTGCAATGGCAAGCACAACGGGCCGTTGATTTCTGAGATGTGCCTTTATCGCCATAGTGACCGATGTGTCGGTTATTCCGTTGGCGAGCTTTCCTATAGTGTTTCCGGTGCAGGGAGCAACTATAAGAATGTCTAAAAGTTTTTTAGGGCCTATTGGCTCTGCACCTTCTATTGTGTGTATAATATCGTTTCCGGTAATTTCGCGAACTTCCTTCTGAAGGGATAAATGCTCTGTGAAGCGTGTGTCGGTGCTAAAAACAACAGGTGACATTATAGGAATAATATTCATACCTGTCGTTGCAAGTTTTCTCAGCGCACTCAGGGAGTCAGATATTGTACAGAAAGAGCCGCACATGGCATATCCGGCTGTTAATCCTTTCATAAATATCCCCTTAAACCGTAATTTTCTTTTAAAATATTTATAACTGTCTCTGCCATTATTACGCCAGCTGTGTCAGGTGCCACCTTTCCGGGAAGCCCCGGTGCATTGATGTAGGCAACGGGTAACGACTTTAGAATTTCGGTATCAAAGCCTGACTGAGCAGAAGCAAGCTCTATGAATACCGAGCCTTCTTTAGCTGCAGATAAAGTTATGTTGTTAAATATTTTTTGCGGTACGGTGTTGAAAATTATGTCAAACCGTCCTAAATGTCCTGCAAGCGTATCTATGGCAATAGCTTTCATTCCCAATGACTCAATAAGCGCCATATCTCCCGCTTTTCTCACTGCAACGGTAATGTTCCCGGAAAAAGAGAAAAGACGGTGAGCAAGTAACTTTGCTACTCTGCCGAAACCGGTTATGAGTATATTACTGTCTGCCAGTGTTTTGTCATTCGAGCCTATGGCAAGCTTTATAGCGCCTTCGGCTGTGGGAACAGCATTTTTGTAGGCGAAATCATCTCGGTCGGACATATTTATAATTCCCTCACCGCTGAGTCCTGCCGATATAATAAGTGCATCTTTAGGAATACTGCCGAGAAACTTATCAACCCTGCAGCAAAGGGAAGTGTTGTTAATATAAATTCCGTCGGTGCTCAAGGGAATGGGGAGTAAATATACATTTGAGCCTTCTGACAATTGCTCAGTATTTTCCAAAAGAGTTATTTTAGCGTCGGCAATGCGTTCCTTTAAAATATGAGCAACCTTTTTGCTTCTTCTGTCGTTTCCGACTATCATTATTTTCAGCATAAAAATCACCTAAAAAAATACCATAGAATGTTTGCTACTAACATTCTATGGTAATAAGTCGGTTTTGTTACTTTAAAGCAGTTCAGAAAGGGATTCTTTTGTGTTGAGTTCGGGGTGCTCAATAACCGCTTCCAAAAGTCGTTCAAGAGACCTACCTACAGCTTTTCCGGTTATTCCCATTTCCTTTAAATCTTCACCTGAGATACACAAGTCCTTGATTCTGTAGGGTTCCTTGCTTTCTTCAATTCGTGAAATTAATCCTGTGTCGCCGCCTGCCAGCACTAAAGCGGAATATACTGCCTTTTGGCTGTAATTCTTTAGTGCCCTTTTGCAGTCAGGAATGTTTCTTGGTACAAGGGGGAGAATTTCAGCTACTTCACTGCAGAAGCACTGCAGGGCTTTGTCGGTTTTAAGTTCCTTGCAAACTGCAATGTGATTTCCTTTTAAATCGGATATGAATCTATAAAAGCGTATGTCTCTGTCCAGAGGGAGAGAGGCAATATCAGAAGAAACACTGCCTTTTTCTATGCCGCAAAAGGTAAGTGCTCCTGTCTCGGTCAAAGCAGACAGCCTCTCGGGATGAGGGGAAACAAGCGCTTTAAACAGCTCTGCCGCAATACGCTCACGGCTTATGTTTTTAAGTTCGCCCGAAAGAGAGAGTGCGGCTCTTTCGGTTTCTTTATCAATGGAAAAATCCAATTGACAGGCAAAACGGAATAATCTCATAATGCGAAGAGCGTCTTCGCTGAATCTTTTAGTCGGGTATCCCACTGTTCTCAGCAATCGGCTGTTTAAGTCTTCTATTCCGCCGAATTTGTCAACAATTCCGTTTTTGGGGTTATAGGCAATGGCGTTAACGGTGAAATCTCGTCGGGAAAGGTCTTCAGTGAGGCTTCTTACAAAATGCACTTCATTGGGATGACGGCTGTCACTGTAAACTCCTTCGGTACGATAGGTCGTCACCTCGATATTTTCTCGGTTAATAATAACCGTTACGGTGCCGTGTTTAAGTCCTGTTGCAACAGTTTTTTTAAAGAGAGTTATAATTTTTTCGGGTGGCAGGGAGGTGGTAATATCAAAATCTCCCGGAGTGCGGGATAGCAACATATCACGGACACAGCCGCCCACTATGTAGGCCTCTCCGCCTGCTTTTTCTATTGTGTTTATAACCTTTAAAACACTTTCATTAAGAGAAAAAACCATATTTCACCTCCGAATTTTAAAAAAAGTGTTTATTTTTTCGTTAAAAAGCAATATAATATAAGAAATTAAAATATTTAAACGGTGAACAAAATGAAAGAATTGCGTGCAGAAGATAAAATTTTATCCACAGTTAAAAACATTCATATGATAGGAATCGGCGGCAGCGGAATGTGTCCTCTGGCGCAGATACTTTTTGACAAGGGCTATAACCTCACTGGCTCTGACAATAATGAAAGCGACCCTCTAAGCAGAGTAAAGGCATTGGGAATTCCTGTCACTATGGGACACTTTGCCGAAAATGTAAGAAATGCAGAGCTTGTGGTTTATTCTGCGGCAATCTCTAAGGATAATCCAGAACTGAAAGAAGCGCAGAGACTTTCTATTCCTACAATGGAGCGTTCACATCTGCTGGGTGCACTGACTCGGTACTACGACAATGTTATCGGCGTTTGCGGAACACACGGAAAAACCTCCGTTACATCTATGATAACACAAATTCTTTATTTAAACAAGATGGATCCTACAGCGGTTATCGGCGGCAAGCTCCCCATTATAGGCTCTAACGGCAGAATCGGCAAGAGTGAGACTATGGTTTGCGAGGCATGTGAGTTTGTAGACACCTTTTTACAGATGTCTCCTGATATTTCGGTGCTTTTAAATGTTGATAACGACCACCTTGATTATTTCAAGACTATGGATAATCTTGTGATTTCCTTCCATAAATTTCTCGGTATGTCAAAGCTTGCCTTTGTAAACGGAGATGACCCATTGTCTTTAAAGGCGGCAGAGGGTATTACTGCAAAGGTAATTACCTTCGGTATGAACAGCAGTAATGATTACTATGCAGAAAATATTGTATCCGGCAAAAGGGGATATTCCTTCGACGTATTTTGCAGGGGTGAGAAGGTAGGTCACCTTGATATGAACATACCGGGCAAGCACAATGTTTATAACGGTATTGCCGCATTTGCTGTCTGCTTTGATATGGGAGTTCCTGCAGAGGGTATAAGTGACGCTCTCGCTCAGTTCACCGGTGCAGGCAGACGTTTTGAGTTTTTAGGCGAATTCGGAGGCTTTATGCTGGCTGATGACTATGCTCACCATCCCACTGAAATAAAGGCGACTTTAAGTGCCGCAAAGGCACTGCCCTATAAAAAGGTGACCTGTATTTTCCAGCCCTTTACCTTTTCCCGTACCGCCCTTTTAAAGGATGAATTCATTGAGGCTCTTTCCATTGCTGACGAGGTGGTATTAACACCTATTATGGGTTCCAGAGAGGTTAATACCTATGGCATTTCTTCTGAGCAGATTGCCGAAAAACTCCCTAACGCAAGGGTGATTGACGGCTTTGAGAATATTGCCGACTACATTGTAATTACTGCAAAAGAAGGCGACATTGTAATAACAATGGGCGGCGGAGACATTTATAAAGCCGCACACAAAATTATGGATAAGTTTTAATTAAAAAAGCACTTCGAAAGAAGTGCTTTAACTTTATTTATGACTTGTCAGCAAATCAACAAGTCCTGTGTATACAAGAGATGGGTTATCGAGAAAACGCTCCTTAATGGAAAGAGCCTGAGTTTCATCTGTTACCATTAATTTAACGCTCATCAGGTCTGCTCCGTTTTCAACAGCCGAGCAAATAATATACATAAAGCCGTTTTCCTTTACTGTTTCAATTCTTGTTTCCTTTGCATTTTTAAGCCTTGCAATCATTTTAAGAGTTAGAGCAAAAGCTTTTTCCTTAATAGTAAAGGGGAGAATTGTTTTGAGAGTATCTGCGGCGGCTGCACCAACCTCTGTTACATTGTAGGTATCGTCATTTTCGTTATAGGTCAGGTTTCCTGCATTCAGCAGTGCGTCATACGCTTCCATTACCTCAAAATAGTTGGCAATTCCTTCAATATTAAGAAGATTAGCAAGCTGTTTGCCCGGAACGGGTGAATTTACACCGCTTATAACATAACAAATAAGCACCTTGATTTCAGCGGTGCTTATAAGACTTCCCACACCTGCAGATATTGCATTACTTTCCAAACCGTACACATCCTTTGATAGATATATACTCATTATAACTGTTTATTTTATCTTTTGCAAGAGCTTATCCGTCATAATCTTCAATAATTGAATTGAGCTGTTCTTCGCTTTCAATAACTATACCGTTTTTAAGCAATTCTCTGTCACTTTCGGGAAGTACGGAAATAACAATTTCGTCATAAAGCTTAATTATTTCCTTCCCGCGAAAGAGTGCCACACTGCCGTTATGCTCCTTTAAAATCACGGCTTTCTCTTCATTTTCATTCGCCATAACGCTTATAAACGAAGCGAGCACAACCAGTACTGTAAGGCAGATTACAACTGCAAGTATAAGAAGTTTGTTCTTCATAATAGCTCCCGAAAGGTTTATTTTGTTACTATTATGTGCATTAAGTTACTAATTATTAAAAAATTGTAATACACTTTTCCAAAATTTGTGGTATAATATGTGTACAGTGGTAAGTCTGCCACTTATTTGCTCAACCCTGGGAGGGAAATTTTTATTATGAGTAATAAACGTAAAAAAGACAAAATTTTTGATTTAAACTCCTACCGAAATAATAACCGTAAGGGAAATAAGAGAAAGGTAAAAAAGAGTGCAAAAGTAAAAATTCTGCGCAGTCTTCTTGCTTTCTTCTTGGTTTGCGTTATGGTTTTCTGTTTGGGTGTAGGCGGATTCCTTATTTATGTATTTAATTTTGTTGACGACGATTTTGTCGTTGACCTTGATGAACTTAAACTCAACTGCACTACTACCATATTTGTGCAGGAGGGTGAAGAATGGGTGGAATACCAGAGGCTTCACGGCAGTGAAAACCGTATATGGGTGTCTTATGAAGAAATTCCGCAGGATATGAAGGACGCCTTTGTTGCCGTTGAGGATAAACGCTTCTTTAAACACGGCGGCGTTGACTGGCGCCGTACTATCAGCGCCTTTGCAAACTATTTCCTGCATTTCTATTCTTCTAATCAGGGCGGCTCCACCATTACTCAGCAGCTTGTCAAAAACCTTACAGGTGACGATGCTCAGACTCCTGACAGAAAGATAAGAGAGATAATGAGAGCGCGTCGACTTGAGACCCAGTATTCCAAGGAAACGATTCTTGAATGTTATATGAATGTTGTTTCCATGGCGAATAACATTTCGGGTGTTGAGGTTGCCGCAAACTATTACTTTAATAAACCGGTAAGCGAATTAACCCTTTCGGAATGTGCCGCACTGGCGGGAATCACCAAAAACCCCGAGAAGTACAGACCCGACAGATTCCCCGATAATACCATAGAGCGTCGTGACACCGTGCTTGCTCTTATGCTTGAGCAGGGATATATTACAGAGGAAGAGCACGACAGCGCAGTGGCTGAAAAATTAAACGTTGTTGCCGACCCCGAAAACATTAAGCAGGTGGAAATTAACAGCTACTTTGTAGATGCACTTATAGATGACGTAATCTCAGACCTGCAGACCCTTTATAACTGCAGTGAGGACGACGCGTCCATTATGTTCTATAATAACGGATACCAGATTTATGCTTCCGTAGATATGGACATTCAGGAACGCTGTGAAGAGGTGTTTTCCAATGTTAAAACTTACGGACTTAAATCTCACGGCGAAACCCTGCAGGGCGCTATTACCGTTATGGACTATGAGGGCCATATTTTAGGCGTTGCAGGCGGTATAGGTGAGAAGA
This sequence comes from Acutalibacteraceae bacterium, assembly GCA_045614505.1. Lineage (GTDB taxonomy): Bacteria > Bacillota > Clostridia > Oscillospirales > Acutalibacteraceae > SIG607. The sequence continues at coordinate 3,240 of JAZLDA010000015.1, read as the reverse complement.
CCACCAACCGTGGCTTTAACCGTGCTACTATGGCTGTTCGCCAGCCCGGTTCTACAATGAAGCCCATTGCCGCTTATTCTCAGGCAATTGAAAAGAATATTATCACCTATTCTTCGGCAGTTAACGATAACCGCAGAAAATTCGGCAGTTGGGCACCAAATAACTGGTACGGCGGAAATAAGGGTTATATTACTGCTCATTTTGCCCTTGAATATTCGGTAAATACCATACCCACCTATCTTGTTAATGATATCAGGCCTCAGGTGTCTTATGATTTCCTTAAAAACACTTTAGGCTGCACTTCGCTGACCAGCGAGGACGCTAACCTTGCGCCTCTGGGTATGGGCGGTACCAACGGCGGTCTCACTACTACACAATCTGCCGCAGCCTACGCTATTTTCGGTAATTTAGGCGTTTATCATGAGCCTACAACATACCATTATGTTACCGATATGAAGGGTAACGTAATTCTCGACTATGACGAGAACGGTGTTCAGGCAATAAGTGAAGACACCGCAACCGTAATGAACTATATGCTCAGAAACGTTGTATACGGCGGCAGCGGTACAGGACGAGGAGCTTCGGGCTATATCAGAAATATGAAGATTTACGCCAAAACGGGTACCTCCAACAACACAAGAGATTTGTGGTTTGTAGGCGGCTCACCCTATTATGTTGCTTCTTGCTGGACAGGTTATGACAATAACTACACCATCAATTCCTCCACCATTGCCCAGAGAATGTGGGGCGCAGTTATGAGCGACATCCACAAAGGTCTTGAAGCAAAGAAGTTTACGGACAGCAAATACGTGAGCAAGCGTTACTACTGTGCAGAAACAGGTCTGCTTGCCACTACAAACTGTACTTCTAAGGAAGTCGGATATTATAAAAACAGCTACCTGCCAACCTGCTCCCATCACGGCGGAACATTGCTTGGTCCCATTTCGGGTAACAGTAATACCTTCTCGGGCAAGAGCGGTGTAGTCAGAGGAAAGGTAACGGGACTGATTGTACTGGAGCCTGAGGAAGAAGAGGGCGACGAGTCATCCAGCGAGGGCAGCTCCTCCGAAGGTAACTCAAGTTCGGGTATTATCCCTAACATTTCCTCAAGACCCTCATCCTCCGCAACACCATAGTAAATACAAAAACCTGCAATCATTATGATTGCAGGTTTTTAATTTAGTATTTAGTTTTTAAGGCTTTGGATGGGGGCGGGGATTTGGCCGCCTCGGTTTATGAATTTGGCGGGGGAGCCGGTGTTAACCTTCATAACAGGACCCTCACCTAAGAGGCCGCCGAAGGAGAGGGAGTCACCCTCTTTTTTGCCGATAGCAGGGATAACACGCACTGCAGTGGTTTTTGTGTTAATCATACCGATAGCGGCTTCATCGGCTATTATTGCCGAGATAACCTCAGGGGTTGTATCCCCGGGGATGTTTATCATATCAAGTCCCACAGAGCAAACTGCAGTCATTGCTTCCAGCTTTTCAATGGTCAGTGAGCCGACACTTGCGGCGTGAATCATTCCGGCGTCTTCGGTAACAGGAATAAACGCGCCGGAAAGACCGCCTACCTTTGAGGAAGCCATTACACCGCCTTTTTTAACGGCGTCGTTAAGCATAGCAAGTGCGGCTGTTGTACCTGTACAGCCACAGCACTCCAGACCTATTTCTTCAAGGATATATGCAACCGAGTCACCAACGGCAGGGGTGGGAGCAAGGGATAAATCTACTATACCAAAGGGTACTCCAAGTCTGCTTGAAGCCTCCTTCGCCACAAGCTGACCCATACGGGTTATCTTGAAGGCAGTACGCTTTATAAGCTCGGCAACACCTGTTATATCAAGGTCCTTTGATTTAGCCAGAGCGGCACGGACTACACCCGGGCCTGACACACCAACATTAATTACACAGTCGGCTTCACCCACTCCGTGGAATGCGCCTGCCATAAAGGGGTTGTCCTCGGGAGCGTTGCAGAATACCACCAGCTTTGCCGCACCTATGCAGTTTCTGTCTTTTGTAAGCTCTGCGGCTTTTTTTACTGCCTGACCCATCATTTTAACGGCATCCATATTGATACCTGCTTTTGTAGAGCCGATGTTAACAGATGAGCAGATATGCTCGGTTACGCTCAGCGCTTCGGGAATGCTTTCAATAAGAATTCTGTCTGCCTCGGTAAAGCCCTTTTGCACAAGTGCGGAATAGCCGCCGATAAAGTTAACCCCAACTTTCTGAGCCGCTTTTTCAAGGGTCAAAGCGAATTTAATGGGATTTTTATCTTCGCAGGCTCCAAGAAGCAGGGCAATGGGGGTTACCGAAATACGCTTATTGATAATGGGGATACCATATTTCTTTTCGATTTCCTCACATTCACTGACAAGTCTGCTTGCTTTATCAATGATTTTGTTATAAACCTTGTCGCAGGCTTTGTCTATATCGCTGTCGATACAGTCAAAAAGGGAGATACCCATTGTAACCGTACGGATATCAAGATTTTCCTCCTGTATCATAGTTATAGTTTCAAGTATGTCTTTCGTTTCTATCATTTTGTCACCTTAGATTTTGTGCATTGAATTAAAAATATCTTCGTGCATTGTGTGAATGGAAAGTCCCTTTTCCTTACCGTAAACCGTCATTATATCGGCAAACTTGTTAAAATCAATGTTCATTCCGGATATGTCGCCAATCATTATCATACAGAACATATCCTGCAGAACAGACTGAGAAACATCAATAATGTTTATTCCGAACTCGGCACATTTGTTGGAGACACCCGCAAGAATACCCACTGTGTCCTTACCGATTACTGAAATTACAATTTTCATTTTAGCACCTCTTAAATCAATATTGTTATTAATATAACATAATCTCCTATAAAAGTAAATAATACTTTTAAAAAACTTATAAATGTGGTAAGATATTTTTGTGGTGATTTTATGATTAGTTTAAAGGCCTATGCCAAGGTTAATCTGTCTCTTTATATAACCGGTGTGAGAAACGACGGTTACCATTTACTCGACACAGTAATGCAGAGCGTCAGTCTTTACGATACCGTTAAAATAAACAGAAGAGATGACGGGGATATTAATGTGACCTGTAATAACTCTGCTCTTTGCGGAGAAGACAATATTTGTTATAAGGCGGCAAAATTGTTTTTTGTTGCCGCTAATATAGATAGCGGAGCGGATATACATATTGAAAAAAGAATTCCTCTCGCCGCAGGACTTGGTGGAGGCAGTGC
>JAZLDA010000014.1:0-12686 GCA_045614505.1 Acutalibacteraceae bacterium | reverse complement strand
GTTCGTTTCCGAACGCGCTAAGATTCTTCCCCGCCGTGCAACCGGTACCTGTGCTGCTCATCAGCGCAAGCTTACTATCGCTATCAAGCGCGCACGTCAGGTAGCTATTCTCCCCTACGTTAACGACTAATAAGGGAAAATTTTAAAGCGTTGTGTTCTTTTAAACACAACGCTTTTTATTTTTACTATTACCTACTTGAGTTCATGGAGATACACTGTTCGGGAGTTTCGGTGGATATAGACGCTGAGCACCAGACCGACACCAAGAAAAAGGCAAGAAAGGGATGTTCCGCCTGCCGAGAAGAAGGGCAGTGTTACGCCGATAACGGGGAGAAGGGAAAGGCACATTCCGAGATTAATGGCAATCTGAGCCATAAGCCAACCGAAGAAGCCTACGCATATCAGTTTGCCCGCAATATTATTTGTCATTTTTGCCACATGCAAGCATCTGAACGAGATGGAAACAAGAAGAATAAGTGCAAAGGCGGCGCCTGCAAAGCCTAATTCTTCGCCTATGGTTACGAAAATGAAGTCGTTATAGCCCTCGGGCACGCCTGACTGACCAAGCTGAGTAAGGCTTCCTTTTAAATAGCCTTGTCCCCAGAAGCCGCCGTTTGAGAGAGCTACTCTGCCTCTATACTGTTGCCAGCCGTCGCCCAGTATATCGGCTTCAAGGTCAAACATAGTCTGGATACGGGACTGCTGGTCGGGATTCATTATAAAGAAATAAACAATGGGAGCTAAAATCACCACAGCGCCCAGCAGTATTAGAAAATATTTATAGTGAACACCTGCCGCCCAAAGCATACACAGCATCATAACCGCAAAAACCAGCGCCGTACCGTCGTCACCCTGCAAATGTATAAGAAGCACGGGAGCCGCGCCATGGGCACAGACGGGGATGAGAGTGGAAAGCTTATTTATCTTATCCTTTACACGGGATATGTGCATTGCAAAGGTAATAATAAAGCAAGCCTTTAAGAGTTCTGAAGGCTGAAAGGTTGTAATACCAAGATTAAGCCAGGCTTTGTCGTCAGTACCTGCAGGGCCGAAGCCGATAACGAAGGTGAGTAGTACAGGAATAAGACCGATTCCTGCGACGAAATACCACCGTTTCAAAAAAGACTCATAATCAAAGAGAGAAATTACCACGGCGGCAACCACGCCCAGCACCATAGCAACCGCCTGCATTATAAACTGTCTGAGGCTGCCGGTATACCTTGTTGCCGAAAACACCGCCATACAGCCAAATGAGGTTGTAAAAAGGCAGAGAAAAAGCATAAACTTATCCACTTCTCGGATATAGTCGGCTATACGCGCAAAAAATCCTTTCATACCTTTTCACTTCCTTTCATTATATACCTATTTTATAATATAATTCTGCTTTTTTCAACCATATATTTTAGTTGCAAGTATTTCCCACCGGTGGTATAATGATAATAAACTATGGAAAGGAGCGTTTTTATGAAGGAATTTATATCAAATTCACCGGAAGAGACCGAAAAATTCGCTTCCGACTTTGCTAAAACGCTTCGCGGCGGCTGTGTTATCGCCTTTGAAGGCTCAATGGGAATGGGAAAGACCCATTTTACCCGAGGACTTGCCCGAGGACTTGGCTTTAAGGGTGATGTTTCAAGCCCCACCTTTGCTATTGTTAATGAATACAGAGGCGGTGTGTTGCCCCTTTTCCATTTTGATATGTACAGAATCGTGTGCTGGGAGGACCTTGACTCCTGCGGTTTTTTCGATTATATGGAGGAAAACGGCATTATTGCCGCCGAGTGGAGTGAGAATATTTCCGGAGCTCTGCCTCCTGACACCATTTATATTACTATAGAAAAAATCGGCGAAAACTCAAGAAAAATCACTATAAATGGAGGCGGTTTTTAATGAAGATACTTTCCTGCGAATGTTCGGCGAAATCCGCTTCCTGCGCAATAAGTGAGGACGGAAGAATCCTCGCCTCATCCTTTGTGAATGTACCTCTTACCCATTCTCAGACCCTTATGCCAATGCTCAGCAGTATGCTTATCTGCAGTAAAACCGATATTTCCCACATCGGCGCCTTTGCTATATCTGCAGGCCCCGGCTCATTTACGGGAGTTAGAATCGGCATTTCTGCCGTAAAGGGAATGGCGCTGGCAAAAAATACACCCTGCATATCTGTTTCAACCCTTGAAAGCATTGCCTATAATTTTTTGGGGCAAGATGCAGTTATATGCGCTGTAATGGATGCCCGCTGCAATCAGGTTTACACTGCCCTTTTCCGTGTTAAAAACGGGAAAGTAAAGCGTCTTTGCGACGACAAGGCAATCTCCATTGACGACCTTGCAAAAGAGATTAAGAAAAGCCGTGTAAAATGCCCCATTATTATTGCGGGAGACGGCGCTAATGTTTTCTTCCCTGCCATAAAAGACAAAAGCGGTGTAGTTTTAGCGCCGGAAGACAGCCTTTATCAAAAGGCAACAGGTGTGGCGCTGTGTGCCGAAAATAAATATAAAAAGGGAGAAACCGTATCCCCCGAACAGTTATTGCCAATTTACCTCAGACTGCCTCAGGCAGAGCGTGAGCTTAACTTAAAAAGGAGAAATGAAAAATGAAAATTGCTATAGGTTGTGACCACGGCGGACTCGAACACAAAAACGCTATTGCCGAGCATCTCAAAGCAAGAGGCTTTGAGGTATCCGACTTCGGCATTTACGAGCAGCAATCGGTAGATTACCCCGACATTGCCGTTAAGGTTGCCTCTTGTGTTGCAAAAAAGGAATGCGAGCTTGGAATTTTAGTCTGCGGAACGGGAATAGGAATGTCCCTCGCCGCTAATAAAGTTAAGGGAATTCGCGCTGCTGCAGTAAGTGAGCATTTCTCTGCAAAGTATACCCGTCTGCACAACAATTCAAACATTCTGTGTCTTGGCGGCAGGGTTATCGGTGTAGGCACTGCACTGGAACTTGTTGACCTTTTTGTTGACACCGAGTTTGAAGGCGGCAGACACGCTGCCCGCGTCGACAAAATAATGGCAATTGAAAATGAAAACTAATTGACAAATCATGTATATAGTGATAAAATTATTGTATACAAAAAGGCATTGACGGAAAGAGTAGCTTAAACGTAAAGCTTAGAGAGAAGCAGTCAGGTGAAAGTGCTTCCTTGAAATTTAAGTGAAGACCGCTCCCGAGCCGTACTGCGGTAAAAAAGCAGTACCGTATTCCGCGTTAAGGAGAAAGAGTTAAATTTTAAGGTGGAACCGTGTATATGCACCCTTAATGTCTTTTAAAGGCATTAAGGGTTTTTATATTTTAAAAACTCTTAGAAGGAGAAGAAAATAATGAAAGTTATTTACAATGACGGCAGAGTAGCTGAAGTTGAAGAAAAAGAAGAACAGCTTCACATACTCCGTCACACAGCCGCCCACATTATGGCACAGGCAATAAAGCGCCTTTATCCGCAGGCAGATTTTGCCTACGGTCCCGCAACCGACAAGGGATTTTACTATGATGTAGATTTAGGAGACGAGACCGTCGGTGAGGAAGATTTAATAAAAATTGAGAACGAAATGAGAAAAATCGTTAAAGAAAATCTTCCCGTTAAGCCCTTTATTCTTCCCCGCGAAGAGGCTATTGCCTTAATGGAGGAAAGAAAAGAGAGCTACAAGGTTGAGCACATCGGCGACTTAGCTGAAGACGCTGTTATCAGTTTCTACCAGCAGGGCGAATATGTTGATATGTGCGTTGGCCCTCATTTAACCTACACCAAGGCTTTAAAGGCATTTAAGCTTACCAAAACCAGCGGCGCTTACTGGAAGAACGATAAGAACAACAAGATGCTTACCCGTATTTACGGTATCGCTTTCGCAAGTCAGGCAGAGCTTGATGATTATTTAAAGCTTCTTGAAGAAGCAGAGCGCAGAGACCACCGCAAAATCGGCAAAGAGATGAATCTCTTTATGATGAGCGACGAAGGTCCCGGCTTCCCCTTCTTCCTGCCCTCCGGTATGGCGCTGAAAAACGCCCTTATCGATTACTGGCGCGACATTCACTATAGAGATAATTATGTAGAGGTTTCCACCCCGCTTATTATGAACAGAAGACTTTGGGAAACCAGCGGTCACTGGGACCACTATAAGGATAATATGTATTCCACCACCATTGACGAGGAGACCTACTGCATTAAGCCTATGAACTGCCCCGGCGGTGTTATGGTATATAAGAGCCAGCTTCACTCCTACAGAGATTTACCCCTTAGAGTCGGCGAATTAGGTCTTGTTCACCGTCACGAATTAAAGGGCGCTCTCCATGGTCTATTTAGAGTTCGTTGCTTTACTCAGGACGACGCTCATATCTTTATGACCAAAGACCAGATTACCGACGAGATTATGAATGTTGTTCATCTCATCAACGAGGTTTACGAGAAGTTCGGCTTTAAGTATTTTATCGAGCTTTCCACACGTCCCGAAGACAGCATGGGCAGTGACGAGGACTGGCAGGCAGCAACAGACGGTCTTAAGGGAGCTCTCGAAAAGTTAGGTCTTCCCTATACAATTAACGAGGGTGACGGTGCTTTCTACGGTCCGAAAATTGACTTCCATCTTGAAGACAGTCTCGGCAGAACCTGGCAGTGCGGTACCATTCAGCTCGACTTCCAGATGCCTATTAACTTCCAGCTTGAGTACACCGACGAAAACGGTGAGAAGCAGCGTCCCATTATGATTCACCGCGTATGCTTCGGCTCTATTGAGCGTTTTATCGGTATCATTACCGAGCATTTTGCAGGCAAGTTCCCTGCTTGGCTTGCTCCCGTTCAGGTAAAAGTGCTCCCCGTTTCCGAAAAGACTCTGGACTATGCAACCGATATTTACGAGCAGCTTCGTGCCGCAGGAATCCGTTGTCAGCTTGATGATAGAAACGAGAAAATCGGATATAAAATCAGAGAAGCTCAGGCTGTTGAACGCGTTCCCTATATGCTTATTCTCGGTGCAAAAGAGGTTGAGAACGGCACTGTTTCGGTAAGAAACCGCGACACTCTCGAAACCACCGAAATGAGCAAGGAAGATTTTATAAAAAATCTTTTAGATGATATTAAAAATCGTAAGTAATTATTGACATATTTAGTTCAATAAAATATAATAAAAAAATAAATTTTAAAAAGGTGTGATTTAGGTGAAAAACGAATATTTAAATTCAGTACTTGAAAATGTTAAAAAGCGCAACTCTGGTGAGCCCGAGTTTATTCAGGCTGTTACCGAAGTTCTCGCCAGCCTCGAACCCGTTGTTGAGAAGCGCCCCGACTTTATTGAGTCAGGTGTTATCGAGCGTATGGTAGAGCCCGAGCGTCAGATTGTTTTCCGCGTTCCGTGGGTAGACGATAACGGCAAGGTACAGGTAAACAGAGGTTTCCGTGTACAGTTTAACTCCGCTATCGGTCCCTACAAGGGCGGACTTCGTTTCCATCCTTCTGTTAACGCTTCCATCATTAAGTTCTTAGGCTTCGAGCAGACCTTCAAGAACAGCCTTACCAGCCTCCCCATGGGCGGCGGCAAGGGCGGCGCTGACTTTGACCCCAGAGGAAAGAGTGACGCTGAGGTTATGCGCTTCTGCCAGAGCTTTATGACCGAGCTTTACAGACACATTGGCCCTGATACCGACGTTCCTGCAGGTGATATCGGTGTAGGAGCAAGAGAAGTTGGCTACCTATTCGGCCAGTACAAGAGAATCTGCAACGAGTTCACAGGCGTTCTCACCGGTAAAGCAGTTCCCTCCGGCGGTTCTCTTATCCGTCCCGAGGCTACCGGCTTCGGCGCTGTTTACTACACCAATGAGGTTCTCAAGTCCTTCGGCGAGGATATCAAGGGCAAGACCTTTGCCGTATCCGGTTTCGGTAACGTTGCTTGGGGTACCGTTAAAAAGGTTACCGAGCTTGGCGGTAAGGTAGTTACAATTTCCGGCCCCGACGGTTACATATACGATGCTGATGGTATAAATACCGAAGAAAAAATTAACTTTATGTTAGAAATGCGTGCTTCCTGCCGCGACAAGGTACAGGATTACGCTGATAAGTTCGGTGTTCCCTTCTATGCAGGCAAGCGTCCTTGGGAGGTTAAGGCTGACGTTATTATGCCTTGCGCTACCCAGAACGAGGTTGGTATTGAAGACGCTAAGAATATTGTTAAGAACGGCGTTAAGTATTATATGGAAGTTGCTAATATGCCCACTACCGAAGAGGCTTTCGAGTACTTAAAAGCAAACGGCGTAGTTATCGCTCCCTCTAAGGCTGTTAATGCCGGCGGTGTTGCTGTTTCCGGCTTAGAGATGAGCCAGAACTCTATGAGATACAGCTGGACTGCTGAAGAGGTTGATGCTAAGCTCAAACAGATTATGGCTAATATCTACAAGAGTTCCTTCGATGCAGCTAAGGAGTACGGTCTTGAAGGCGACCTTTGTGCAGGCGCTAACATTGCCGGCTTCTTAAAGGTTGCAGAAGCAATGAAGTGGCAGGGCTGCTGCTAATCATCAAACAATTAAACTCGGTTTGCTAAATGCAAACCGAGTTTTCGTTATAAAATAATTAAAAAGTACGGTGTAAATAACACCGTACTTTTAATGTGTTCAGGGCTCTCTTAATGTAACTGTATGGGGAGAAATGCGGAAATACTGCTCTAAAATTCTGCTTATATCATCAGTAGTATTAACAGGTTGAATCTCAGTACCAACTGAATCTGTAATGGAAAATGTATCACCAATAAGTCTAAAAATTTTACCGTCGGGCTGACGCTGAATCACCATTATGCGATTTCGAAAATGAATATCACGATTTTGTGAAACATAGAAATTAAGAGGAATAAATTCAACAGGCTGTGCCGCTATATCTCTAAAGAGTATAGAAGGGCGTTCCTTGTCGGAATCTATGCGAATAAGGCGATATTTATCCTCCTGTTTTTCTAATCGGAAACCCAGTTGAGGCTTATTATTTAATGCCACAGCTCCCAGCGGCACAGGCCCGCCAAAACCAACATCAACAAAATATTTAATCCCGTTAATTTTGCATATTATGGCATTGTGAGCAGGCGGAGCGGCAACACCATCCTCGTCTAACAGACTTGCAATCACTTGGTAGGCATCAAAACCAAGACTGTTTAACAATGCCCTGAATAATGTATTTAATTCAAAGCAGTAGCCACCGCGTTTCAAATCGACGATTTTTTCGTACAAATCCTTAATTTCTAAGCTTGGACAAGTTCCAAGCGCCCACACATCAAGCGCCTCAAAAGGAATATGCGTCAGGTGCGCGATTATTAATCTATTTAATGTGTTAAGGTCAGGATGAAGTATTTCAGTAATCCCGATTCGCTGAAGATATTTCTTTATTGATTCAGAATCAAGGAGAGATTTATGTGAAATATTGTTCATAGCAGTCACCTGACATTTACTTTTTCCCGAGCCTTGAAAACCAACCGAAGGTAAGAGGCCAGATTACACCGCCTGCAATAACTATCATAAAGTATCGAGCTGAGCGGGCTACAAGCTCGTTTACAAAAAGCAGTTCAAAGGGAGTGCGAAGTCCCTCTTTTACACACAGCACAAGAGCAATTCCGCCCACAGCCTTTAAAATCTGCGCCCACCATACTGCTTTGGTGGTAAAATCATTCTTTCTGTCAACAGTGTACACCACTATTAATCCTAATATACAGCCAAGGAGAGTGCAGGCATTCTTAATTGCCGAAGTAAGATTTTCGTTTGCTTCGTGTCTTCCAAAAAGGAAATAAAGCAGTGCTCCCAATACCATAAGGGTGAGAAAAATAAGTATACCGTACATCCATTTAGAGCTTTTCTGCGCCTTATTAAACAGAGGATAGCAAAGAAAAACCAGCGCCAGTGCTATTGCCACCGAAACCCCCACGTCAAGGAGTGTATGTACACCAAGATAAAGTCGGGAAAAGGGCACAAGCACACACATAATTATACACACAATGCGAAGCACCTTATTTTTGTTCGCCCGAGCAATTCCGCCGAACATACCAACCGAGGACTGGGTGTGACCACTGGGAAAGGAATAACCCGTTGCGGCTTCTCTGGCAGACTCAACAATGGTAAAATCAGGGTCCTTTACCCAAGGGCGGGGCACCTTAAAGGTCATTTTAAGGGTCTGATTAATAACAGTACCCGCAAAGCCTGTAAGCAACAGATAATACCCCTGCCATTTGTTAACACACCAGAATATTATCATACAAATTGCCATAAATACCGTTTCTTCACCGAAAAGGGTGATAAAGGAGACTATGGCATCAAAAATTGGATTTCGGATATTTTCAAGTAAATATAAAACTTCCATATTACTTTAAATCCTTTGTTTTATTATATGCGGCAATAACCGCTTCCATTGCGGTGCTTCTAAACTTGCCCTTTTCCAGAGCCCTTACCCCTTGAATAGTAGAGCCTCCGGGAGAGCATACCATATCCTTAAGCTCGGCGGGAGATTTTCCACTATCAATAACGGTTTTTGCAGCGCCCGACACGGTCTTTGCCGCATAGAGTAACGCTTTATCACGGGAAAGTCCGCAGGAAACGGCTCCGTCTGCAAGAGCTTCTATAAATAAATCTACAAAAGCAGGTCCGCAACCTGAAAGGGCAGTTGCGGCATTTATTTTGTCTTCGTCAATATTATCCACAAGACCCGCCTTGCTTAAAGCAAGATTAAAGTCAGCAATTTCCTGCTCTGTTACATTTTTATTATAGCAATAAAGAATTACTCCCTCCCCTACACTGACTGCAGTGTTGGGCATTATTCTTATGATTTTTGTATTTTCTTTACAAAGGCTCTCAATAGTCGAGATTTCCTTGCCTGCCGCCATACTTACTATAACGGTTTCTTCACTTATTTGGTCCTTGATAACAGAAAAAAGTCCGCTGAGACCCTGAGGCTTTACACCGATAAAAAGATATTTTGAATTGCCTGCGGCTGTTTTTGCGTCAACTTCTGTTACACCTAAGGAAGTAACCCTTTGAATTTTTTGGCAGTTGCTGTCACACGCGCAAATATCACTACCCTTAACTGTTTTCAGCACAGTATCGAGAATTATTCCGCCCATATTGCCGCAACCTATAAAGCCAAATTTAAACTTCATATTATCTCACTTCTCCATTACCGTTTATAATGTATTTGTATGTTGTCATTTCGTTAAGTCCCATTGGCCCTCTTGCGTGAAGCCTCTGAGTTGAAATTCCTATTTCACAGCCAAGGCCGAACTCTCCGCCGTCGGTAAAGCGGGTAGAGGCATTTACATACACCGCCGCGCTGTCTACCGCACCTGTAAAATATTTTGCATTTTCGGAATTTTCGGTGATTATTGCCTCACTGTGCATTGTGGAGTGGAGAGCAATATGTTCGGTTGCTTCTTTTACACTGTCAACAACCTTAATTGCAAGGATATAGTCAAGATACTCAGTATCAAATGCCTTTTCTCCTGCCTTTTCGCCGTCGATAATTTTCTCAGCTTTCTCGCAAAGAATAAATTTGCATTTTTCGCCTATTTTCTCTTTAAGACGGGGCAAAAATTCATTAGCAACCGCGCTGTGAACAAGGCAGACCTCGGCAGCGTTGCAAACACTGGGTCTGCTCATTTTTGCATTCTCCACAATTGAAAGAGCTTTATCTATATCGGCAAACTCATCAACATAAACATGGCATATTCCGGTACCCGTTTCAATACAGGGCACAGTTGCCTTTTCCACACAAGCCTTAATAAGTCCTGCGCCACCTCTGGGAATAAGAAGATTCACCTTTCCTGCGGCGGTCATAAGCTCATTTGCCTCAGTTCTATCGGTCGAATCTGGCATATCCACAAGGGCTTCGGGCAGTCCCGAATTTTTCAGTCCCTCTTTAAGAGCGGAAATTATGGCTTTTGAAGAGCGGTATGCTTCCTTTCCGCCTCTGAGTATACACACATTTCCGCTTTTAATAAGCAGTGCGGCGGCGTCACTTGTTACATTTGGACGGCTTTCGTAAATAACCGCTACAACACCCACGGGAACAGACACTTTTTTAAGATTCAGTCCGTTATAAAGGGTGCGCTCTTCAAGAATTCTGCCAACAGGGTCCGGAAGATTTGCAACATCCAAAATTCCCTGCGCCATAGCCTTTATTCTGTCTTCTGTTAAACGAAGTCTGTCTGCCATCACTCCGTCGCCGTAGGCTGATAAATCTTCACTGTTGGCTTCTAAAATGTCCTGCGTATGGGAAAGAAGGCTCTGCGCCATTGAGAAAAGACCATCATTTTTCTGCTGACAGGTAAGAGAGGCGGCAATGGGTTTAGTCTTTACCGCAACCTCTAAAAGTTCTTTAACATTCATCTATTTTCCCTTTCCTATAAAACGAGTACCTACCTTTTTTCCGTCGAAAATATCATAAAGAACATTTACATCGGCACCGTTTGCTATTATCATATCAATTCCAGCTTGTCCGCAAAGCTCGGCGGCGTGAATTTTAGTCACCATACCGCCCGTACCAAGCTCGCTCCCGCTTCCCCCTGCAAGCGCCTTTATACTGTCATCAACGCACTTAACTTCACTGATAAGAGTGGCGTTTTTATCACTCTTGGGGTCGGCTGTGTAGAGTCCGTCTATATCGCTGAGCAATATAAGAAGGTCAGCTGACGCACCCACTGCGGTCATTGCGGAGAGTGTATCATTATCGCCCACCTTAATTTCACTGGTGGCAATGGTATCATTTTCATTAACTACAGGGAGCACATCCAGTTCTAAAAGCCTGTCCAGTGTATTACGGAAGTTTTCATAACGGTCAAGATGAGAAAAGTCATCGCCTGTCATAAGTATCTGGGCAACGGTGTGGTTATGCTCCGAGAAAAGCTTATCATAAACGTACATAAGCTCGCACTGGCCCACTGCCGCGGCAGCCTGCTTTGTGGGAATATCCTTAGGTCTTTCTTTAAGGCCCAGTTTTCCTACACCCATACCTATTGCTCCGGAGGAAACAAGAATTATCTGAAGTCCGGAATTTTTAAGGTCGGAAATCACCTTGCAAAGATTTTCAATTCCTCTTACATTGAGGTTTCCGTTTCCGTATGTAAGCGTGGAAGTGCCCACTTTGATTACTATTCTCATTAAAATTCCCCCAAAAAATATTTATTTAAGTATACTGCAATACAGTTTTAAAGTCAAGCAGAGCACTTGCAAAGGCAAGCTTATTATGGTATTATTTTAACGGTGATTAAAAATGACTAAACTATTTTTGATTGTTCCCTGCTACAATGAAGAAAAAGCGCTTCCCCTTTCCGCTCCCGTAATGAGAGAAAAAATGGAGGCTCTTTGCAAAAAGGGAATTATATCAAACGACAGCCGCATAGTACTTGTTGACGACGGCTCAAAGGATGAGACCGCCGCCGTTATTCGTTCTTTACACGAAAGTTCTCCTCTGTTCAGCGGGATTTTCCTTTCCAGAAACAGAGGGCATCAGAACGCACTTCTTGCAGGACTTCATTATGCAAGCGGAAAATGTGACTGTGCTATATCCCTTGACTGCGATTTGCAGGACGACATTGACGCCATCGATAAAATGTTGGAAAAATTCAATAATGGCTGTGATATTGTCTACGGTGTGAGAAGCAGCAGAAAAAAGGATTCGTTTTTCAAAAAGGCAACCGCAAACTGCTTTTATAAAACCGTAAATATTTTAGGCGGCGACCTGATTGAAAATCACGCCGACTACCGTCTTATGAGCCAAAAAGCGCTGAAGGCTCTGGAGGAATTCAAGGAGGTTAACCTGTTCCTCAGAGGCATTGTTCCTATGCTGGGCTTTAAATCGGATATTGTTTATTATGAAAGAACACGTCGTGTGGCAGGAAAATCGAAATACCCGCTTCGTAAAATGCTTTCCTTTGCCACCGAGGGAATCACTTCACTGAGTACGAGACCCCTTAATATAATTATAGGAATAGGCACTATTATAACCTTTGTTTCATTTTTAATGCTTGTCTATTCCTTCGTGCAGTATTTTTCGGGTCACACGGTAAGCGGCTGGACAAGTACCTTTGTTTCTATTTGGTTTTTAGGCGGCATTCAGCTTATTGCCATAGGCGTAATAGGCAAGTACATCGGTAAAATTTACCTTGAAGCCAAGCACCGACCACCATATATAATTGATGAAATAATAGAATAACAAAAACCGCAGTACTCGGTACTGCGGTTTAAAGTTTATTTAAGGAAGCCGTTGACGATTTGTTCTTCTGCCTGCTTTTCAGTCAGTCCCAGAGTCATCAGCTTCATTAGCTGTTCGCCTGCAATTTTGCCGATGGCGGCTTCGTGAATAAGCTGAGCGTCAAGGTGGTTTGCCGTTACTTCGGGGATAGCACTGACGCTTGCCTCATCCATAATAATAGCATCACATTCGGTGTGGCTCATACATTTTGCATTGCCGTTGACACGTGAACGGAAAATCTGGCGGGAGTTTTCCTTTGCAACCGAGCGGGAAACGAGATGGGCAGAAGAATCCTCTCCGTTTAAATCAACATCGAAATTAGTCTCGGCAAGCTGTTTGCCGTGGGTCATTATTTTTTCTCTCACCACAAGGCTGGCGCCTTCTTTAAGGGTTGCGCGGGTGTCACGCACAGTGGAGTCAATTCCCTTAATCTGGGTAGTCTCCATCTCCATACTTGCGCCCTCGTCCAACTCAAT
>JAZLDA010000013.1:0-3062 GCA_045614505.1 Acutalibacteraceae bacterium | reverse complement strand
TCATTTTGAAATAGAAAAGCTTGAGAGGGGAGTATATATAGACGGAAGAAAAACCGCTCCCGCAAAAGCACACATTATATCCTGCGATAAATCAAATGCACTTGTGGAAATTACAATCCACGAAGGCAGAAACAGACAGGTGAGAAAAATGTTTGAAGCTATTGGCTACAAGGTGTTGGGATTGCAGAGAGTTGCAATAGGCAATGTGGTACTTGGTAATTTGCCAATCGGCAAATGGCGTCACCTTAACCCTAATGAGGTTAAGTATTTTATGGGAAGATAAGTTTTTTCTTTATGTAAATAATTTATTTTACATAAATTAATAATAAATAAAAATAAACACAACATTTCTGAAGGGAGGATAATTATGATTTCAAACGGAACAGTTGTTGCACTTGGTCTCGGCATAGTATTTATAGGTCTTATATCTATAATTTTAATATGCTATATCATGGGTTTTGTATGTCAATTTTTTGCAAAACCTGAAGCAGCAAAACCCGCACAGGCGGTTGCATCCCCGGCAGCATCTAATAATGCTCCGATTGCAAACAAACAGGAAATTATTGCAGGTATATGTGCAGTAATTGCAGAAGAACTCGGCACAGATGTGTCAAATATCAGAGTAACATCTTTTAAAAAACTTTAATTAAAACGAAAAGAGGTAAAAAATTATGAAAAATTATAAAGTTAATGTAAACGGAACAGAATATGCAATTTCTATTGAACTTATCAGTGAAGAAGAAGCTAAAAAAGCTCAAGCAGCAGCTCCTGCTCCTCAGGCAGCACCTGCTCCTGCAGCAGCTCCTTCACCTGCAGGCGAAGGCGAACAGGTTGCTTCTCCAATGCCTGGTAATATCCTCGCTGTAAATGTTAAAGAAGGCGACACTGTTAAAAAAGGCGACGTTCTTATGGTTCTCGAAGCTATGAAAATGGAAAACGAAATCATGGCAGGTGTTGACGGCGTTGTTACATCTGTATGCGTAACAAAAGGCGCAACTGTAGAAACAGGCGCAGTTCTTTGCACAATTAAATAATTAACATAAGGGTAATCCCTTTCTTTACACTTATTATGAAAGGAATGAAATAAATGAAAAAAAGAATATTTGCACTTGTTCTTGCCGTTGTAATGGCATTTGGATTTGCATATTCCTGCTATGCTCAGGGCGCAGAAAATGTAAATATAGTAAAGCACGACAACAGTGCATTATATGTAAAAAATTCAGAATATAATGATGAAGAACAGACTATAAAAGTTACTATCGCTAACAGAAGTGATGAAACCGTTCTTGATTCTTATATACAAATTGATTATTCAGAAATCACAGGAATAACATTCCTCAGTCCGTTTGAAAGTTTGCAGTTGCAGGAAATCAAACCGGGCGAAGAAAGAACTTTGATTTATCATGCACAAATTCAGGATTATAAAAAGAACAAAGAAATTCCTGATGTTTTTGCAACAATTTCATATATTTGCGAAAGCGACTATTATAAAAGCACAGTAGATACAGGTAATTATGCTGAATATTACGGTCAGTATATGGATACAAGTATCAGATATAATGTTGTTGATGTTCCGAACTTTTTCAACATATCAGCAAACAACGAATGCGTTACTGCAGGCGAAGCTATCGGCAATTTTGCAAAACAGACAGGTTTTATACAGCTTGCTCAGAACTGGAAGTACATTTTGATGATTATTATAGCTTGCTTCCTTTTGTACCTCGGTATTGTAAAGCAGTTTGAACCACTTTTGCTTATCCCTATAGCTTTCGGTATGCTTCTTACAAACCTTCCGGGTGCAGGCCTTTTCCACACAGAACTTTTTGCAGGCGGTCATATCGACTGGGGCAAATTTGCAGGTGAAGGCGGTTTTGTAGCAGGTCTTCTTGATCTTTTGTACCTTGGTGTTAAACTCGGTATTTACCCTTGCCTTATCTTTATGGGTGTAGGTGCAATGACAGACTTCGGTCCACTTATTGCAAATCCTAAGAGCTTGCTTCTCGGTGCAGCAGCGCAGCTTGGTATTTTCGTAACATTTGTTGCAGCCGGTGCTATGGGCTTTACTCCTGAACAGGCAAGTTCAATAGGTATTATCGGCGGTGCTGACGGTCCTACTGCTATTTTCGTAACAAGTAAACTTGCTCCGGAACTTTTAGGTCCTATCGCAGTTGCAGCTTATTCATACATGGCGCTCGTTCCTGTAATTCAGCCGCCTATTATGAAACTTCTTACAACTAAAAAAGAACGTCAGATTGTTATGAAACCGCTCCGCGTTGTTTCAAAAACAGAAAAAATTATATTCCCGATTGTTGTTACAATTTTCGTTTCACTTCTCGTTCCGTCTGCAGCTCCCCTTGTTGGAAGCTTGATGCTCGGTAACCTTGCAAAAGAATGTGGTGTTATGGATCGTCTTTCAAAGACAATGCAGAACGAACTTATGAACATCGTAACAATATTCCTCGGAATTACAGTTGGTGCTACAGCTACTGGTGATGTGTTCCTCAAATGGGAAACAATCAAAATTATAATCATGGGTGTAGTTGCATTTGGTATGGGTACTGCAGGTGGCGTACTTCTTGCTAAATTTATGAACTTGTTCCTCAAAACAAAAATCAATCCGCTTATCGGTTCCGCAGGCGTATCTGCCGTTCCGATGGCTGCTCGTGTATCCCAGACTGTTGGTCAGAAGGAAAATCCGAAAAACTTCCTTCTTATGCACGCTATGGGACCAAACGTTGCAGGTGTTATCGGCTCTGCAATCGCAGCAGGCGTACTCCTTGCATTGTTTGCTTAATATTCAAACAGTATAGAGGTAATATTACACAACTAAATTAAAGTGAAAGGAATGATATTATGTCAAAACTTTTAATTACTGATACCATTCTTCGTGATGCTCACCAGTCACAGGCGGCAACACGAATGAAAATAGAAGATATGATTCCTGCTCTTGATAAACTCGATAAAATAGGATACTATTCACTTGAGTGCTGGGGCGGTGCAACATTTGATTCATGTATGAGATTTTTGAACGAAGATCCATGGGAAAGACTTCGTACAATCAA
>JAZLDA010000012.1:0-11202 GCA_045614505.1 Acutalibacteraceae bacterium | reverse complement strand
AGAACGACATGGCTACGATCCGACTTAGGATCTTGTTAATAACGGCAAGGCTGTATTTTACATTGGCTTTGATCCCACTGCAGACAGCCTTCACGTAGGTCACTTTATGGCTCTTTGCCTTATGAAGAGACTTCAAATGGCAGGCAACAAGCCCATCGTGCTTATCGGCGGCGGCACCGCGGACATCGGCGACCCCTCGGGCAGAACCGATATGCGCTCGATGATGACCCCCGAGACCATACAGCACAACTGCGACTGCTTCAAGGTGCAGATGTCGAAGTTCATAGAGTTCGGCGAGGATAAGGCGATTATGGTAAACAACGCCGATTGGCTCCTCGGACTTAACTACATCGAGCTTCTGCGCGACGTTGGAGCGTGCTTCTCCGTCAACAGAATGCTTACGGCAGAGTGCTATAAGC
Organism: Acutalibacteraceae bacterium; assembly: GCA_045614505.1. Taxonomy (GTDB): domain Bacteria; phylum Bacillota; class Clostridia; order Oscillospirales; family Acutalibacteraceae; genus SIG607. The sequence goes on along the minus strand of JAZLDA010000012.1, from coordinate 10,783 downwards.
AAAGAATGGAAAGAGGTCTTTCCTTCCTTGAATTCAACTATATGATAATGCAAAGCTACGACTTCTACTACCTCTTCCAGCACTACGGCTGTAATATGCAGTTCGGCGGCGACGACCAGTGGAGCAATATGCTGGGCGGTACCGAGCTTATCAGAAGAAAGCTGGGCGAGGATGCGCACGCTATGACCATTACCCTGCTCACCGACTCTCAGGGCAAGAAAATGGGCAAAACTGCAGGCAATGCAGTTTGGCTTGACCCCAACAAAACTTCTCCCTACGATTTCTTCCAGTACTGGAGAAATGTGGGAGATAGCGATGTTCTCAAATGTATCCGTATGCTCACCTTCTTACCTTTAGAGCAGATTGATGAAATGGACAAGTGGGAGGGCAGTGAGCTGAATAAGGCTAAGGAAATTTTAGCCTTCGCGCTTACAAAACTTGTTCACGGCGAGGAAGAAGCCGAAAAGGCACTTGCAGCCGCAAAGAATATGTTTGCAGGCGGTAAGGATTCCGCCGATATTCCTGCCGTTACTCTCTCCTGTGAGGATTTAGGCGAAAACGGTATCGGTATTCTCGATATTATGGTTAAGAGTGGTCTTTGTTCTTCTAAGAGCGAGGCAAGAACCTTAGTTGTTCAGGGCGGTGTTAGCGTAAACGAAGAAAAGGTCACCGTTCCCGCAACATTCTTCAACGAAGAACAACTGAAAGCAGGGCTTCTCGTTCAAAAGGGTAAAAAGAAATTTGTTAAGGTAACCCTTTAATATTTAAAAACTGCGAGTTTTAAAAACTCGCAGTTTTTTTATTCAAATCTGACTTCACAGCCTAAATATTTCTGGCAATCGGTTAATCCCTGTGCAACTATATTCTTAGTCCGCTCATAGGATTTTTTGCCTGTGGAGGCGCTCAGGCCTTGCTGAGCAAAAGAGTCCTCAGTAGGCAAAGCGTAAAGAACATATTCGGCATTACTGCCGCTTCCTGTTTTGCACACCCAGGCAGGAATAATATCCACACCGGAAAGCACTACCTTGCCGTCACTGTATTTATCAAAGGTATAGTAAAAGAGCATACCGTCCTCGGTGTGACCTGTGGGGCAATCGGAATAAAGCTGGTCAAGGCGCTGATTGGAAACCGAATTACCCATAGAATATAGGCATACTGTTTTATGACTGCCGTCGGTAGATGTTAAAAGCTCTATAGGCTGTATAACATGGGGATGTCCGCCTACAATAACGTCTACGCCGAGGTCACACAGCTTCTGAGCAATTTGCTCCTGCCAGTGATTCTGCTTTAACTGGTACTCATTACCCCAGTGCATATAGAAGACTATCGCCTCTGCTCCGCTGTTTTTCATATCACGGATAACATTTTCAGCTTCAAGGTAAAATTCGTCTAAATGCTCGTAACAGAAAGAAGCCAACAGCGGTGCGGCTTCACTGCTGACAATTCTGCCGTTAATGGATTTTGCGCCGTTACCCTGATACACATTCTCATAGGTGTAGCACGCCATTCCGATTTTAATTCCGTCAACTTCCTTTACGGTGTAAAGGGATTCCTGTTCGGTCTCGCGGGTACCGATAAAGGGCATATTCTTTTCCTTTAAAACACGGGCAGTGCGCTTGAGTCCGTAAAATCCAGTATCATAGCAGTGATTGTTTGAGGTGAGCAGCATATCCACCCCTGACGTCTTTACATAATCAATAAGGCTGTCGGGAGTATTGAATGCAGGGTAACCTCTGTAATTACCCGATTCACTGCCTCCAAGAGTCACCTCAAGATTAGCCACAGCAAGGTCCGCCTCATTAAAGTAGGTGGAAACTTCTCTGTAAAGAGGAGAAAAATCGTATCCGTCAGATTCCTTTGCCGCAGTGAGCAAGGGAGAGTGAATAAGAATATCTCCGGTGTTGACCACCGTGGCGCTGGACACCACATAAGGCTCTTCGGGTATATTTGACGAACTGTCCGACGGTGTTGCAAGTTCCTGTCCGCCCGATATATCTATTAATTTATCTATTCCAAAGCAGGCAAGAGCAATAACTCCCACAAGAACAATTGCGCAAATGCCGAGAAATAAATTGCGTCTGATTATCTTTTGTTTTCGTGTCATCTTTCCCATAATTATCCCCTTAATAGGCTGACTATGCCAGTCTTATTCTACCTTTGACAGCCTGTCCATAAAGTCCCTGCCGTTTTCCACCGCCTGCTTTGAAGCCTCTTTGTTTTCAATAAGAGTTCCTTTTATATCTCTGCAGTAGAGGGTCATTCCATCGGGTATAGGTAAACTGCTGTCGAGGGTACATTCTTCATAATAGGACTGCGGCAGGGGCACTCCCTCACCGAGACTCATTTCCAGATACTCGTCAAAATAATCATAGCCCATCTCACTTGTAATAATCAGCATACATTCATTGTCGGTAACAATAATTCCCTGAAGCCGTTGCATCATGGTCTGCTGATACTGTGCGGTGGACTTGCCGGTTTCATAGGTGCAGTTGATAACCGAAACTACTACCTCTCCGTCGCCGTTATAATCGGGACAGTATTTCGCAAAGTAATCCTCAATGTCCGAAACATACATATCGGCAAGTATGCGGTTATCATAAACAACTATTTTAATGTCGGGGTTTCTTCTGTTCATACAGCTTACCGTTGCAACCGCCACAATCGCTATAACGATTATTGCCCCCACAATGCCCGGCCAGTAGTAATAAAAGAAGTGACGTATCTTTTCTGTAAAGGTTTTAGGTTTAATTTCTCCGCTGTAGGCAACATGCTCGGTTGCACCCTCTTCGGCTGCCTTTTTCTGCATTTCTTTAAGCTCAAGAAAATCCTTTCGCGCCTTATCGCGCTGCCTTAAGGTTTCGCTTTTTCTGTGGTCATTAGAATTCATAAATATCTCCTAAAAAATAATTTCAGGGCTCTCCATTTCAAGTATCTGTTCATTATAAAACAGTGATTTCTTCTGCAATTCGCTGTCCAGCACACTGTAACCGTACTGCTCGGTAAGAGTAGGTGTGTCTGAGAACAGATTCGTGCCTATTCCGAGCTTTTCGCCCTCTATTTTTACTCCCATAGCCGCAAGGGTGGTGGGGAAGAAATCAAAGGTGCCGAAAAGTCTGTTCTTTTCTTTTGTTGGCTGTACGGCGGAATTTATAAAACAGTTATAAACCGTGCGGGTATAGTCGGTATTTATGTCCTTAACAAACTCAGGGTCCATTGTGAGATGGTCGCCGCAGAGAACAATTGTTGTGTCCTCATAAAAGGGCTGTCCTTTTATCCAGCTTATAAATTCATTAACACGCCTTGAGGAACAGGAAAGAACGTCAGCATACTGGTTTCCCCACTTTTCCTCACAGTCAGGACAGACATAGCCATCAGGAAAATGCGTGTCGGCGGTGAGCATTGTGAAGTTAAAGGGGGAGCCGCTTTCATACAGCTTCGTTATCTCTTCCTTTGCAAAATCAAAGAGCTTTTTGTCCTCATAGCCCCACCACTCGCGGTAATCTTCGGGAAGTCTGCCCTCTTGCTTTAGAGAATTAATATCCACTATATTATAATTGCCGTGCTCGGTAAAATAGGTTTTTCTGCCGCCGAAATCAGCGTCACTTCCCACCAGTAAAGTTTGCTTATAGCCTTCTTTTGCCAGCACCTCGCCTATGGTATTAACGCCCGGCAGGAAGGCATTCTGACCGCCGTAGGTCTCACTTGCAAGGGGCACCTTTATAAGCATACCCGAGGTCTGCGCCACCATAGCCGCGGCAGTCCAGGTAGTACCCGAATAGGAAAGAGCGCCACCTACCTTATTATCAGCAGAAAAATTAATATTATCTTCTGCAAGTCGGGTAAGCTCCGGAATGAAATTATCTGTTATATTTCCCCCTGCTTTAGTGTCGGAATAGGTTGATTCTATAGACTCAAGAAAAATGTATATAAGATTTCTCTTTTTCTCGGGGAAGGTGATTTTTGCATTATTCGGGTCGACATAATTTTCACTTATAAAGTCGGATTCGGTGGAAGAAACGCTGATGTAATGGGCTACCTCTAACTTTGCAACGAAAAGAGTACAGGCAACGAGCAGGGTAGAAAGAGAGACGGGAAGGGCGGTCTTTTTGAAAAATTCGCACACCTTACCTGCGCAATATTCAGCATAGCGTTTGCTTTTCTCCTTCCATTTCTTAAGATATCCGCCAAGGAGCGTATAAAGAAAAATCTCAATACCGGTGAGCACTATGGCAAAAACGCCCACTCGTACTACCGCACTGCTTGCCAGCGTCCGGTTTGCGCCCACGGCAGGAGCCTTAAGCTGGAAAATAACCTGATCAAGATATATATGGTCATATTTACTAAGCAACCAAATGGTAAAGAAGAACAGCGCATTACCCAGAGTAATAATCACTGCACAGGTAACAAGTGTTTTGTTAACCTTTCTTTTTTTCGCCAAAACCATCATTCTTTCTTTATAGTATTACATACTACATTTTAGCTTCAACTGCCTAAATAGTCAATACTTAAAGCCTTAAATTAACAGTTTTGCAACAAAAGAAAAAATCCTGAGTGTGTAACGCCCACTCAGGATTTATTTAATTTATCAGTCTTGGTTTTCGGACTTTTTGCGACCTATAATCAGCAGTGCGGCAAGTCCTAAGAGAACTGCTCCTGCAATTATCAGCCATAATGTAATATTGCTGCCGTCTCCGGTCTCGGGAACGTCGTCGGGCTTTGAATACTCATTCACAAACACAATTTCGTCCTTTGCGCTTTCTTCTATGAAGTATTCATCCTTCACTTCAAGTACGCCCTTGCCGTTATCGGCAACGGTGAGAACAACCTTGTATTCTCTTGTATCGTACGCCATACCCTCTTCATTCTTGGAGGTATCCTCCTTGACAAAGTAGATATAGGTGCCTTCCTCGCTGAAGGTCAAGGTCTTAAAGCCGAAGTTGCCCTCAATATCGTTAACGGCCTCGTCGATTTTGCCGCCGTCCTTGTCAGAAAGAACGAAGGTAAATTCGCCGTTCTTAAGGTCTCTGCCTTTGAGCTCCTTAGTACCACTCAGGGTGAAGGTGGCATCGGTTGTAGAATATTCATTAACAACGATAAGTCCGTTTGCAGAGCTATATGCAACCTCTGCCTTAAGAACCGCTCTGCCTGTGCTGTCAATAGCCTCTGTTACGGTTACGGTTACTATGTGGTCAGCAGTGTCGTACTTAACGCCGTCCTTCTTTCCGTCCTCAGCGCCTTCTGGCAGCTTTTCTTTTACTACATAGTAGTAGGTGCCGGCTTTACTATAGGTAAGATACTCGGTCTTGCCGTCCTCGGTATCGGCTTCAACGAAGGTAAAGCCTTCACCCTTGTTGCTTGCCTCAAGAGCTGCTTCACCAACAGCCTTTACGTTGCCGGAAGCATCGGGAAGTGCCTGATAAAGCTCAAAGGTAAACATACCGTCAGTAAGGGTCTTATTATAACTCTTTATACCGCTAATAGGCACGGTAATGGGCTCAGCCTTATATTCGTTATTAAATACAACGCTGTCTTCTTCGGTGGTTTCATCGGCAACCTTATGAACTCTTATGTCATAAACAAGACTGCCTAAAAGGTTATCAGTAACGTCAATTTCAACCTCGAAGTAAGCAGTATCATAAACCATTAAGGGGTCTGTTGTTTCGGGAACGCTTTCCTTAATTACGAAACGGTAACCGCCCACACTGCTGAAGGTGAGCTGACTAAGGCCCGAGAAGCCAAAAGCTCCGTTCTCATCGTTATATGCCGTTGCAATAGGTGTAGTAAGGTCATTTGCGGCATACAAATTGAACTCAAATGCCTTATCGCCTACATATTTAGAAATGCTGTCGCCAATAAGATTCTTAGTTCCGTTTAATGGAACAGATATAGGTGCGACATTATAGGAGTTGTTAAACTTGATTTCCTTGTCATTGTAATCAACTGTTGCAACAAGCTTGCCGTTGCCGTCATCAACTACGCTTATCTTAACTTCATATTCTGTAAGGTCATAAACAACGCCGTTGAGCTTGCCCGAAGCATCAATACTCTGTGGGTGTTTTTCTCTTACAATGTAGGTATGCTCACCTGCAAAATTGTAGGAAAGGCTGAACTTAAAGCCTGCGTTGTAATCATCTGTGGGAGTATCGTTATATACGGTGTCAATTACCTCGCCGTTTTCAATAAGCTCAAAGCTGAATGCTCTTGCCTGAAGCTTTCTGATGCCGCCTGCAAGGTGCTTAGCGCCTACAATTTCGGCTGAAACAGGCTCGGCAATATAGCTGTTATTGAATGTCATTACAGCGGTATCTGCGCCGTCCAGTGTCATACTTGATACTGCGGAAAGCTGACCGGTCACACTGTCACCTATAACAGTAACGGTAATATGATATTCCTTTGTATCATAGGTAACGCCTTCGAATTTGCCGTCAACAGCGCCCTCGGGAATAATTTCCTTTACTACATAGTAGTGTATGCCCTCTTTTGAGTAGGCAAGCTCGCCAAAGCTGATTGTACCGTTAATATCGGCAACGGCTGTGCGGAATGCTTCCTGATTTGCACCTACAACAAAGTCTGCGCCGGTCTTATAGATAGCAAAGGTGAATTCGCCGTGAACAATATCTCTGCCTAAAAGATTCTTTGTTGCAGTAAGGTTTCTTGTAAGGGTAACAGGGTCGGGAGTGTAGATGTTTTCAAAGTTTGCACCATCTACCTCAGCAATAGCAATTCTGCTGTTTGCAGAAGCGGTGGATTCAGCTTGTTTAACAACAGCATCTTCCTCATTCTTAACCGTTACGGTTATAGAGAAGTTGCCGCCTTCGTCCTCGACTACAACATCAATGTGATATTCCTTTTGGTCATAGTCAATAGTATTGTCATTTCCCTTATCTTCTTTTAGAACATAATGATATGTTCCAAAATTGTCATAGATAACAGAAATTCTTGCAGTACCTGCAGCAGCAGTGTTGGGAGAGGTGGCTACTGCGGTATTGTTTGTAATATTGTAATCACCGTCTGCCTCGTAAAGGGAGAAGGAGAAGCCTGCAGGGAGAATGTTTGCGGTCTGGTTATAAGCATTCTTTACAACCTTGTTAATGTCAATAACTGCCTCGGCAGCGCCGGTTACGTTATAGACATTGTTGAATTCAACGGTTACGTTATTTCCGTTTACGGTAGCATCTGAAAGGGAGTTGATACTCTCTACGAAAAGCTTGCCGCTTCCGTTGTCAGCTACGGTCACATAGAATCTGCCGTATACGGTATCATAGATAACACCCTTGTCAACGTTAACCTGTTCAACTACCTCAACAACTCTGTAGTAGTAGTTACCCACCTCAGGATAAACCTGATTTTTAAGAAGGTCAACATTAGCAGAGTTAGCTCCGCCGTTTGTATAAGAAACGGTTACGGGAGAACCGAAATCAACATATTCGGTGCCGTTCCACTGCTGAAGCTGGAATTTAAAGTCAGCCGGCAGATTAGCGGCGGCGCCGTTGCTGTCTGTAAGGTTCTTATTGATAGTTATAGAAATATTTGCAGGGTCGGTGTCTGCGGCGGCGTAGCTGTTGGTGAAGGCAAAATATTCGGTCTCGCCTGCAGCTATGGTGGCGCTCTTTTCGGTCTGGTCTGCAGTAAAGCCCGAAGGAATGTCAACTTCCTTTACGGTGACAACTGCGTTTTCGGGGATATTCTTAATGGTTGCAGACTCATTATGGCTTAATTTAATTGTTTCACCCGAAGCAATGGTTGAACCTGCGCCGCTTGAGAAAACAATGGGATATTCTGCGCCGTTCTCACCGCCGGTAACGGTTACAAGGAAACTGAATTCATCATCAAAATGACCTGCAATATCACTGACAACGGTTTTGCTGATGACAACGTCGCCGTTCTGAGGAACGGTATTAACAAATTCTGCAGAAGAGATAGTGTCATCGGCAACGGTAATAACAGCTTCGGTAAGTGTTGTGTCACCGTTAACGCTTAATACCTCATAATCCTTGCCTTCGGTATTTTCCTTAACGGTCACGGTTTTGCCTGCAAGCTCTTCGCCTAAGAGCCATAAGGTCTCACCGTGCTTAATACTTATATTAAGACTGTTATTAAAGGCAACGATAGACTCTGTTCTATTGCCGAATGCATCCTCTTTAATAAGGGTTAGGTTTGCATTAACGTCGGCAGTAACGATAAATTCATAGGACTGGTCTCTGTCGGTAATGGTTGCATCGGCAGTTTTGCTCACCTTAATACCTTCATAGGGGTCAAGAGTAAACTTACCGTTGTTACCGAGGAAGGAGTCAATATGGTACTCACTATGGTTTACGCCAACCTCAAGGTCGTGCACAAAGGGCATATCGGAATAACCTATAGTGCCTGTGGGATTTCCCTTCTTTACCCTTTCGTAGTCGCCGTAATAGTGATGAATAGTACCTGCTGTTACATACCAAGAGTTATCGCTCTTCTTTGCAATATCACCCTCGTGGGTAAGTACATGCTCGGAAATCTCTTCATATTCATAAAAAGCAACAGTCTTGCCGTCGTTTATTCTGTAAACTATGCTTCTGTGGTAAAGGGGGTTGTTTTTGTCATAAACAGGAGCGTTACTGCTCTTATAAAGAGTTCCGTTTTTATCGGCATAAATGGGGGTATCGATGTTATAGTAATAACGCTCGTTTTCCTTACTGGGCTCGAAGAAAGAAATGGTATTCTTATTTTCAGAATACTTATATTCGTAATCCTCACCGTCGATACTGTTCCACTGGTTGGTGTAGAAAACATAATTTCCGTCTTCGTCCTTAACAAGTGGGTCGGGAGCGGTATTTTCAATATCCAGTAAATCAATTTTACTGCTCAGTCCTACTTCGTAAAGCAGACGGCTGGGAGCAGTTGCACCCTTAATGGTAAGGGAAACAGGGTCCATGGGGTCTGTTCCGTTAAGCTCAATGTCATATTCAACAAGAGGAATAAGGGAAGCGGGAATTTTGCCTATAACTCTGGTGTCTCCTACCTCAGAGGCTTCGGCTGTAGCTCTTCCGTCAACGGTGGTACGCACAAGAATTGTAGCGTACATCATATCGGTTTTTCTGTGGCCTTCGCCTACGGCATCATAGTAGCAGTAAGATTTGTTGGCATAAACCGCTTTGTCCTTTAAAGCATCGGGAACTGCATCGAGAGAAGTATCCTCGCCATCCCAGAAGCCTACATACTTTCCGTCCTTATCGGCATACCAGCCGATATAGTTGCTGTACTCACCGGTGTCGGCATTATAGTAAAGCTGACCTGCTGCATAAGCGTAGCCTATAAGCTGTCCGGCAGTTTCAGCATCGTCAATACCCATACGTGACATAACAGCCCATACCATATTGTCGCCTGCCTCGGTGGGTTTCTCAACGGTACCCATGCCGCCGGTATAAATCATTCTTGAAAGGGTAGAACCGTCATAGAGCTTAGAGCCCAACTGAATGCCCTTAACGGCTTTTACTTCCATATTTTTGCCGATATAGTCGTCAAACTCAAGGAAGCCGTCGTGGTCTATACTTCCGCCTGCGTCAACAAGGGTGGGATAATAAAGAGACTGAATAATAATCTGCTGAACTATATCTTCAAATGCCTGATTTAACGAAGAGCTGCTATTTGCGCTGAAGTACTTTGTTACATAATCCTCGCTCCAGCCCTTTTGCTCGTCAACAGGGTCAGTGTAGGTTATGGTCTTATTTTCCGTGCTGTAATTATTTATATTTACACTCATAGTCTTGTTTGGCCTGTTTGCAAGACCTTTGAATGTATTCCAGTAAGAATCGGTTGAAGTGTTATTGGAAGGGTCGAGAAGGCTTAATGCAGGTGCCTTGCCGCCAACATTGAGACCTAAGGTATAAACAAGAGCGTCAGTATCGTACTTTTCTTCGATTTTATCTACAGCCCAGGCTGCGGTAAGCTGGGTCATAAAGGCAATACCGTTACTGCCGTATTCACCCTCGCCGCCATCACCGGAATTGGAAGTATTTACTTTGGTATAAGCGGTAGTTGCAGCAGTAGGACAGCCATCACTCATAAGCACCATAACAGGCTTACGCTTTGCGCCTGCCTGAATACCTTCGGCAACAACGGTGTCGGTTACCTCACCGAACATCTGCTGAGCCTTATAGATACCGTTTTGAGTATAGGTGCCACCTGCAACTCGCTTGTTGTTATCCACGCTAAAGGTGCTGGTTACGCCCTTTGCCTTTGTTCCGTTTACACCGCTTGCCACCTTAACGCCGTAGCGGGTATTGTTATTTTCTCTCCAGGAGGAAACAAGATAAGCACTCTGGTTATTGTCGGCAATACCCTTTGTCCATCTTCCAAGAGGCAAAATAACGGTTGCGGTATCAGTAGTCGAATTACCAAAAGCTGTATTACCGCTAAATGCAATAACGCCTACTCGGTTATTGGCATTAAGATTCAGAAGAGTCTCAATAGCACTGTTAGCCGAATTAACCATTGTAACATAAGGGTCGGTACCGCTGTCAACGTCCATACTTCCCGAAAGGTCAAGCACAAGAATTGTGTCGGTGGGAAGCGTGGAATAGCCCTCAACACTCTTTGACGAAGCTATTGTGGAAAGAGCCACAAGGAAGCTGTCATCGTTAATTAAAAGGTTAAAGTCTGCGCCTTCAGCTTCATCGGTGGCTTCTATATAATCTGCAACCGACGTAAATACAGATTTGTCAGACCACACGCCGCCTGCCCAGGTGGTATTGGTGGCATTTGGTCCGAAAAATACTTTCCAGTCGTTAACAGTGGAAGGGTC
>JAZLDA010000011.1:0-17234 GCA_045614505.1 Acutalibacteraceae bacterium | reverse complement strand
TTTGCCGTGGGTCATTATTTTTTCTCTCACCACAAGGCTGGCGCCTTCTTTAAGGGTTGCGCGGGTGTCACGCACAGTGGAGTCAATTCCCTTAATCTGGGTAGTCTCCATCTCCATACTTGCGCCCTCGTCCAACTCAATGACGGTGGTGGGATTCATTACATTCTCACCCATACCATCCCCGATTCCGTAATGCTTTTCAACATAGCGAAGTCTGGCGTTTTTGCCGATATGGAAGGTATGAATGCCGTCGTGGGAGGACTCACTGTCCCCTGTATTATGAATACCGCAACCTGCAATTATAAGAACATCACTATCCTCGCCGATATAAAAGTCATTATAAACAAGGTCTTTTAGACCTGTCTGACTTATAACTACAGGAATATGAACGCTCTCGTTTTTGGTACCAGGTTTAATAAAAATATCAATGCCCGGCTTGTCCACTTTGGTTACAATTTCAATATTTTCGGTGGAGCGTCTTCCTGCCGCGGCTCCGTTAGCGCGGATATTATATGCGCCGTCGGGAACAGAGTGGAGGTCGGCTATTTCGCTGAGCAAATTTTTTTGTATCGCGTCCATAGTCTCCTCCTTAAAGCTTCTCAGTGAGAGTCTTGCAGACAGAGCTTGCCGCTAAAAGGTCGGGAAGAATTTCTTCCTTGTTTCCGCTTTTAAGCACAGTTCCGTCGGCTATTACAATAACTCTGTCGGCAATATCAAGTATTCTTTCCTGATGGGAAATAATCATAATACAGCCGCCGATTTTCTCATGCATTTTTTCAAAAACCTTAATAAGGTTATTAAAGCTCCAGAGGTCAATGCCTGCCTCGGGCTCGTCGAAAATTGAAAGGCTTGTACCTCTTGCCATAACTGTGGCAATTTCAATTCTTTTAAGCTCACCGCCCGAAAGACTTGCGTTTACTTCTCTGTTAATGTAATCCTTAGCGCAAAGTCCTACTTCAGAGAGATAGCCGCAGGCTTCACTTACTGAAATATCCTTGCCCTTGGCAATACTGATAAGGTCTTTTACGGTAATTCCCTTAAAGCGTACCGGCTGCTGAAAGGCAAAGCTTACTCCCATTTTGGCGCGCTCGGTGACAGAAAGGCTTGTAATTTCTTTTCCGTCAAGGAAAATCTGTCCGCTTGTAGGGGAAAGAATACCTGCAATGATTTTTGCAAGGGTGGATTTTCCGCCGCCGTTGGGACCGGTGAGAGCAACAAACCTGTCATCAATTTTAAGGTTTACGTCTTTAAGAATAGATTTTTTCACACCGTCTTCGTATACATCAAAGCCGATGTTTTTAAGTTCTAACATACAGAAACCTCTTCTCCTGCGGGAAGTGAATATTTCTGCTCATATTTTGTGAACTGCGAGACGAAATCGGGATTTTTTCCTGCATGAAGTCCGCGCAGATATTTATGAGCATCAAGAATTTTTGATTCGAGTTGAACGGTATAAACCGCAATATTGGAGCAGTGGTCGGATACACGTTCGTAGTTAGCAAGAAGGTCGGTAAGAATGAAGCCCAGCTCAACTGTGCATTCACCCCTTTGAACTCTCTCTATATGGCGTGCCTGAATATCGGCGCGCAGCGTATCAACAACCTGCTCCAGAGGCTCAACAAGAGATGCCTCTTCTATATTATCGTTGGTAAAGGATTCGATAGTCAGGTCAACTATTTCGGTAATGGCAGAGGTAATAACCTTGATTTCCTCCATAGCCTGAGGGGAGAAGGAAAGCTTCTTCTCATAAAGCTCCTCGGCAACCTTGACAATATTCTCAGCATGGTCGCCTATACGCTCAAGGTCTCCTATAGTATGCAACATTCTTCCTATAATATGACTTTCCTTGCCCGAAAGATTTCGTCCGGAAAGGCGCACAAGGAAGGTACCCAGCTTATCCTCATATTTATCGGTAAGGCCTTCAAGCTCAGTTACCTCTTCCACAAGCTCTTTACGATAATCGTATATAGCTTCAATGGACTTCATTATGGCAGTACGGGAAATCTCTGCCATTTCGTCGGTAAGACGGCTACACTGGTCAATAGCAAGACCGGGGGTAAGCAGAAGTCTTTCGTCCAGAAATACATTCTTGTCCTGCTTGCCCTTTTTATCGGGAACAACCCACATAACCACCTTGATAAGCAGTTTATAGGTAAGTCCCATTAAAATACTTAAGGCTACGTTAAATACGGTATGAATAACAGATACCTCAACGGTACCGATATGAGTTTTGAGAATATCCTTCATAAAGGGAGAGACAATCGTTAAGATTATCATAGTCAGAATGCTTCCCACGGTATTTACATAAAGGTGAACCGCAACAACGCGCTTTGCGTTTTTGTTGGTTCCTACCGAAGAAATAAGGGCGGTGATACAAGTACCGATATTTGCGCCCAACACCAACGGAATGGCCATATCCCAGGTAATAAGTCCTGACAGTGCCAAGGTCTGAACGATACCTACCGTCGCGGCAGAGGACTGAATAATGCCTGTGAATACAGTGGAAACGATAAGCGCCATCCAAGGCTCCTCTATAAAGCCTATAAATCTGTCGAAGCCGTCCATATTCTTAATGGCGCTTACAGAATCGCTCATAAACTCCATACCATACATAAGTATGGCAAAGCCCAAAAGTATTGTGCCCAGTTCCTTGTGCTTGCTCTTTTTAGCAAACATTCTCACAACTATACCGATAAATGCCATTATGGGGGATAGGTATTCGGGGCTGAGTAACATAATAATGCTGAATTTATCACTCTGAACACCCATAAGGTTTAATATCCACGCGGTAAAGGTGGTACCTACATTAGAGCCGAGAATGGGAGCAATGGTCTGAGGGAACTCCATAATACCGGAGTTAACAAGACCAACCAGCATAACCGTCATAGCCGAAGAGGACTGCATGGCAATGGTTATACCTGCACCCAGAGTAAAGCCCAAAAGCGGCTTTGAGGTAGCCTTTTTAAGTGTTGTTTCAAGCTTTCCGCCTGACATTTTTTCAAGACTTGCAGACATAACGCTCATACCGAAAAGGAAGAATGCAAGTCCTGCAAGCATCATAAGAACTGATTTAAAAATCTCCATCTACTCACCCATAAAACAAAGTTCTTTTTTATTTAAAATTCAATTTTGGAAGCAATATAGTCTTTAACCTCTCCGATAGGCATACGAACAGATTCCATAGTGTCTCTGTCACGCACAGTCACACAGCCGTCATTTTCGGAGTCAAAGTCGTATACTACACAGAAAGGAGTACCGATTTCGTCCTGTCTTGCATAACGCTTACCAATTGAGCCTGCATCGTCATAATCAGCCATAAAGGTTTTGGCAAGATCAGAGAAAATTGCCTGAGCAGGTTCTGACAGCTTCTTTGAAAGAGGAAGCACTGCACACTTAATGGGAGCGAGAGCAGGATGGAAGTGAAGCACGGTTCTTGCTTCACCATTGTCCTTTGTCTCTTCATCATAAGCATTGCAAAGGAATGCAAGGGTAACTCTGTCTGCGCCGAGAGAAGGCTCAACAACGTACGGAATGTACTTCTCATTTGCTTCCTGGTCGAAATATTCAAGGTTTTCACCGCTGTGGTTAGCGTGCTGAGTAAGGTCATAGTCGGTACGGTCGGCAATACCCCAAAGCTCGCCCCAACCAAAGGGGAAGAGAAATTCGAAGTCGGTGGTTGCCTTAGAATAGAAGGAAAGCTCCTCGGGGTCGTGGTCGCGAAGACGAAGACTTTCTTCCTCCATACCAAGGTCTAAAAGCCATTTCTTACAGAAAGCGCGCCAGTAAGCAAACCACTCAAGGTCAGTACCGGGCTTGCAGAAGAACTCAAGCTCCATCTGTTCAAACTCACGTGTTCTGAAGGTAAAGTTACCGGGGGTAATTTCATTACGGAAGGATTTACCTACCTGACAAACACCGAAGGGCACCTTTTTTCTGCTGGTGCGGCAGATATTCTTGAAGTTTACGAAAATACCCTGTGCGGTCTCGGGACGAAGATACAGAGTAGATGTGGAATCCTCGGTTACACCTTGGAAGGTTTTGAACATAAGGTTAAACTTTCTGATATCGGTATAATCCATAGAGCCGCATGAAGGACAGGCAATGTGATTTTCTTTTATGTAGTTCATCATTTCCTCATCCGACCAGCCTGCAGGGTTAAGGTCGAGATTATTCTCGGCAACATAGTCCTCAATGAGCTTATCTGCTCTGTGACGGGATTTGCACTGCTTACAGTCCATAAGGGGGTCGGAGAAGCCGCCTAAATGTCCCGAAGCCACCCAGGTCTCGGGATTCATAAGAATAGCGGAATCAAGCCCTACATTAAGGGGAGATTCCTGAACAAACTTCTTCCACCAGGCTTATTTTACATTGTTCTTCAGTTCAACACCCAAAGGACCGTAGTCCCAGGAATTGGCAAGACCGCCGTAAATTTCACTGCCCGGATACACAAAGCCTCTGCCCTTTGCAAGAGCAACCACTTTTTCCATTGTTTTATCTGTTGCTTTCATTTTTATACCTCTTTCTGAATAATTCGCAAAAAACTGCGCATAATTACTTCATTATACACCTTTATATTTTACTATTAAAACGGTTTATTGTCAACTCATTCTTGACTTATAGCATTAAATAAGCTATAATTTTTAAAGAAAATTACAAATAGGAGGAGTGGTATTTATGCCCGGAACCTTAAAACTGCACGGACTGGATTTCAACGAGTTTATTAAAGCGCTTGATTTATGCAAGGGCGATGTGTTTTTAGAGACCGACGAAGGTGATGTTTTGAATCTTAAATCAAAGCTGTGCCAGATTATGGGTATTGCAAATATTCTCAGCAATGCCACCGTATCCGAAGCAAACATCCGTTGCACAAACCCTGAGGACGAAACACTGCTGTTTCGTTTTAACCTCTACCGCGAGATTCCCGAAGAAGACAAAAACTGAAATTGGAGTTGTTACACTGTGGCAGATTTTTTAACCTATAAGGGCAAACCCCTTGTAAGAAAAGGAAACACCGTTTACTTTGGTGATATGAGCGATACATACATCGTTCGTCTGACTATCCTTTCAAGCCAGAACGATATTGCAGATGCAATAAAAATTGAGCTTATGCTCAGTGATACCGGACTTAGCGACAAGGACCGCGTAAAAAAAACCAGCGAAAAGCACGGCTTTTACGAGGCTCTGGACATTGCCTCCGTCTGGTTGGACAGATACAAATAGGAAGAATGCCTCTGAGGAAGCTCAGAGGTATTTTTTTATTTTGCAATATTATTAAAGATGTGTTATAATAGGTTTTAAAGTTTATTTAACAATTTTTCCGAGAGATGTTTAAAATGGAAGACAGAAACGAAAAATTTATACGAATGACCACCGGAAAAATCGAGCCGCTTATTATAAAAATGGCAGTGCCCACCATAATAAGTATGCTTGTCACCGCCTTTTACAATATGGCGGATACCTATTTTGTCAGCAAAATAGACGATGTTTCCGCCACTGCCGCCATTGGTGTTGTTTTCTCAATGATGGCGCTTATACAGGCTGTGGGATTTTTCTTCGGTCAGGGCTCGGGCAATTACATTTCACGGGCCCTCGGCAAGCAGGAAATAAAGAAAGCCGAAGCTATGGCGGCGACCGGTTTTTTCTATTCCTTTTTTATAGGAATTCTCATTGCCGTTCTGGGGCTTATTTTCATAAAACCCCTTGCCCTGCTTTTAGGCTCCACCAAAACCATTCTGCCCTATGCAACAGAGTATCTTAAATACATTCTTTTAGGCTCTCCCTTTATAATTTCTTCTTTTGTTATCAACAATCAGCTCCGCTTTCAGGGAAATGCCGCTTACGCTATGGTGGGACTGGTGTCGGGAGGAATACTGAACATAATTCTCGACCCTATCTTCATTTTCTCCTTGGGCTGGGGCACGGCAGGAGCCGCCATTGCAACGGTAGTGAGTCAGTTCTTTTCATTTATACTTCTGCTTATAGGCACAACACGCGGCTCCAATCTGCGCATAAAGCCGAGAGCTTTTTCCTTTAAATTTCATTATATCGCTGAAATCTGCAGAGGAGGTCTGCCCTCTCTGTGCAGACAAGGCATTGCCAGCATTGCTTCAATTATACTCAACACCGTAGCAGGCAATTTCGGAGATTTCGCCATTGCGTCAATTTCTATTGTAAACCGTATAACCATGTTTGCAAACTCTGCGGTTATTGGTTTTGGTCAGGGCTTTCAGCCCTTCTGCGGCTTTAACTACGGCGCAAAGCTGTTCGGCAGGGTACGTAAGGGCTTTTCATTTTGTGTAAAGGTGGCTACCGTATTTCTTTTTATAATGTCTGTTCTGGGCTTTATATTTGCCCCGCAGCTCATTTCCCTTTTCAGAAAGGATACAGAAGTAATCGAGTTCGGTGCAAGAGTACTGAGATTTCAGTGCTGCTCCTTCCCCTTCTTCGGAATAATCGTTATGGGGAATATGATGATGCAGAATTTAGGCTTTGTGGGAAGAGCAACTTTTCTTGCAACGGCAAGGCAGGGAATTTTCTTTATTCCCCTTGTTATAACGCTTCCCAAGCTCTTTGGAGAAACAGGACTTCAGGCAACACAGAGCTGTGCCGACCTGCTTTCTGCAATTTGTGCTGTACCTTTATCGCTTTCTGTGGTAAAATATTTAAAAAACAACGAATAACGGAGGAGATTAATAGATGAAAATAACCGTTATCGGGCCCGGAAGATGGGGCTCACTTATCACCTGGTATCTTGATACACGTCATCACGACGTTACTCTTTACGGATTAAAAGAGGCTAAGGAGATGCAGGATTTTTTAAAAACAAGAAGCAATTCCCTGCTGACACTCCCTGAATCCATTGCCCTTTCCACCGACCTTTCCTGCATAGAGGACAGCGAGGCAATAGTGATTTCCATACCCTCTCAGGCCCTTCAGGGACTTTTTGAGCAAATCAACGAGTATCAGCCAAAGAATAAAATATTTATTCTTTGTATGAAGGGCATTGAAATTTCCACAGGCAGGAGACTTTCCGAGGTTGCAAAGGCAAACCTCGACCCCTCAAATAAAATCGCCGTATGGATAGGTCCCGGTCACGTGCAGGAATTTTACCACGGAATCCCTAACTGTATGGTAATAGACAGCGAGGACGAGGAAACAAAAAAACGCCTTGTAAAAGAATTTTCAAGCCGACTTATACGCTTCTACTACGGTAATGATATGATAGGAAACGAAATAGGCGCTGCCGCAAAGAATGTCATAGGCATTGCCGCAGGCTTCCTTGACGGAGTGGGACTTTCTTCCCTAAAGGGCGCGCTAATGGCAAGAGGCACAAGAGAGGTTGCACGGCTTATAGGAGCTAAAGGCGGAAACGAGCTGAGCGCATACGGACTTTGCCATTTAGGCGATTATGAGGCAACGGTTTTCTCAAAATACAGCCACAACCGTCAATTCGGCGAATCCTTTGTAAAGGGCGAGAATTTTGAGCGTCTTGCCGAGGGCTATTACACCGTTAAAGCTCTTGTAAATATGGGCGATGCACTTGGTATAGAGCTTCCTATTTGCAAGCGGGTATATGAAGTCTTATATGAAGATAAGCCCGTTATGGTTGCCCTTGACGAGCTTTTCGACAGAGCTCTCACCGATGAATTTTCATAAGACAAAAGTAAAGGCCTCTGCTCTGCAGAGGTCTTATTTTTACTGTATGTTATCAAATACAAATTTATAGTAGTCTTCCTTCATCAGTTTAAGAGACACGGCATAACGGTTATTGGTCAGTGAAGAATAATAGTCAATATACGCCTGCTTGTCGCTTTCGCTCATAAGGGCTGCATCTCCCAGCCACTCAGCCTTGCCGTTGGTGGCATTGTATTTGACTTTGTCGGTAACAAAGCTCTTATTATAAAGCATTGCATAATGGTCACCGCTTGAGAAAAGGTCAGTGCCGGGGAGAAGTCTTGAATCGTATTCCATTCCGAGGAGATTGAGCACAGTAGGAAGAATGTCAACATTACAGCAGGGGGTGTTGACCTTCTCCGGGGTCATGCCGCCCACATACATAATGCAGGAGGATTCATACTGCTCAAAGTTACTGCCCACCTCTTTGCCTGCAAGGGCGTCAAGGGAATTGGAATTGAGGTAATAGGGATAATGGTCGCCGGTGAGAACAATAAGGGTTTTATCGAGTTTTCCTGCGGATTCAAGTCTCTTTAAAAGATAGTCCATCGCCTTTTCCAGCTCGTAGTTTGCCGCAAGGTAGTAAACAGCATTATCGGGCAAATTTCTGCCTTTTACTATTTCCCTTACCGTTTTAAGGTTTCTCACAGCAATGGGGTTGGCATCGGAATAAGGGCCGTGACCTGAGAAGGTCATATAGTAAGCGTGGAAACGGTCATTGTTAATAAAATCATCTACACTCTGCTCCATCATTTCAAGGTCGGAGGATGGCCACGCGGTAGTAAACTTCATTCCGTTTTCGCCGCCTAAGAATCTCAAATTGGTATAACCGAGATTGGGGTGGGTCTCATTACGGGAATAATAATAACCGCGGAAATTGTGATAAGCGTAGGTTTTAACGCCCTGCTTTTCGTACATATTACCAAGAGCAAAGGGAATGTAATTATCCTTTGACTGAGTAAAGCTTCCGCTTTTGGAGTTGGTGTCGGCATCTCTTGACACATCGGGCCAGAGTCCTGTCATAAAGGCAAATTCGCCGTTGGTGGTTGTATTCTTAAAGGAATTATAAAAATTATTAAGCACAAATCCGCCCTGACTCATCTTATAAAGAGTGGGTGTGACCTGCGGGTCAATGGCATACTTGCAGAAGCTTTCAGCGCATATATAAATGAGGTTATAATCCTTAAGCTTTCCCGTATATTCATTTTTATTGGTGCCGCTCACCTGCGCAAAATAATCGGAAAGCTCTTTTTTACCGTCATCATCGGTAAGAGTGCCCAGTGTATTAAAATTAATGGAGCTTATTATATTGGGCGAAATATCGGGCTTAGGCTCTTCCTTTTGCTCAGGAACAACAAGAGAAAGGTCCTGCTGCGGCTCGTCGGAGCCAAATAAGCTGTGATAAAGCTCGACTAAGGAATTAGTGAGAACGCCCAGTCGGTTTGAAGCCGTATCGGTGTCAATATATGTAGAGGAATACGCCGCATAAGGAGAGGCGTCAGATGTTCCGAAGGGTAACAGCATAAGCACCGCCAGTGACCATAAAACCACAGTTTTAAGAAAGGCAAGAATGTGCATTACGGGACTATAGCGCCTAAAATACTTTTTGGGAGCAAAATAGGAGAAAACAGACACGGCGATTACCGGAAGCAAACAAAGGAATATCCAACCAAGAGAGCCGACTATAGTATCCCACAGCGCCCAGCCGAAGTTTTCCACCGCATCGGCACCCATTCCTATCATAGAAATGGAGAATACAGAACCGAAAATACGGTAATATACAAGCTGTGACACGTAATATGCAAAAGGAATAAGCATTATAATGGGAGTGGCAATTCGGTTAAATCTGCGTTTAAGCCAACCGTTAAGGGAGGAAAGAAACATTGCCTGTGCAGGTAAAAACAGCAGAAAATAAAAGGACATATCCTCAAAGCCTATCTGTGTGCGAAGCAGAAACTCCCAGTAGAGGAGAGCTATTAAAAACATAGCAGTATATTTAAGAATGGAAATAATCTGAGGCTTAATTATTTCCCACAGACTTTTTTCTTCACTTCGAGAGCGCATTTGCGTACTCACGCTTTTCACTTCCCTTTTAATTAATTAAGACAACTTAAACAATATAACACAAAATCAAATTAAAATCAACACAAGTCGACTAAAATTAACAATAATGTAAAAATTATATGAAAATAAGTCCTCGCAGAAAATCTGCGAGGACTTAACAAATATAATTAAGTTTGTTTTTTTCTTCTGCGTTTTTGCATGGCATCATTTATTATTCTGGTTGCGGCAACGGCAACTATAATTCCCAGCGCCAACGCAGAGGCAAGCTGCAGAGTATACACTCCCTTTTCAATAAACCCTTCCTTGTTGCTTCCGAAGGCGTTAGCCATGGTGTAGTAAAGGGAGCCGCCGGGGATAAGAGGTATAAGAGAAGCCGTAATAAAGGTGGTCGTGGGACTTTTAAGTATTCTCGCCATAACCTCGGCGTAAATCGAAACAGTCAACGCCACAAGAAAATAATTAAGTGGTTCGCTTTGTATAAATTTACTTAAAACGACAAACAGTGTCCAGGAAAGAAATCCGCCGAGAGCCGTGAAAACAAGCCGTTTTCCGCGAATATTAAAAAGCACCGTAAAGCCAAGAGTTCCCACAAAACCCGAAATAATCTGTATCAGTTCAGTTTTTGTCATACGATAAACCCTCCTAACACTGCAACAAGAAAATATCCTGCAGCTATAGCAAGGGCGGTCAGCACCGCTTCCACGGAACGCAGAATTCCCGCGATACTGTCTCCCGCAAAGAGGTCACGGAGAGCATTCGTGAGACCTATGCCGGGGATAAGGCTCATTATATTTCCTATTATTACCTTGTCAACATCATTTATAAGCCTTAATTTCACCGCAAGAAACGCAATCAGTGTAGCGGTGGCACAGGAAAGAAATTTCGAGAACATTTTACTGGATACAGTTTTTTCACAAAGAAGAATAATAAATCTGACAACCGCTCCCGCAAATAGAGAAACAAGAGTCTGCTCAACGGTTCCGCCGAAAAACAGTGTGAAAGAACCGGCTATAAGGCTGTAGCAAATACATTCAAGCCATAACGGATAGGATTTAGTACTTACGGCAGCGGCAAGTTCCTTTTCGATTTCTTCACTTGTCATATCGCCCCTGCATATATTTCTGCAAAGATTATTAAGTCTATGTAATTTTTCATAGTCGGTACCGCTTGTAGTAACCCTTCGGGTCTGGGTAAAATATTTTTCATTTTCCCCATAAACGGTAACTACCATACTGCTGGTGATTATAAACACATCGGTACGTATTGCGCCAAAGGCTGAACACATACGCTTAATGCTATCTTCAACTCTTTGTACTTCCGCTCCGCTTACAAGCATTTGTTCACCGATATCCATTGCGCAAGACAGTAATTTTTTCATAGCTTTCTCACTTGTTATAATAAAAATTCTTTAATATCCTCAAAATTTTGTGCTATATAATCTGCACCTGCATTAGACAGCTCTTTTCTGTCGCCGTAACCGAAAAGTACGCCCAAGCAGTCAATGCCGTTTTCCCTTGCACCCACTATATCGTGGCTTCTGTCGCCTATCATAACACAACAGTCTTTATTCGGGAAGTCAAGTCTTTTTAAGGTTTCGTCAATAACCTCGCCTTTTTTCACCCTGCTACCGTCAAGAAGCGAGCCGACAACCACATCGAAATACTTTAAAATGCCGAAATGCTCTAAAATCCGCAGGGCAAACACCTCCGGCTTAGAGGTGGCAAGAGCAACGGTGAAGCCTTTTTCTTTAAGTGTGGCAAGCAGTTGTTCTGCACCGTCATAAAGGCGGTTTTCGAAAATACCCTTGTCGCGGTAGTATTCGCGGTATTTTTCCACCGCTTCCACAGCGCCTTCGTGAGAAAATCCGTAATATTTCTCATAGGACTCATAAAGAGGCGGCCCTATAAAGCAGGCAAGCTCTTTCCTATCTTCAACGTTTATTCCGTAATGCTTTAAAGAGTAAGCAACCGAATTTGTTATGCCGAGGAAGGGGTCGGTAAGTGTACCGTCAAGGTCAAAGAGAAAATATTTGTATTTTTTACAAGACATATAAAGCAATCCCCACAAACTGTGCTATACTGGCTAAATCCACAAATATGTGAAATACAGAATGTATGTATTTTTTCTTAATGCCTATTCTGTACAGAACGGCTCCTATGGTATAAAGAATTCCGCCCAGCAGCATCCATAAAAGTCCGGATACGCCAATTGAATCCACAGTCTTATTTATAGGCACCATGATGCACCAGCCCATTGAGAGATAGCACGCCATAGCAAATTTTTCGTATTTTTTAATATCTATTGCGGTAAGCGTTATCCCCAGAGCCGCAAGACCCCAAACCACACCGAAAATCACCCAGGCGGTAAGGGGATATTTTTCTCTCATTGCGCAAAGGGTAATGGGAGTATACGTACCTGCAATCATAAAGTAAATGGTGCAGTGGTCTAATACCTGCAGTACCTTTTTGCCCATAGAAAATTTAAGTCCGTGATAAACGCTGGACATAGTAAAGAGGGCTACGGTAGAAGCGCCGTAAACAGACGCCGAAACTATAGCCCACGGATTTCTGTGAAAGACACCTATCAGCACACAAATCACCAGATAAATGACGCCAAGACCGCCGCCCACTATATGGGTGACCATATTGAATACTTCCTCACCTTTTGTATATGCGGGCAAAATACGGTTAATCAGTTTAGTTCTTTTCATTTATTTGCTTTTAATTCTTTTAAGGTGGAATTAACCTTATCTTTATCCGAAAGGATTATTTCCATATCTTCGCTTATAGGCCAATCTATTGCAATGTCAGGGTCGTTCCACATAAGACCACCCTCATCATTGGGATGATAAAAATCATCTACCTTATAGGCAAATTCCGCTTCATCTGATAGCACTAAGAAGCCGTGAGCAAAATTTTTAGGAATGAAAAACTGACGTTTATTTTCGGCAGACAACAGAGTTCCTACATATTTTCCAAAGGTGGGACTTCCCTCTCTCAGGTCAACAGCAACATCATAAACCTCTCCCTTTACACAGCGCACAAGCTTGGATTGAGGGAAATTTTTCTGAAAATGAAGGCCGCGCAGTACACCTTTTACCGACATTGACTGATTGTCCTGAACGAAATCTACTGTGATTCCGCCTTTAATAAATTTTTCCTTCTGATAAACCTCTGTGAAATAGCCTCTTGAGTCGCCGTAAACGGTGGGCTCAACAATTATCGCCCCTTCAATTTCGGTTTTGTGAAAGGTGAAATTACCGTATTTTTCCCCCATTACAGTTCTGTCCTTCCGCTGTACATTTTATCGTAATATTTCTGGTATTCGCCGCTGGTAACATTCTCTACCCATTCCTTGTTATCAAGGTACCAGGCAAGAGTCTTTTTGATACCCACTTCAAAGGGAGTCTCGGGATACCAGCCCAGAGCGTCCTTAATCTTCTGGGGGTCAATACCGTAACGGCGGTCGTGACCCTTTCGGTCGGTAACATGACGAATCATATGCTCTCCTACCGTCTCGTCAACATTTTCTTTAATATAGGAGATAATAGATTTAACAATAAAAATATTGGTGCGCTCATTATGACCGCCTACGTTGTAGACCTCACCCAGAACGCCGTCGCGGACAACCATATCAATAGCCTTGCAGTGGTCTTCAACATAAAGCCAGTCTCTTATCTGCATACCGTCGCCATACACAGGAAGCTCCTTATGGTTAAGGGTGTTGTTCATAATAAGAGGAATGAGCTTCTCGGGGAACTGGTAGGGGCCGTAGTTATTGGAGCAACGGGTGATATTCACAGGGAATTTATAAGTATCACCGAATGCCTTTACAAAAAGGTCGGCAGAAGCTTTACTTGAAGAATAGGGCGAATGGGGGTCAAGGGGAGTTGTCTCCATAAAGTATCCTTCTTCACCAAGACTTCCGTAAACCTCGTCGGTGGAAACCTGAAGATATTTAACACCCTCTTTATAGGTGTCATCCCCTGTTTGCCATGCGTTTTTGGCACACTGCAACATATTAACGGTGCCCAAAACATTGGTTTCAACAAATATTTCCGGGTTAGCAATAGAACGGTCAACATGGCTTTCGGCAGCAAAGTTGACAACATAATCTATTTCGTGCTTTTCAAAAATCTCGGTAATAGCCTCTCTGTCACAGATATCTACCTGATAAAAGCAGTATCTGGGGTCATTTTCAACGCTTTTAAGGTTTTCTAAATTTCCTGCATAGGTCAGTTTATCCACATTGACGATTTTAATGTCATCATACTTATTCAGCATATAAAGAACAAAGTTTGAGCCAATAAAGCCTGCTCCACCGGTCACAAGATAGGTTTTCATAAATTAGTCCTCAACTTTCATAATATATTCTTTTAAAGCTTCCTGCCATTGCCTCATTTCGTCCCCCACAGCACAGTCGAGCGCCAAGTGGGATAGAGAGGAATAGGCAGGCCTTTTAACAGGGCTAGGATACTCTTCGCTGGTACAAGGTGAAACCGTTCCCTCAATTTCACTGAGCCTTGCTATTTCACAGGCGAAGTCAAACCAGGTACATTCACCTTTTCCTGTACAGTGATAAATGCCATATTCATTTGTCGCAGCGAGTTTTAAAATATGATGAGCCAGGTCGTTTGCATTGGTAGGATTGCCGCGCTGGTCATTAACCACCGTCATAGCTCCCCGCTCTTTCATTACCCGTCTCACGGTTTTAACAAAGTTTTTACCGATATAACCGTAAAGCCATGAAGTTCTCACAACAAAGCTTTTTTTGCAAAAACTTAAAGCATAGGTCTCACCCAAGGCTTTCGACTTTCCGTAAATACTCTGCGGGGCGATTTTATCCCATTCGGCATATGGAACCCTGCCATTACCTGCAAAAACATAGTCGGTTGAAATATGAATGAATTTTGCCCCAACACTCTCAGCAGCCACAGCAAGATTTCGTACTCCTGCAGCGTTTACTTTAAAGGCTTCCTCCTGCATAGTCTCACAGCCGTCAACATTTGTCATAGCAGCACTGTTTATGATAATATCAGGCTTTTCCTTCATTACAAACTGAAAAACAGCGTCAAAATCCACTATGTCCAGTTCATCTACATCCACAGGCACAAGTTTTGCGCCAAGTAACGCTTCGGGAATTTCCCCTATTTCACTTTTCCCTGAATTGAGAATAGAAACAAGTTCGTTTCCAAGCTGGCCTTTACAACCGGTTATAAGAATCTTCATACCTTTTTCTTCCTCCATTTTATAAGATATTTAAAAGCAGAAGATAAATGAATAAACAAAAATTTAAGACTTCTGGCGCTTTCTCTTTTCCAAAGGTGCTTTACCGACACGGTGGGGTCAAAAACAACCCTGCCGTATTTTAACACCTCACGGGACAAATCTGCGTCCTCCATATACATAAAATATCGCTTGTCAAAACCGCCTATTTTCTTAAAAACTTCGCTTCTTATGAGAAAAAAACATCCGGAACAGAACTCTATATCGGTGAGGTTTTCAAAATTTTCTTCCTCACGGGTATATTTTTTACGAATTTTTTTGAAAATCCCCCCAAGGCGGGAAAGTCTGCCCAAGAAAAGATAACGGAGAGTAGGGTGACGCTTGGGCAGATGCTGTTCAAGTCCGTCTGCACCCATAATCTTCGGAGAAACAAGGGCAATATCGCTGTTTTCTTCCATAACATCAACAAGATGAGCAAGAACATCACTGTCAAGCTCAATATCAGGGTTAATAACTGCGTGGTATTTACCCAATTTTTCACCCAAAACGGCGTTGTGACCGCCGCCGAAGCCAATGTTTTTCTTTTGGCGAATAAGGGTTACTCCCTCTATTTTCTCGATTTCATCGGGTGTGGAATCAAGAGATGCATTGTCAATAACATAAAGGGATAAAGGGTATTTTTTTGTGTGCTCTAAAACTGAATTAACGGCAGACACCGACTGCTCTTTTCCGTTATAGGTAACAATTGCCGCAGAAAGCATATCGGCCACAAGAAAAACTCCTCTCCCAAAACGTTTACTGTAATATTATACCACAATAAAACCGTAATTTCAATTCTATTATTATTATAAAAAAGAGGATGATACATCATCCCCTTTTCTTACTTACAAATAATATTTTCATCGAAATGAATAAACCGCATCTTCTGCTGCCGGATAAATGCAAGCTGTGGTTTCATAATCGCCAAGTAACGAGATTTGATAAGACGACACATATTCATATGTAAGATTTTCATTCGGCATCTCACCAAATAATGCCCTATATGCCATATGGGCACCTACATATCCTGCTAGTGCTGTACTATGACTATGATAGTCATTGACGCAAAAATGTGATCTGTCAATACCGCCCTCTATTAATAGGTCAACTTCATTCTTCCAATCTATGAGAACCGGATAAGAGTATGTGGAGCAAGCGCTGTCAATAGAGCTTCGCAGTTCATTGTGGGCAGGGAAAATCGCAAGCTTTGTGCTTGAATTTTCACAGGAATTAACTATACTTCTAAAAGCCGCTGTATTATCCGAATTATAAAAACCACACATAAGTACCGCAGAATATTTACCGCTTCTGATTTCGCTTAAAATATATGGGTCCTCAGCAAATGCACGAACTCCTGCACCACCTTTAGAATAAGCCTCAACAGTCACAGAGTAGCCGCACATTTTCTGCAAAGTACTCTTAATAGACGACGAACCGATAAAGCTATTGCCCAAAAGCAGTATTCTTCCGCCATTTTTATCAACTGAGAGCGCTCCCATGCAATCATCAAAGTGAATGCGTTTAATACTTACATAATTCATAAGCTTAGAAACCGCGTTTTTATCAAGCTTCTCGTATGGCAGATTTACTACAATACTTTTAATCTCTTCATAGGAGTCTTCGTATTCATATATAAAGGTATGTGTATATTCTGCTTTTTTGCCGAAACCAAGCCGGTTAACGGTATGTGTGATATTTACGCCAACGGTTTCCGACTCCTCAAGGAGAACCTGCTTGCCTTTATTTTTATTTGTTTCCATCAAGAAATTCCACACTGCCTATTTCCTGCGAATATTCGACTATCATATAACCTTCGTCATCCTTCTGATAATTCCACTTTTTAGGCATATCAATACACAGAATATCACTATTAGATTTCTCTGAAAAATATGTATTCTCAAAATAAGTATTTTCTTCGCAAACAATATCCTCATAGCTTGATTGACTGCAACCGGTCAAAACAAAAGGTATGCATAATAATATTAATAAAATATTTTAAATTTCATTATAATATCGCCTCCATAATAATTATATCACACCTACAAAAAAATTAAAATAAAAAAGCAGTCACCAAAGTGACTGCTTTGATTTTCACACCTTCAAAACTGAACAAAGTGTAGTTGCAAGGAGAATCGAAATATAGGTCAAGCCCTCGGTCTATTAGTACACCCTAGCTCAGACATCACTGCCTTTAGACTTGGTGCCTATCAACCCGGTAGTCTACCGGGGACC
>JAZLDA010000010.1:0-12317 GCA_045614505.1 Acutalibacteraceae bacterium | reverse complement strand
CATTTCTACAACTACCAAAGAATACAACTTAAAACAAAACTGACTCCCCAAGAAATGAGAAGTCAGTATGTTGCTTAAAATTTAATTTTACCTACCATAAAGGTCTTTTTTGTACTGTCCGCACAAATTGGAGCTGTTCAGACTTAAACACCGACTGATTATTTTTTCAGACTGTTCTGAAAACGGATAATGTTTGTTGACAAAACAGATAGAAAGAATTACAATTAATCCGTATATATAAATATTTCTCAGGTTAAAAAGGAGAGTACATCATGAAGAAAGCATTGTCATTTCTCTTGGTATTATGCTTGATGTTAACTGCGACACCTCTTTGTGTAGCGGCGACAGATTCTGACAGCATAACTTTGAGTGCTGACATAGAAAGAATTTTATACTGCCCGGGAGATACAGTGAGCGTTAATATCGATTTAAGTAATAACGCTTCCGGTATTGCCATATTCAGAGGAAAACTTTATTATGACAGTGAAAATCTGACACTGAGTGAAGTAATATGCAATGCGCCCGCTGACTCTAAGAACGACAGTAAACTTTCTGTCACCACATCTGAACATCAGGATTATGTTCAGATTCTCTGGAGTGTAGTATCAGGAAACAATAACATTGCAAACTATTTTGAAAGCGGCACCATTGCCACAGTTACCTTCACTGTTAACGAAAAGGCAGAAAACAAGAAATATGACTTTGATTTCGAGTATATTGACGGTGTACATTATATATTCGGCGAAAATTTCAGTAACACCACCTGGGAGTTTGTCACTAATGTTAATGAAGTTTCCGACTCAATGACTGTTGATACTACAATCCCCACACAGCTTTATTTTGAAAACGTTCCCACCGGTGCCTATGCAGGCGATAGCGTTACTCTCCAAGTTGCTGTTTCAGGAAATGTAGGTATGTATATATTCAATTCCAAACTGCATTTTGATGCCGACTCCTACACAGTAACCGAGTGTGTAAGTGCGGATAACTCCTTAAACCTCTCCTATAACGTAAAGGACGGTTACATAAATCTCCTTTGGGATAATAATGACGGCAGTAAAAACTTTACAGGAGACACTGTCGTTGCATCTGTAACATTCGCTGTTAAACCCGATGCCGTGGCAGGAACCAGCAAATTCGAGCTTGAATATATTGATGCTGTCTCTATTGACCTTTCCGCAGGCGTTTCTGTTACCAACACTTTCTTCAATGCCTTCTCCTGCGAATTCCCGTTACTTACCGAAAAGATGGATCCCGTCAATATAATATTAAACCGCGGTAATGGGGTGCAAGAAACTATAGAGCGCTATCCGGGTGAAAACCTTGTTCTTCCCGACACAAACTTTGTGGACAAAACTTGGTATACCGACCCTGCTGCATCTATTGACAGCATTTATTCCGAAACCGTTTGTCCTTCAGAAGAAATCGAACTTTACTCTTCCGCAGGCGCTGTTGATTACAACGGAGAAGATTATACAGTACCCTACCGTTATTCTCAAGATCTCTCAGTAGTAAAAGAAGATGATACAGAAACCCTTTATTTCGACTCAACAGCGTCCGATGAAATTAACAGCATGTTCCGCCTTTCCAAAGTTGAGGACAATGTCACCTACAAACTCACCGTAAAATATAAGGCTTCTGTTGAAACCGAAATAGGCTTCGGTGTTGCAGGCGCAACCGGAGATAATATGTGTCAAAACACAAGTTATTTCGAGGGCAATGCCGAGACCGCTGTTTACAGCATAACGGAAAGCACTGACGGATATAACACGGCGGATATATACTTTACCGCAAGCCTCAAAGGAGAGGTAGACAATCAGTCAGCAAGCGACGATATCAAGTTGACAAACGGAAATGACTGGGCATACTTAACCCTTATAGATACCGCTAATTCCGGCTCTAATGAAATTTGGATAAGTGAATTAACACTCACAAAAATCGGCGAAGTATTTTCTGTAGGAGGAGCATCACTGCTCAACGAATACGGATACATCGCTGCCGAAAATATGCAGGCAATACGCTACTATTTCGGCTACGATACCGTGATTGCAGAGAATGACGACGGCGAGCAGGTGCTCAACATAGTTATCGGTGATAACAACTATGAAATAGTCGCCCGTGGTTTCCTTTACAGAAACGGTGCTGTAAACAAATATACCAATAACCACTCAGTTACCAAAGAAGGTATGACCTACACCGCCGCTCTTTCTTCCTCCGAAATTAAACACCAAATCAAAACCGAAGACTTCAATACTTGCTGGACATACAACAACGAAACCGGTGAACTTTGCTTCTCTACATACGTAGACGGTTATACCGAAGAAATGTATGACTTAAAGCTTATGGTCAGAGGCTTTGTAACCTTCAGAGATAAAGCAGGAAACGAATTTACAGTTTATTCCTCAACCATTAACCGCAGCGTAAACGGTATGAAAAATAACCCGTTAAGCGGTATTGACGTACTGTAAAAGGAAAATTTTCTGTTTTAATTAAATTAAAAGAAGGTATTTATATATGAAAAAATTACTTAGCATTTTGCTGGCAATAACCGTTTTGCTTTGTACCGGATTACTTCCTGCCTATGCTATCGAAAATAAGGACGACGACCGAATTGATATAGGAGAAATTTTTGGTTACTACCATACCGTCACCTTTGTTGAAGGCGATAATGAGAGTACCGAAAGTTTTGAGGATAACAAAGAAATCATCTATCCTACCCTCACACCTCAGAGGGATTGTGACTATGTCTGGTCATTTTCAGAGAATGAATATTCTACTGTTCCCGCACTGATGCCTGAAGAGGATATTACTGTTTATGCTTACAAATTCCCCTATGTCGGCTTTGAAAATTACCCGGAAAATTATATTGATTCTTCCGATGCGTTAGATATTTCTACTGATTATGCTTATAATGACGATGGCACAAAATCCTTAAAATACTCAAATCTGTCTGCAACCGAAAAGAGAGAAAACTCTATTGCTTTAGGGAATATAGCGGCAGGCACTGCCTATAAAATTTCCTTTAAATACTATATCCCCGCTTCTCTTAATGCAAGCTATTACCTTGACCCCTTTACCGGTCAGGCTGATATCTTAGCTGAGGAAAATGTTTTAGATTATCCCCATTCAAGATTTGCCATCAGCCAAAACACCGAGACCGGAGCATGGCTTGACGGTGCCATATATTTCACAGCCGATGAAAACGCTATAAACGACTTTTCCTACACATATCTGTGGCTTAAAGCAAGTGAATATAATAACAACGATACAATTTACTTCGACCATATCACCACAGAAAAAATGGTGACTGCCGACTTCATTATAAGTGATAAGGTTGTTCTACACAGCACAAACGGCGTTTTAAAGGATAATGTATTTACTATTTACTACGCTTCCGCTTCCGAGCTCACTGCTCCCACTGTATTAACCTCAGACGGTTCTCCAGTTATGTGGGCTGATGCAAACGGCAACATTGCCACCGAATTCGTTGCAGGCGGTGTATATACACTCAAACTTGACTTAAAGGGCGACTTAAATACAGATGCTGCTGTAGATACTACGGATTTAGCTATACTAAAGCGTTACCTTGTGGAAATTGATGAAGAAATCAATTTTGATAATGCCGATATAAATTCAAACGGCAAGGTTGACATTACAGATTTAGCTTTCTTAAAGCTTCATCTTGCAGGCGCAATAGAGCAATTATAATAATAAAATAAAATCACCTATCCTTGATAGGTGATTTTTATTTTTAAAAGCCTCGGTTTTCCGAGGCTTTTAATATTAATAAGTGATGATTTCTTTGCCGCCCATATAAGGTCTCAGGGCCTCTGGAATTCGTACCGAATATTTTTCACCGTCATACTGAAGGTTATTCTCAAGGAACGCAATAAGCATTCTGGGAGGAGCAACAACGGTATTATTAAGGGTATGAGCAAGGTATTTGTTACCGTCCTCGTCCTTAACTCTGATACCAAGTCGTCTTGCCTGAGCATCGCCAAGATTAGAGCAGGAGCAAACCTCGAAATATTTCTGCTGTTTGGGTGACCAAGCTTCAACGTCATAGGACTTAACCTTAAGGTCTGCAAGGTCTCCTGAGCAACATTCAAGGGTTCTTACGGGAATATCTAGACTTCTGAAAAGCTCAACAGAATAGCTCCACATTTTATGGAACCAATCCATACTCTCTTCAGGCTTACAGATAACTATCATTTCCTGCTTTTCAAACTGATGGATTCTGTAAATACCTCTTTCCTCAATACCATGAGCGCCCTTCTCTTTTCTGAAACAAGGAGAATAGCTTGTCAGTGTTAAGGGGAGCTTTGTTTCGGGAGTAATGGTATCAATGAATTTACCTATCATTGAATGTTCGCTGGTACCGATAAGATAAAGGTCCTCACCCTCTATTTTATACATCATTGCGTCCATTTCCTCAAAGCTCATTACACCGGTAACTACGCCTGAGCGAATCATAAAGGGAGGAATACAGTAGGTAAAGCCTTTATCAATCATAAAGTCTCTTGCATAGGCGGTAACTGCGCTGTGAAGACGAGCAATATCGCCCATCAGGTAATAAAAGCCCTCGCCTGCAACCTTACCTGCCGCCTCTTTGTCTATACCGCTAAACAGAGCCATAATATCGGTATGATAGGGAATTTCAAAATCAACCTGTGTTTTCTCGCCGAACTGCTGAACCTCAACATTTTCGCTGTCATCCTTACCGATAGGCACACTGTCATCGATAATGTTAGGGATTTTCATCATATTTTCTTTAAGAGCAGCAGAAAGCTCGGCTTCCTTTGCTTCAAGCTCGGCAAGTTCCTTTGCCTGAGCGGTAACAAGCTGTTTTTTCTCTTCAGCTTCCTCGCGCTTGCCCTGACCCATAAGGGCTCCGATTTCTTTGCTCACCTTATTGCGCAGAGCACGAAGCTCATTTGCACGGCTGTTGGCTGCGCGCTTTTCTTCATCAAGTCTTAAAACTTCATCAACTAAAGGAAGCTTATGGTCCTTGAACTTCTTCTTTATATTTTCTTTTACAAGCTCAGGGTTTTCCCTTATAAATTTAATATCCAGCATTATATTTCCTCCTTGGTGCCTTTCACCAAAATGTTAACAGTATAATGATACCATAGAATCTATTCATTATCAAGTAAAATTCGTCAATTTAAAGCGACTTTCACACCGTCTTGGTCACCGAAAACGAGTATATAACCCGAAAGGTCAACGTCTTCTCCGTCTTGCATGGATTCTTTTGCTATTTTATACATAAGAGTAAGGTCATTTTTATTCTGAAACTCCAGCACGGTTATACTGCCTTTAGTCTCATTGTGCACAGCATAAAAACCGGTTATTATGGAGCCGCTGCCTTTATAACTGTATTTAAGTTCTTTATTAAGTTCGGTCAGTCGCTCTTCGTCCATTTCAATCACAGAGTAATTTTCTTCTGTTAGATTGGACTGAATTTTAGAAGCAGAAAGAGAACAGGAACAAAGACAAGCACAAACAACAACCGCCATAACAATTGTTAAAAGTCTTTTCATAACAATACCTCTAAACATTTATTTTATATAAGTATACTATTTATAAAACTTTTTGTCAATTAAATGAGTAGTTTTATTGACAAAACGAAAAATTTGTTACATAATATACAAGTGAGAAAAAATCACGGAGGTATCATTATGGCTTACCGGTCAATATCACCCTCGGTAATTCGCCGACTTCCCCGCTATTACCGTTTTTTAGAAGATTTAAAAGCATCGGGAATCACACGTATTTCATCAGCAGAGCTTTCCAAAAAGATGGGTCTCACTGCCAGTCAGATAAGACAGGACCTTAACTGCTTCGGCGGCTTCGGTCAACAGGGCTACGGCTACAACGTTCAACTTCTCACAGGAGAAATTGCAAAAATTTTAGGCCTTGATAAGCCTCAAAAGCTAATAGTTATAGGCATCGGTAATTTAGGCAGAGCTATTGCCACGCATATCCGTTTTGATAACAGAGGCTATGAGCTAATCGGTCTTTTTGACCAGAAGGAATCCCTTATCGGTCAGGTAGTTCATAATCTTCCTATACGCTCAATGGAATCCTTAGATGAGTTTTGCAGAGAAAATCATCCTACCGCCGCAGTGCTTTGTATACCAAAAGAGTCTGCCGAGGCTATTTCCTATAAGCTTGTAAAGCTGGGTATAAAGGGCTTTTTAAACTTCAGTCATTATGATTTAGGTCTTGCTTACCCAGGCATTTCTGTAGAAAATGTCCATTTCGGTGACAAGCTTATGGTTTTATCATATAAAATGCATAACGACGACTAAACAAAGCATACTAAGTACGGTGATTGATTTGATAATTACAATAATCCGTACTGCCGTTGTGTATGTTTTTGTAACATTGGGTATCCGTCTGATGGGCAAGCGTCAGATTGGTGATATGCAGCCCAACGAGCTTGCCATTACTCTTTTAATTTCTGAAATCGCCGCCATACCGCTTCAGGACAGTTCTCAACCTGTCCTCAATGGTATTGTGGCGATTTTTATGCTTGTTATAATCGAAATTTTTATTTCGGTACTTGCAATGAAATCTCTTAAAATCCGAAAACTAATGAGCGGAAATTCCGCCGTAATAATCAAAAATGGTGTAATAGACCAGCAGGCAATGAAGAAGGTACGCCTCACTGTAATAGACCTTGTTGAGCTTCTCCGCGGTCAGAACATTTTTAAAATTGAAAATGTAGCTTATGCCGTGCTGGAGGTTAACGGAACACTCAGCGTAGTTGAAAAAAGTCAGTTCCGTCCCCTGCAGACCGGAGACATTCCGAAAGTAAAGGTCGATGAAGCCACACTGCCCCTTCCGGTTATCAGCGACGGAAAGCTTATTAAAGAATCCCTTTCCGCCCTTGATGTAGAGAGCGAAGAAATACTCAGAAGAATAAATCCTGCCCGTATAAGTGACGTATTTCTTTTAACACTGGATAAAAACGGAAAAATGAGCGTAATAATGAAGGAGAATTTTAAATGAAACGTCTTATAGCCGCCGTTGTTCTCTCTGCTTTGGTAATCGGACTGGCAGTTTCCTCTGCCATAACCATAGACCGTTATTATAACACTCTCACGCACCATATAGAAAAAATCGAAGAACTCCACAAAAAAGGCGAAAGCACCGGTAATGAGCTTTCCGCCCTTCACTACGACTGGGAGAAAGCCGAACCGATGCTTATGTTTTTTGCCAATCACGACAGTGTAGAAGAAATCGGAATCCGCATAAACCGTCTTGTTTCATTGTCAGACACAAAGGATGACGGAATTTTTAAAGCGGAAGCAGTGGAACTTAAAACCCGCCTTGAATATTTAAAGGACAGCGAAAGTCTCACCTTTGAGAGCGTCTTTTAAAGCAGATTTTCGTCATATTTAGCTCTGACGCCGCCGATAAATTTCGGGCGGCTTCTGGCTGCCAATACCGTGGCATTTCCTATTTTGTTATTAGAAAGACGAACGGGAACTGCCACCTTTTTTATGTGCATACCTATCATTGTAAAGCCGATATCAATACCTGCATGCGCTTCAATTTCCTCAACTGCCACAGGGAATTCAAATGCTTTATAAGCTTCTGTAGCAAAGCTGCCGCCTGCCTTAGGCTGAGGCACAACATTTACTCTTTCCTTTCCCTGTACTGCGGCACTTTCTGTAATAATTGCGCGGTTTAAATGCTCACAGCACTGAGCGGCAACAAAAACGCCCTTTTCCTTTGCCGCGGCATATATGCCGTCAAAAATATATTTTGCCGTCTCGGGAGAAGAATCTGTTCCGATTTTTTGTCCTAAGGTCTCGCTTGTGGAACAGCCAACCACAAGGATGTTTCCCTCTTTAAGACCTGCTTTTTCTATTATTTCTTTAGCCGCATTATAGCTTTGTTCTTTAAATTCGTTAAACATAGTACCGCCTCCGATGGACATTATATCACAAATCTGTTCTTTTTTCAATTTTTTTAATAAAAAGGTTGATTTTAATTTAAATATATGTTATCTTTATTAAGATATAAAAACGCGATGACGAAGGAAAGTAAGTAAATATAAACTTTTTCAGAGACTGCATTCACGGCTGAAAGATGCGGAAAGTTCCTTTACCGAAGTTCCCTTCTGAGCGGCGGTGCCGAAATAAAAGTAAGCGCCGACGGAAGTCAAAGGAAACCGTTATATTTCCGAAGAGTGTTTGCTCTAAGCGAAAACCTGGGTGGTACCGCGGAGATTTTTTCGTCTTCGTCCCTTTTTTGGGGACGGAGACTATTTTTTATTTTTGGAGGAAAGAAATGAAAGAGAAACTTGAACTTTTAAAAAGTCAGGCGATTTCTGCCATTGAAGAAGCAGGTGACAGTGCCGCGCTTGAAGAAATCCGTATTAAATATTTGGGCAAAAAGGGAGAGCTTACCGCCATTCTTAAAATGATGGGAAGTCTTTCTGCCGAGGAACGCCCCATTGTGGGTCAAATGGCAAATGAAGTAAGAGGCATTATTGATACCGCACTTTCAGAAAAGAGCGCTGTAATGGAAAAGGCTGCTCAGCAGGCAAAGCTGCAAAGCGAAGCCATTGACGTTACCCTGCCCTCAAAGAAGGCAAAAATCGGCGCCCTTCACCCACTTAACAAGGTCCTTGACGATATGCTGGACATTTTCCAGTCAATGGGCTTTGACGTTGTTGACGGCCCTGAAGTAGAAACTGACCATTATTGCTTTGAACAGCTTAACGTTCCTGCCGACCACCCTGCCCGCGATATGCAGGACACCTTCTATTTAACCGATAATCTGCTTCTACGTACACAGACCTCAGCCGCTCAGGCTCGTACTATGGAAAAGATGCAGCCTCCTATCCGTATGGTTTGCCCCGGCAGAGTTTTCCGTGCCGATGAGGTTGACGCCACCCATTCCCCTGTTTTCCATCAGATTGAAGGCCTTGTTGTTGACAAGGGTATTACTATGTGCGACCTCAAAGGTGTTCTTGAGCAGTTTGCTCACGAAATTTACGGCCCTGAAACCAAGGTTAAATTCCGTCCTTCATTCTTCCCATTCACGGAGCCCAGCGTTGAGGTAGATGTTACCTGCTCTGAGTGTGGCGGCAAGGGTTGCAGAGTTTGCAAGGGTGCAGGCTGGATTGAAATTCTCGGTGCCGGTATGGTGCACCCCAATGTTCTTCGCAACTGCGGAATTGACCCTGAGGAATATACAGGCTTTGCTTTCGGTATCGGTCTTGACCGTCTTACCACCACCCGTTATAAAATCAGTGATATCCGTTTACTTTTCGAAAACGACAAGCGTTTTCTTGACCAGTTTTAATGAAAGGAGTAAAGAAAAATGAAAATTGCACTTAATACTTTAAAATATTATGTTGATATCAATGTTTCTGTAGAAGAACTTTGCGATAAAATGGTTATGGCAGGCTTTGAAGTGGAATCCATTGAAAATTTAGCCGACAAAATGAGCAATGTTGTTGCCGCAAAAATCGTTTCTATTGCTCCTCACGAAAACAGCGACCATTTGCAAATTTGTCAGATGGATATTGGAAACGGCGAGCTTGTTCAGATAGTTACAGGCGCACAGAATGTTTTTGAGGGGGCACTTGTTCCCGCCGCTCTGCACGATTCTTATCTTCCCGACGGCACCCACATTACAAAGGGTAAGCTTCGCGGAGTTGAGTCCCGCGGTATGCTCTGCTCAGGCGGAGAATTAGAACTTTCCGATGCCGACTATCCCGGCGCTTCGGTAAACGGCATACTTATCTTAAAGGATGAATATGCACCCGGTACCGATATGAGAGATATTTTAGGTCTTAATGACTATGTCATTGACTTTAAAATCACCGCTAACCGTCCTGATTGCAACTGCATTATAGGCGTTGCAAAGGAAGTAAGCGTTGTTCTTGGCACCGAGTTTAAACTGCCCGCAACCGATTATAAAACCGCTGGCGGCGATATTAATGATTATATAAAAATCGATGTTGATAACTACGACTTATGTCCCAGATATATAGGCAGAGTTGTTAAAAATCTGCGCATCAAGGAATCCCCCGACTGGATGAAGCAGGTTTTAAAAACCTGTGGTATGCGCCCCATTAACAACATTGTTGATATCACTAACTTCGTCATGCTTGAAACAGGTCAGCCTATGCACGCATTCAATTATAACGACCTTGCAGACAAGCACATTATCGTCCGTAACGCAAAAAACGGCGAGTTCATCCAGACTCTGGATGAAAAGAAACACGATTTAACTGAGGATATGCTGGTTATCGCCGACGGAGAAAAGCCCTCCTGCCTTGCAGGTATTATGGGCGGACTTGAGAGCGAAATTACCGATACCACTACCGATTTATTCCTTGAAGCCGCAAAGTTCAAGCGTGACAACATCAGAAAAACAGGCAGAGCCCTTGGTATCCGCACCGAGTCCTCAGGTAGATTCGAAAAGGGTATTGATATTAACAACACAGGCTTTGCTATGGAGCGTGCTTTAAACCTCATTGAGGTACTGGATGCAGGTGACATTATCGAGGGTGTAATCGACAAAAACGAGGGTCTGCCCCAAAACAGAATTCTTAACTGCACCACCGATTCCATCAATGACCTTTTAGGATTGACCATTGAAAAGGACAAAATGGTGCGAATTCTCACCGCCCTTGGTCTTGAAACAAAACTTGACGGCAATATGCTTACCGTTAGCGTTCCCTCTATCAGAGATGACATTGAAGGCAGAGCAGACCTTGCTGAAGAAATTATGCGTATATACGGCTATGACCACATTGTAAGCACTCCCATGACAGGAAGTGTGAGAAGAGGTAGAAAACTGCCTGAGCGCATTAAAACAGACCTGATTAAATCGGCTATGATTTCTATGGGCGCAAACGAAATTGCCACCTATTCCTTTATTTCTTCAAAGGCTCTTGATACCTTAAATCTTAATGAAGACGATAGCAGAAGAAAGGCTGTTAGACTTCTTAATCCTCTGGGTGACGAATACTCCACAATGCGCACACAGCTTATTACCAGTATGCTTACCGTTCTTTCCACAAACTATAACAGAAAGAACAGTGATGTGCGCTTCTTTGAAATAAGCAAACGCTTTATTCCAGAAAGCCTCCCGCTCACTAAAGAGCCGGAGGAAATCCCCACTATGTCGGTTGGTATTTACGGAAGCGATGAAGATTTCTTCACCCTTAAAGGAATAATCGAAGAGGTAGTAGGACTTTTCGGCAAAACCACAAAATACCAAAAAAGCAGTGAAGTGTTCCTGCACCCCGGCCGTCAGGCAGAAGCCACTCTTGATAATGACACAGTTGCCATATTCGGTGAAGTACACCCAGATGTACTGAGCAAATACGACATCGGCGTGAGAGCTTATGTTGCAGAGATTTATATTGACAAACTTTTCGCCGTTGTTCCCGAAAAGACCATTTATAAACCCCTGCCCAAATTCCCTGCCGTTGCCCGTGACTTTGCATTCCTTTGCGACAAGGATATTCCCGTAGGAAACCTTATTGATATTATGAAGGAAGCCGCAGGAAAGCTTTGTGAGGATGTTACTTTGTTTGACGTTTACGAAGGTAATCAGATTCCCGAGGGCAAAAAGAGTGTTGCTTTCAGCGTAACCCTGCGTTCCCTTGAGGCAACCCTCACAGATGAGCTGATAGACGCGGCAAGCAAACGCATTTTAAAGAAGCTCGAAGCCGCAGGCGCAACACTGAGAATGTAAACAATAAATTCATAAAAAATTCACTTGTACTTTCAGGCGAATTAGTGTAATATATACTAAAGAGGTGTTAAAAATGATTGATAAGACTATGGAATTTTCTCTAATAAACGAGGAAGAGCTTGAAATCCGCAAAATAATATTGCAGGTTTATGAAGCACTTAAAGAAAAGGGCTACAATCCCATCAATCAGATAGTCGGTTATATCCTTTCGGAAGACCCGACCTATATCACCACTCATAATAACGCGAGAAACCTTATCAGAAGGGTCGACCGCGATACCCTGCTTCAGAATCTTGTAAAGTATTATATTGCTCAGTAATTAAAGATGGCTATTGCGCAAATTATAAGGCAGCTTTGAATTGTAACAAATTGCACAAAAACGGAAGTTTTCTTTTGTGGAAACTTCCGTTTTTTGTTTTTTTATGAACTTTTTTGTCACAAAATGGGGGGGGTCTGCTCCGTTATATATTATAGAAGGAGTTTTCAGGAGGTGGGTCCAATGCAATAGTAATTGATTTAAAAATAAAATAAAAAGGAGAGTAAAAATGTTAAAAAACAGGAAAAAATTAAAAAGTTTAATAGCATTA
>JAZLDA010000009.1:0-7920 GCA_045614505.1 Acutalibacteraceae bacterium | reverse complement strand
GCGCTGATATAAACGGCGACGGAAAAATAAATGCAATAGACCTTGTGCTTCTGAAAAAGCAACTTGCAGGATAATAAAAGTTTAAATTAAATCGCTCCCTGCGGGGAGCGATTGTTTTCGGGAGATAAGTTTTATGAATGTAATGTTTTTTGTTAACAGTGCGGCTCTTGGTGCGGGTCTTGCAATGGATGCTTTTTCGGTTTCCATGGCAAACGGTCTTCATGAGCCTTGCATGAAGAGGCGCAAGGCGATAGCCATTGCAGGTATTTTTGCTCTTTTTCAGGCGGCAATGCCACTGCTCGGCTGGGTATGTGTCCATACAATAGTGGAAATGTTCGGCTTTTTTCAGAGACTTATCCCATGGATTGCCCTTGTTCTTCTTGTGTTTATCGGAGGGAAAATGCTTCTCGACGGTATAAAAAATAAAGGCTGTGACGAAAATGTCAGTGCCACCACCATTAGCGCTTTACTGGTGCAGGGTGTGGCAACCTCGATAGATGCTTTGTCAACAGGCTTTACTATTTCGGAATACTCGGCGAGTATGGCTTTTCTGTGCGCCGCCATAATTGCCGCAGTTACTTTTATTATATGTTTTGCAGGTGTTGAAATCGGTAAAAAGTTCGGCACACATCTTGCAGGAAAAGCCGGAATTTTCGGCGGAAGTATCCTTATAATAATAGGAATAGAAATCTTTATAACGGGAATAATGTAAAAAAAGACTTGCAATTTTTTCCGTGTTATGCTATAATTCATTGGCTACCGTTTACTATGCTTTCGGTGACTGCCCAAAGGGATGCACTCATGACCGATTGCTTGGTTAACGGCGGACGATTTATCATTAAAAAGGAGTGAAAGAAATGACAGCAGAGAGAAAGCAGGCTCTTATAGCAGAGTACGCTACTCACGAAGGTGATACCGGTTCTCCCGAAGTACAGATAGCTCTTCTTACCGAGCGTATCAACGAGCTCACCGCTCATCTTAAGGTTCACGCTAAGGATCATCATTCCCGCCGCGGTCTTTTAAAGATGGTTGGTCATCGCCGTAATCTTCTTGCTTACCTTACCAAGGTAGACATCAACAGATACCGTTCTATCATCAAGCGTCTTGAAATTCGTAAGTAATGGCAAAACGGCAGACCGAAGCTGTTCGGTCTGCCTTCTTGCAGTTTCAGGTGGTTTATTCTTAGTGGTAAATCGAGCACCGAATAAATTTCGACGTTGGATTTATTGCTAAAATAGACCCCCTGTGCTAAATAAAAGGAGGTAAAAATTATGTTTGAAAATTACAAGGTTTATGAAACCGAACTTGCCGGCAGACCTTTAAAACTTGAAACCGGCAAAATGGCACAGCTTGCCAATGCAGCCGTAATGGCTTCCTACGGTGACACAAGAGTGCTTTGTACCGTTACAGCATCTGCAAAACCCAGAGAGGGTGTTGATTTCTTCCCTTTGTCTGTTGACTATGAAGAGAAAATGTACTCGGTTGGCCGTTTCCCCGGCTCTTTCACAAGAAGAGAAGGCAAGGCAGCAGACAAGGCAATACTCGCTTCACGCTGTATTGACCGTCCTATCCGTCCTCTCTTCCCTAAGGATATGAGAAATGATTGCTCGGTAGTTGCTACCGTTATGAGTGTTGACCCCGACTGCGATCCTCAGATTGCCGCAGCTATCGGTGTTTCCGCCGCAATTGCGATTTCCGATATTCCTTGGGCAGGTCCTATTTCTTCTGTAAACGTTGGTATTGTTGACGGCGAAATCGTTATCAACCCCACACTTGAACAGAGAAAGACCACTACCCTTGACCTTACCGTTTCTTCTACTGCTGACCTTGTTGCTATGATAGAAGCAGGCGCTAAGGAAATCCCCGATGACGTTATGTTTGACGCCATTATGACAGGTCATGAGGCTAACGTAAAGGTTGTAGAGTTTATTAATTCTATCGTTGCCGAAATCGGTAAAGAAAAGTTTGAATTTGAGTCAAATGATCCCGATCCTGCTATTATGGAAGAAATCGAGGCTTTCTGCATTGAAGATGTTAAAAAGGCTCTTGATACCGATGATAAGCTGATAAGAGATGCTGCTCTTCTTCCCATTTACAACGCTGTTCACGAAAAGTTTGACGAGCGTTTTGAGGGTCAGGAAGCAAAACTTGATGAGATTATGTATCTTGTTCAGAAGCACGTTGTACGCGCTTGGCTCAAGGATGAAAAGAAGCGTGTTGACGGAAGAGGTATTGATGAAATCCGTCCTCTTGATGCTCAGATTGACCTTCTCCCCAGAGTACATGGTACAGGTATGTTCACCCGTGGACAGACTCAGGTTCTTTCCTGCGCTACCCTTGCTTCTGTAAGCGAAGCTCAGAAGCTTGACGGTCTTGATGAACAAACTGAAAAGCGTTATATCCACCACTACAATTTCCCCTCCTTCAGTGTAGGCGAGACCAAGCCCAGTAGAGGCCCCGGAAGAAGAGAAATCGGTCACGGTGCTCTTGCAGAGCGTTCTCTTATTCCCGTACTCCCCACTGTTGAAGAGTTCCCTTATGCTATAAGAGTTGTAAGTGAAGTTCTTTCATCTAACGGTTCTACCTCTCAGGCTTCTGTCTGCGGTTCTACCCTTGCTCTTATGGCTGCAGGCGTTCCCATTAAGGCTCCCGTTGCAGGTATTTCCTGCGGTCTCATCACCGGTGACGAGGGTGTATACGGAGACTTTATGACCATGGTAGACATTCAGGGTCTTGAAGACTTCTACGGCGATATGGACTTTAAGGTTGCAGGTACAAAAGAGGGTATCACCTCCATTCAGATGGACTTAAAGGTTCACGGTCTTACCCCCGCAATCATTAAGGAAGCTCTTGAGAAGACTCATAAAGCAAGAAACTACATTCTTGATGAGGTTATCTGCAAGTGTATTGCTGAGCCCAGAAAAGAGCTTTCCAAATACGCTCCCAAGATGCTCTCCACCGTTATCGACCCCTCTAAGATTGGTGACGTTATCGGTAAGCAGGGCAAGGTTATCCAGTCTATTCAGGAGCAGTGTGACGTTACCATTAATATTGAGGATGACGGTCACGTTTATATTGCAGGTATTGATATTGACAAATGTAAGCAGGCTCTTTCCATTGTAGAGACCATTGCAAACGACCCCGAAATCGGTGCTATCTATAAGGGCAAGGTAACCAGACTTATGAGCTTCGGCGCTTTCGTTGAAATCGCTCCCGGTAAGGA
Organism: Acutalibacteraceae bacterium; assembly: GCA_045614505.1. Lineage (GTDB taxonomy): Bacteria > Bacillota > Clostridia > Oscillospirales > Acutalibacteraceae > SIG607. Next base: position 4,697 of record JAZLDA010000009.1, on the reverse strand, counting down.
AGGTCTTGTTCACGTAAGCAAGCTGGATGTTAAACGTGTTGAAAACGTTGAAGACGTTGTTTCTGTTGGCGATGAAGTAATCGTTAAGGTTACCGAAATCGATGACCAGGGCAGACTCAACCTTTCCAGAAGAGATGCTCTTGTTGAAATCGAAGGCGCAGTTGTTGAAGAGGGCGCCGACGAGGAACAGCCCAGAAAGCCCAGAAACGGCGGTCATGGCGGACAGCGTCGCGGATTCAGACGCCGTAACGACTGATTTTTAAGTAAAATGGACGGTGTCTGAGCACACCGTCCTTTATTTAGTTTTAGGAGAAACATTTATGGCAGATATGAAACACGAGATAGCGCGCAGGAGAACATTCGCGATAATCTCCCACCCCGATGCCGGTAAAACAACCCTTACCGAAAAACTGCTTCTTTACGGAGGCGCAATTCAGCTTGCAGGAAGCGTAAAGGGCAAAGCCACCGCAAGACACGCTGTGTCTGACTGGATGGAGCTTGAAAAACAGAGAGGAATTTCGGTTACCTCTTCTGTATTGCAGTTTGAATATGACGGTTATTGTATAAACATTCTTGATACTCCGGGACATCAGGACTTCTCTGAAGACACCTACCGTACACTTATGGCGGCTGACAGTGTTGTTATGGTTATTGACGGCGCTAAAGGTATTGAGCCTCAGACCAGAAAGCTCTTTAAGGTTGTTGCCCGCAGAAATATTCCCATTTTCACCTTTATCAATAAAATGGACAGAGATTCCCGCGACCCCTTTGACCTTATTGACCAGCTTGAAAAGGAATTCGGTATCGGCACTTACCCTATGAACTGGCCTATCGGATCGGGCAGTGATTTCAAGGGTGTTTTTGACAGAGAAAACCGCAGAATTCTTGCTTTTGAGCAGTTTAAAAAGGGACAGAGCAAATTAGAGGCAATAGAATGTGATATAACCGACACCGAAAAATTAGACAGCCTTATCGGACCTTATCTCAGAGCTGACCTTGTTGACCAGATAGAGCTCCTTGACGGCGCCAGCTATGAGTTTAATTTAGAGCAGGTGCGCACAGGAAAGCTGAGCCCCGTATTCTTCGGCTCAGCGCTTACTAATTTTGGTGTTGAACCCTTCCTTGAGAGCTTTCTTAAATTTACCACACCGCCTCTGCCCAGAAATACTATTGAGGGCGAGGTAAAGCCCGAGGACGATAATTTCTCGGCGTTTGTATTTAAAATTCAGGCGAATATGAACAAAGCTCACCGTGACAGACTTACCTTTATGCGTATATGCTCCGGCAAATTTGAGCGCAACAAGGAATATTTCCACGTGCAAAGCGGCAAGTCAATGAAGCTTCCTCAACCTCAGCAGCTTATGGCGCAGGAAAGAGAAATTGTAGACGAAGCCTATGCAGGGGATATTATCGGTGTATTCGACCCCGGTGTGTTCTCCATAGGAGATACCGTATGCTCTGCTAAAAACAAGGTGACCTTTGAGGGTATACCCACTTTTGCGCCCGAGCATTTTGCAGTTTACGAACAGGTGGATACCTTAAAGCGCAAGCAATTTGTAAAGGGTATGACACAGATAGCCCAAGAGGGTGCCATTCAGATTTTCCACGAGCCCGAAAGCGGTATGGAAAGGGTTATTGTAGGCGTTGTAGGTGTACTGCAGTTCGAGGTGCTTGAATACCGTCTTAAAAATGAGTATAATGTAGATGTAAGAAAAACATCTATGCCTTATGAGCTTATCCGTTGGATTGAGGGGGACAATATTGACGTTAAAAAACTCAATCTCACTTCCGATACTAAGCTTGTGCAGGACTTTAAGGACAGATATCTGCTTATCTTTACAAGTGAGTGGAATATAAACTGGGCATTGCAGAAAAATGAGGGACTTATATTATCTGAATTTTCTAATAATTAAAACTTATTAGGAGGGGAATAGGATGTTCGGTAAAAAATTTGCACTGGGCGTAAATTACCTGTCAAGTCAAAATGGCATAAATATGTGGCGCGATTTTGACGAAAAGACTATCGAAAAAGATTTAATAGCACTTAGCAAAGCAGGCGTTAAATGGGTATGTCTGTTCCCCTATTGGAAAGAATTTCAGCCTGTAAGTGAAAATCCGGCGGAATTCACTGACGGTGTATCTGAAATTATGATGGACAGGCTGGAAACTGTTCTTAACCTTTGCAAAAAACATTCTCTTAGAGTTATACTTACTGTTTTTTCTGATTTTGAAGACGGTACAATCGGTGTACCACAGCTTTTTGCCGATAAAAATATTTATACAAATCCCCTTGCTCTTATGTGGGAGCAAAGGTATATAAAATATTATGTTACCCGTTTTAAAGACCATCCTGCTGTTTGCGGATGGTGTACCGATAATTTTTATAAGCTATCAGGCAGCATAAAAGGGGACAGCGCGGCGCAGGAAAGCTGGGCTGCTCTTGTGTGCAACGCTATAAAAACAGTTGATAAAGAGCATCCCGTAATTTCGGGACAGGCTTTTTTTGGCACAGAGGCCATAAACCCTCAAAAAACACAAGGGTGGCAGATAATTCCTCATGCTCAGTATGTAGATGTTTTAACTTCCCGCAATAGTGCCGCCAATAATATGTATGAGGATATTGGCGGTAAACCCACCTTTATAAAAGGGGCGGGCTACAAAGAAAGCGATTCCGACTTTATAAGAGGCGATTTGCTGGGTAACTATATTCACGGCTGCAACGCTTACTTTTTTAAATATCCGTTTATAGGCAGTGAAAATAACGGTTTATTGGACAAAAACAGAAATTTAACACCTTTGGGTAAAGAAGCAAAACGGATAATGACGGTTATTTCGCAGACAAGGCTGCCCGCATATGAGCGACAGGCTGTTTGTGTTGTTCCATATAATTTAAGAAAAGCATCATATTTTGCGGAAAATATTATGTGTCTTACAAGACAGAATGATATAGGCGTAAAATACTGTTTTGCCAGTGAAGACTTGCCCGAAAGTAAGCTGTATATTGTACCTGCTTTGGACTCAGAGAGAACTGTGGGCAAGAACTGTATAGAGCGTCTTTTAGAAAAGGCAAAAAGGGGTGCGAGTGTTTACATTTCCGTTAGCGGAACGGGAAGTGAAGTGTTTAGTCACCTTGGTATTAAATTCATTTTCCCCAGAAACACTACCGAAGCCTTGACTTTTAAAATAGATGATACAGACTTTTCTGTAAATTCTGACTATTACTGCAACCCCGATACTTTTTGTGGCAGGGTTCTTGCAGAGTTTAGCGACCAAACTCCCGCACTTATTTCTTATCCTTTTGGAAACGGAAAAATTATATTAAGTCTGTTTTCGGCAGAAACTAAAACCGGTTTTGATAAGACACCCTATTATAAGGTATATTGGAGCATATTAAAAACGGCAGGTGTTAAGCCTAATTTTTATACCGAAAATCCTTTTGTGTGTGCAAGAGAGCATAAAATAGAAGCTAAACGCAGTATTGTTTCCCTTATGAATAGCAGTGCAAAGGAACAGTTGTATACCGTCTGTTCGGCTGTGGGTTATCACGTCAAAAAAGTACTTTACGGTGAGCTTGACGGAAAGCTTTCTAAAAATGATGCCGTAATTTTTGAAATAGAGAAATATTGATATGTGTGATATTTGGACATATTTAAAGAGCGTAACTAAGCCTATTGTTTTATACGGCACCGGAAACGGTGCTGATAAAATTTATGCCCGCATCAGAGAAGAGAACATAAAAATAAGCGGTGTTTTTTCTTCAAGCGGCTTTAAAAAGGGCAAGGAGTTTGCAGGCTTTTGCGTCACTTCGTACGAGGAACTAAAAAGACAGCTTGGCGAAATGATAATTCTTGTCTGCTTCGGCAGTCACCTTGACACGGTAATCGAAAATATTCACGCTCTTGAAAGAGAAAACGAACTTTATCTGCCCGATGTTCCTGTATGTGACGGCAAAATTTTTGATTTGTCCTTTGCTCTTGCACATAGAAAAGAATTGGAAGCGGTTTATAATCTTCTGGCAGACGAAATGTCAAAAAAGGTTTTCGAGAATACCGTTTATTACAAAATAACAGGCAAAAGTAAATATCTTTCAGAAATAGAAACGCCCCGTGAGGAAGTTTTTAATATTCTCGGTTTAAAGGGTGAAAGCTTTTTAGACCTCGGCGCTTTTAACGGCGACACTGTAGAGGAGTTTTTAAAATACGATACTTCTTATAAAAGTATCACAGCCCTTGAGCCTGACTCGCGCAATTTCAAGAAACTGAGTGAAAACACAAAAGAAATAAAAAATATCACCCTTATTAATGCCGCAGTGGGCGAAAAAGAGGGCGTTACAAAAATCTCTAAAAATAAGGGCAGGGGGAATTCGGGAAACGGCAAGACCGTGGAGATAAAATGCACCTGCATTGATGAAATTGCAAAAACGAATCCTCCCACATTCATAAAAATGGATGTAGAGGGTGCTGAACTGAATGTTGTAAAGGGCGGAAGCCGTACTATTAGGGAAAAACCGAAAATGCAAATTGCCGCCTACCACAGAAGCGAGGATATTTTTTCTTTGCCCTTAGAAGTGCTGAAAATTAACCCCGACTATAAGATTTATATGCGAAAGCACAGAGCGCTTCCGGCATGGGATATTAACTATATTTTTGTATAAAAAAAAGATGGTGCAGTTTAAATTGCACCATCTTTTTTGTTTT
>JAZLDA010000008.1:0-29483 GCA_045614505.1 Acutalibacteraceae bacterium | reverse complement strand
ATCGAAAATATACTTTTCCATATCAGTTATCCTCCCATAAGAAATCGCTAAAGGGAGCACTATCGCTGATAAAGGTGTCGTATGTGAACTTTGCACCGAGTCTGAAACCGACAATAAAACTGTCGAGGTTTGATTCTCCGTTCACCACGCTCCAAGCATTGACGTGATCGAGACACTTGCTCTTTTCTTCGCCTTTAAGTTTGGTGGTCAAGTATTCTTCGGTTTCATTGAGGGTTTGCATTTCTTTCATTACCGCTTTGCTCTGCTTAATACTGCGAGCTTGCGGGTCAATATTGCCATAATAAAATTCTTTAATAAAGTCTTTCATAAACTAACCTCCGTTTGTTTTTGAGTTAAAATTTGGATAGTCTATTGAAAGAGAAAAGCCGAACGCACCGCCTATTAGACGGAGGTTCGGATTATTCGTGTTTGGTCGAGGTGACAGGATTTGAACCTGCGACTTCTACGTCCCGAACGTAGCGCTCTACCAAACTGAGCCACACCTCGATTTGCGACCTTGTTATTATATAGCAAAATGCTTTAAAAGTCAATACCGAAAAATTCACATAGAGCTATATAAAAGAAATCCCGAGAATTTCTTCTCGGGATTTTTTGATGCAAAAATTACTGAATATGTCCGTCTTCAAGTAATTTATTAATGAGACGAATATTTTCGTTAATAATATTATCATCAGTATTGTTTTCAAGGCAGTATACATTACGACCTAAGAACTGCTCAACTTCATAGCCGCCTCTTGCAATCTGGTCTAATGACGGCAGATATGCATTAGCCGCATTGGCGTTACTAATGCCAAGGGTATAAGCAAAAGGACTATATCTTTTCATTCTTAAGAAAACATCGGAGAAAACCTCAAAACCAAACGGTACAATAACCACACCGTTAAAGGCGAATATCGTCTGAGAGATTTCCATATGAGTTTTAACCTCACCCTTTTCAGCAGCTTCAATACGCTTTAAAAGGGTTGAATACTTAAGCTTAGTAAAAGGCCAAAACTTTGCGGGGTCTCCCATTGCCTCAACCTGTTTTTGCATTTCTTCCACAGACGGGAACTCCTTATAAGGGAGCTTTATTATTTCAGAAACAGCGCTGAAATTAACTTCTCGGTAATCCTTAATGGTTCTATATGCTCTCACTGCATCGCATGCGGCAACACCGCCAAGCTCGGTCATAAGAGAAATATCGCCAACGGTTCTTCCGTTTGACAGTCTCGGACCTACGTCACCCTCTGCACCGTTAATATACATAGTGAATGCGCCGGTCTCGGTTTCCATACGGTCAACCATAATACCCGACCAGTCTCTGGTAATAGGTGTGGCGTGACCTGCGGCAGTGCCATGACAGCCGTAATGAATAAGGCTTGCAACAGGCTTTTTATTTTCTGCATCAACAAAGGAAAGCACCGTCATTGTGGGGTCAAAGGCACTCCAAGGACTCTGTCCCAATGTAACCTGACCGTTTGGTAAAACTTCTCTTCTGTTAACACCAACATAGCTTTCGGTAGTTCCTACACCCAGCATTACGGGAACTGCAGTTTCTATTGCTTCTTTTGTTGAAATAATCATATTACGGATAACGGTATTTTCAAAATAATCATTATCGAAATTACCCCAGCCGACAATGGACGATAGACAGGGACCCGAATGGGTATGAGTTGCACAGATTACAACACGGTCTTTAGAAATACCGGTTGCCCCGCTTATTTCCTCTTTAAGCCTATCGGCAACAGGAGCGGGAAAGGAGCATAAATCCATACTGATAAGAAGCGAGTCAGGTACATCATAGCCGAACGCCATTACATTACAGCGCAGATCGTCATTAACCTTATCAGCAGGGCGCTCATTAGGATATCCATAAAGCAATGTGCCCAGCGGCGGTGTAATAACTCGGTTTGCAGCACCTAAAACAAACTTTTTATTCATAGAGTTAACTCCTTTAATTACGCCTTAAGAGCATCAATAAGTTTAGCTGCAATCTTGTCAACATCTTCCTTTGTCCAATCAGGATTGATATTAATGTGAGCAGCCTTCTTTAAGATTTCAAGACTCTTTTCACAGCAAGCGGGATCATACTCTACATCCTTATTTGCTTCGAAATTGAAGGGATTGAACAAGGGATGAGCGGCGCCTCTCTTCTGGAGTATGCAATCCCAAGCGGTATAGATGTGCTTACCAGTATTGATCGGAATAGTACCAACCTTAGCAGTCTTAGTAATTCTTTCAGCTTCTTCTGCAGAATCAAACTGAAGAGTCAGTGATGTTGCACAACAACCGTCATAATCATTGGAAGGAATAAACTTGAAGTAAGGTGCAAGTGCATCTCTTAACATATTCTTCTTTTCTCTGAGGTCATTAACGATACCATCAAGCTTTTTGAGCTGTTCACGAAGAATTGCGGCAGTGATTTCGTTAGTTCTGAATTCATGTCCACAGAAGGTCTCGGTGGAGAAGTCTTCCATCTGTTTACCAAAATATGCAACTGCATTACTGTCGTGATAAATAAGAGCTTTTTCAAAAATAGTCTTATTGTTTGTAACGAGAGCTCCGCCCTCACCTGCACTGATAACTTTAAAGAAATTGAAGCTGTAAGCGCCTGCATCGCCCAAAGTACCGAGGTATTTGCCCTTGTACTGACCGCCGTCAGCCTGGCAAGCATCTTCAAGAACGAAAATTCCGTGTTTCTTAGCAACTGCGTTGATAGCATCCATATCACAAGGATTACCCTGCATATGTACGGGAATAACAGCCTTGGTTTTAGGAGTGATTTTCTTTTCAACATCCTTAGGATCCAGCATAAGGGTTTCATCGATTTCTGCAATAATCGGCATTGCACCTGCAGCAACAACAGCCATAGCTGTAGCGATGTAGGTATAAGCAGGAACGATTACTTCATCTCCGGGGCCGATACCCATACCGACAAGAGCAGAAGTAAGAGCGGCGTGACCTGAAGTCATAAGAATTGTGTAATCAGAGCCAACCTTCTCCTTCAACTCTTTTTCGAAGTTGTAGGATTCCTGAAGAGAACCGGAATTAACCTTAAAAAGTTCACCGGACTCAATTACTCTTGCAACTGCATTAATTTCTTCTTGACCCATTCTGTACATAAAACATATCTCCTTACTGTTTAAAATATTTGTAATTTAATTTTACATTATGCAAATGTATGACGCAACCCCAAAACTTATCAAAAGATACCAAAAAATTGGCAACAAATAATCAAAAGCGCTCAAAAAGAGTGTTTTTTGTATCCTAAAATTATCTTTCAAGTTTCTCCAAAATTCTTAGTGCCTCTTTAATGAATTGATAGTCAGCATCGTCAGTATAGCACTGCACTGACTCAAATTTAAAGCATTCAATCTCGTATCCGCCACGGCATAATTCACTTTCAGTCGGGAAATAACTGCCGTGATCATTAGCGTTTGAAAGAATAACAACATCTAAGTCGGGAATCATTTTATTTACACGTAAATTAATTTCCATAAACAATTCATAAGGAGAAGACATAAATGCAGTCTGACCTATGCGAAGTACAGAAACAGAAACATCTCTAGATTCAACCTCAACGTAGCCGTTATTATATGATTCAACAATACTCTTGTAATATTCAAGAGTTTTCTTTGCTATATTTACTAGATCTTTAGCAGGCGCATTATCAACCTTTTCCTTTGCAACCTCGTAAGGAATTCTCGGCAAAAGCGGCAGCTTAATGACACCACTTGTTACCGAAATAGATGCTTCGCTATACTCGGGCAAAGTATTATAAATTCTGAGCGCATCGGCAGCCGCAACAGCACCAAGTTCCTCGGTTAGCTTGATATTACCAACAGTTTTTCCATTAGAAAGACGAGGACCTTGGTCACCTTCCGGTCCGTTGAAAAATGCAGTAATACCACCTGAAACAGCTTCAACAGCATCTATCATCCCCCCCGACCAATCGCGGGTAATTTCGTGATTTCTACCTGCTGAGGTACCGTGACAGCCGTAGGAAATAATATTACCCACAACATTTCCTTCCATATTTTTAAAGGAAATAAAGGTCATTTTAGGATTGTGTACACCCCATGGGTTTTGACCAAAAATAATTTTATTATCGCTAGACAATTCTCTTCTGTTAACACCGACAAAGCTGTCCCCCGTTGCAGTAGCAACAAGAACCGGCTCCATTGATGAAACAGCTGTCTCAACAGCTTTAATAATTGCGGGCTTGAAGATTTTATTATAGTAATCGTAATCTATACCGCCCCATCCCGGAATATCAGAAAGACAAGGCCCCGAATGAGTATGAGTCGGAGCAATAATAGTGTTTTCAAAAGGAAAACCATACTTATCACTGAAAAGCTGTCTTAATTCATTACATATTGCGGGAGCAACAGTACATACGGTTACTGAAATTAAAAGCGACTTAACCTCACCGTAAGCAAAAGCATATACGGTAGCGGTAAGGTCATCGTGAACACACTCGGAATAAACGTCGGTACTATAACCGAAAAGATTACCTCCAATTTCAGGGGTAATAACTTCCCTGCCGATACCAAGCAAAAGTTTTTCACTCATTAAAATAACCAACTTTCTTAAAAATCATCTTTCAAGTGCACCTAAAATACGAACAGTTTCCTTAATGAGCTGATAATCAGCATCATCGGTATAGCACTGAATACTATTGAATTTAAAGCAGTTAACCTCGTAACCTCCTCTGCACAACTCGCTTTGTGTGGGGAAATATCCACCATTTCCATTAGCATTAGAAAGAACAATAACGTCAAGGTCATCTACCATTTTGTCAATACGCAAATTAATCTCCATAAACAGTTCATAAGGAGATGCAACGAAAGCAATATCACCAATTCGGATAATATCAAGAGGAATATCCCTAAAATCCTGCTCAACATAGCCTTCTTCATAGGATTTAATTACGGAAATATAGTGCTCATAAGTCTGCTTCATTATGTTAACAAGCTTACTTCCGTCAACACCATCGGTTTTAGCTTTGGCAACCTCCAAGGGTACTCTTTCCATTAACGGAAGCTTAGCAACATCACTATGACAAGAAACGGAAACCGACTTATATTCACCCAGCTTATTATAAATAGCGAGAGCGTCAGCAGCCGCAATGGCACCTAATTCTTCGGTAAGCTTGATATTACCAACAGTTCTTCCGTTAGAAAGACGAGGACCTTGGTCGCCTTCCGGTCCGTTGAAAAATGCAGTAATACCGCCTGAAACAGCTTCAACAGCATCAGTCATAATACCCGACCAGTCACGGGTAATCTCACGATTTCTTCCTGCGGAAGTACCGTGGCAACCATAAGAAATTATATTACCGATAATTTCATTATTCATATTCTTGAAGGAAATTACGGTCATCTTGGGGTTATGAACACCCCATGGACTTTGACCAAAATCGATTTTATTTTCAGCGGTCAACTCGCGTCTGTTTACACCAACATAGCTATCGCCCACAGCAGTAGCAACAACTGCTTCTTGCTGAGATTTAACAGCATCATCAACAGCTTTATAAAAGCCGGGGAGAAAATAATTATTATAATACTCCCTGTCAATATCACCCCATCCTGTAGTGCCACAAATGTTGGGACCCGAATGAGTATGAGTTGCGGCTATAATTATATTACCGTAAGGAATACCGTATTTAGCTTCCAATGCTTCACGTAATTCTTTTTGCAAAGCATCACAAATGCCGCAAAGTGTAATAGATATAAACAAAGCCTTTGTATCGCCATAAGTAAACGCAAAAGCGTAAGTATATAAATCATCATGGAGAGATTCGCTATGATGATCAGGCGCATAACCATAAAGACAAGTACCTATGGACGGAGTGATTTTTTCTTTACCAATACCAACTAAAAGTTTTTCACTCATAATAATTCTCCTTTATTTAAGATTAACATCATAAGTAAGTTTACCCTTAGGCTCATGCTCGCCTGCTAAAACATCGAGACATGCATTAACGCTTTCTCTAGAAGTGCCCCCTAAAATATAACGAGGAATGTGAGGCAGATTTTCGAGAACGAAAGGATTACCAAAATGAACAACAGTAGAAATTCTGTTTGTAATCTGCATAGCGCTAATTAATGTTTCAATTCGTCTTGTCAAATGTTCTTTTCCTGTATAAGCCAGAGGCTCGGTAAAGGTTAAGAAAATAACATCATCATATCCGATTGATTTTTCAAGTATTTGAGCATTCTGGCTCTGAGTCGGGAACTGATAAATGGCTCTTGCTTCGGAATTCGGGAAGAGTTCCTTCAGCTTTTCCATTACCTCTTGTGGATGCAACCAACCGTTAGAGAAGGTGTCAACAGCAACTCCGCCGTCGCCGCCTACCTTTTCTTCATTTCTAACCATAACCGCAAAAAAGTGCTTACCGTCACGGGAAATTGCAGGGGTTAATCCTTCATCACATTTAGCAAAAATTGCATCTCTGTTAATGCTTGCAAATATCTCTTTATCTTCTTCAGTTATTTCAGTAAATTTAGGTGCTTTAAGGGTCTTTTTCTGAGCAGCAAGAACACGCTTCACTGCTTCATCAAGACGCTCATCAGTTATAATACCCTTATCATAGCAAGAACAAAGTGCATCATAAGAATCCTTAAATTTTCTATCAAACGGCAAAGCTAAATCGTTGCCGGCAGCAATCGCAAGTCCGCGGGATTCTTCATATCCGTACTTAGCAAGAATGCCCATCATACAAAGAGCATCAGTAACAAGGAAGCCCTCAAAGCCTAATTCTCTTATAACATCTATAACATTTTTTGAAAGGCTGGAAGGATTGTCGGGGTCAATATTCGAGCATTTGATATGACCTGACATAAGACCGTCAAGTAAATCCTCCTTCATAAGCTCTTTGTATGCATAAAGACTATAATCAATAAGTTCTTCCCTAGTCTGAACAGACAGACTTTCTGCCATATGAGAATCAACATGATTGTGGTTGATTGCGCTGGGATAATGCTTACCTACGGTAAGAATTCCCGCATCGTGCATACCGCGAGCCTCAGCAGCGGCAAGAAGAGCAACCTTTTTCTTGTCAGAGCCTAAAGAACGGGAACTGCCCGTAGTGCTTATATCAAGCAAGGGATTGCAAACAACGTTGTAACCCATCTTTGCAGCAGTAATGCCCACAACCTTACCAAAGGTGTATGCGTGTTTTTCACTATCGGTACAGCCAATTGCATTATGTTTACCCACAAGGTATTCACCAAGTCCGCTTTCAGCATCGGTAAAAATCAGTATAGGATAATCCGCCGCTTCTCTGACCATTTGAATTATTTCTAATGGCTTTGGCGCTGTCGGCTCAACCCATACTCCACCCAAAGAGTGATTTTTAATAAGGTCAATAACATATTTATCACCCTCCGGTGTACGTGCCCAACCATGAATCAAAGCAACGTGTGCTAGGCCCAATTTTTGCTTTACACTAAGTTCTTCGAAATTAAGTTCCTTTATTTCTTTCACAGGTACCACCTCTTTCAAGTTCATTATATCAAAGTAGAACTTTAAGTCAATAGTAAAATCTGATTTTTTTACTTAAATTTCCACTTTTTTTTAAAAAGTAAAAGCAGGTCAATGACCTGCTTTTACTTTTATATTAAATCTTCAAAATCGCTATCATTATTATCGCCAACATCAAGACCAAGATTACGGCGCTTGTCAATATCGGCATCGGGATGCTCCTCATAATAAGGGTCAATCATATATTTCTTAATGCTGGTGAAAACTCCGAACTGAATTACAAGATAATGATAAGTCGGATAGAAGAAAATTGTAACTACAGCCAAAATACCTGCCACAAGTGCGTCGCTTCCAAAGAAGACAAACAGGAAGATGAGCAGCACCCAATAGAGCCCTATTGAAAGGAACATAACAAAATTGTTCAGAAGGTTTACCACAAAAAACTTAAAACTGTTAAGATATATCTGCTTAACCTTCATATCAAAGGTAATAACGATAAACCAGATATAGAATTTCATCACGCAAAAGACGAAAGTAATGAAAAACATAATACCAAGCCCTATATATCCAAATGTCATTCCGTTTATTGACATAAGACGGAAATAATCTAGGTCGAAGATAAGGAAGGCAATTATGATTATATTGAGAATACCGACACCCAGCGCTTGTTTCCAATTCTTCTTAATTGCCAAGAAGAAATCGGAAATACCAAAACTGTGTTTATCACGGGATAAACTTCTTGTGATATAAGTCATTCCCACGGCAGAAAAGCCCGGAATTAAAAATAATAACCAGTACATCAGACTGACGGGAATCATTCGCCAGAGATTTCTGAACAGAGTTTCAAAAAACACAAAGAAGGTGCGTTTTTTCGGTCCGTTCTTACTTATTCCGGGGCCCTCTTTATTGTAGTTATAAAATAATCCCATAGTTAGTTACCTGACTTTCTTTTTAAAGGTGATTTTCTCTATAAGGTTAAAATCAATATACCCGAGGAAATAGGATATAAGGGAGATAACCGGAAGATACAAATTGAGTGCACCGCATAGAATAAGCTGTGAAGAAGATAACTGTGCCGCATTTTGGGCACCGGAATAAATTAGAGTCAGTATATAATGAAAATGGGAATTAGCAAGTCTGTATGTATCAAGAAAAGCAGGTCTTAGTATTTCAAAATGAGAAAGCACAAGTAAAATATATACAATAATTGACGGAACAGCGGCAATAAGACCAATATAAAGACCTTTTAATTTGTTTTCATCAGTTCTTCCGTGTTTAACAGCAGAAATATCTTTATTACCCATTTCCCACACAGTACCGCAAAGAATTCCTGTGATCATAACAAAGGAAAAAATCTGAGCTAAAATAAGGGATATTTTCTCTCTAGACTCGGAAAGAACTTTATCGGGAACGGTCCTGAGCCTTTCACTATCATAGTCTGCGCATTTACAGTCTGCAGGAGGATTGTTATCCTTATCGTGATAGCATACCTGCACTTCCTTGCCGATTTCTTCGCTGTAATAGTAAATATTATGCCCTACTAAATCACTGAACCCTGCATTAATAGCAACGCTGAATGAAAAGAATACTATAATGCACATAACAATTCCAAGGGCAAATCTGCTGAATAATTTACCGCCTAAATTAATCAAGACGACACCTACTTTCAATTTCTGACTGTATAATTATACATTAAACAAAATAAAAAAGCAAGCAAATGAGAAATTTGCCCGCCTTTTTTAAAATTTGTTCACAAAATCAACCACAAGACTATACCTGAAATAACCAAAAATCCTGCTGCACAGGCAAGAAGTAAGCGTCGACGTCTTTTTCTCTCGCGGATAATTGCTTTCCGAAGAGACTCTCTGGAAGACCCTTGAAGCTGTTTTATCAGCGCATCCGCTTCACCGGTGAGTTGCTTATCGGATTTTTGCGCATATTCAGGGGACACAAACAAAATAACTTTGTTAAAAAATTTGTTTCCCGTCTCACTGATTTCTATTACTGATTTATTTACACCTTTAACCATAATCGACCTCCAATATCAGATAATTCTATTTTTTACTCCTTGAAAAAATATTATTCAGGTTTACATAAAAATGTTCATAACTCGGTTCATAACTATAATAAATCCGTTAAAACCAAGATTTTTTAACCATAAATATTATTTCGCAACCACTTTATGTCAACCGATTTTTACATATTTCTTTTCTTTTCGACAAATGTATGTTACAATTGTTATGAAAGGGATGATTACAGATATGACTGTTAACTTTGAAGAGCATAACAAAGTTGTTCTGAGCGGTTGCACGCTTTTTGACCTAAAAAAAACCTTCGAATGCGGACAGTGTTTCCGATTTGATATAGACGAAAACGATGTATGGCACGGAATTGCCTCAGGTAAAGAAATTTCTCTCTATCAAGACTCAGACACCGTGGTGATGTTCCCCGTAAGCAAAGCAGAATTCGAAAATTTTTGGTGGAATTTTTTTGATTTAGGAAGGGATTACAATGCCGTAAATCTTCAGCTCTCACTTAATGAAACACTTAAAAACGCCTGTAACTACGGAAAGGGTATTCGTATTTTAAAACAAGAGCCGTGGGAGACGCTGTGTTCTTTTATAATTTCACAGAATAATAATATCCCGCGAATCAAAAGAATCATCAGCAGGCTTTGCGAAACCTACGGTGAAAAGGTGGGTAATTCTTTCTCATTCCCCTCTGCCGGAACCTTAGCACAACTAACGGTAGAAGACCTGGCTCCCTTGAGAAGCGGATTTAGAGCAAAATACATCATTGATGCCGCAAAAAAGGTCAGTTCAGGAGAAATAGATTTGGACAAAATCTCCACGTTAAACAGTGATGACGCACGTGAAATGCTAACCACAATTTACGGTGTCGGCAACAAGGTAGCAGACTGTACACTTCTTTTCGGTATGGGACATATTGATGTCTGTCCGAAGGATGTCTGGATAAAACGGGCATTGACGGTGCTTTTTGACGGAGACTTCCCAAAGTGTGCCCAAGAATACGCTGGAATTGCACAGCAATATATTTTCTATTATGCAAGAGAAACTAAACTGAATATATAACGAAAAACTACCGCTCTCGCGGTAGTTTTTCAATCTAATGCAAAGCCTAAATATTTGTTTTTGAAAATAATTTCTTTAAGAAGCTTCACCATTGCGAAGTCAAAGTCCTCTCCGGGAATAAGCAATGGTGTATTTAATAATTCACGGGGAAGTCGGTTATAATTTCCTAAAACCTCTTTTACTTTGCCGGACTGCTTTTCTTTTACTGCAAAAAGCTTTGGATTTTCGATATCATCGGTAAGAATATCACAGTAAGAAAGAAGCAACTTGTAAAAATTGTCGCAGTATTCGACATAATTTTCGCCCAGAAGGCTTTTTCTCACCCTCTTGATATCTGTTATATCGGTTAGAGAATTGAGCGTTATGAGACAATCGGCGCTGTTTTTATAAACAGTGCTTTTTTTGAACTCTTTTGCAAAACCGAGTTTGCCGTAAAAATCAAAAAGAGACTCGCTCATAGGTCTTAGACACAAAAAGTCATATTCCGCCTCAAATTCTTCGGAGATACTGTCAAACAATCGGCGCATATAACCTTTACCGCGATACTTTTCATCGGTTGCAACGGCATAAACATATTTTCCGCAAAAATTTTCAACGGTGATATCAATAGCAAAAAGCATAGAAACAACATTGCCATCTTCGCAAAGATATTTGCAGGAGCTGTCATAAAACAAATCAAAAAGCAAATCGGTAAACTCTTCATCATCATGAAAAGCGTCTATATACAGCCTTTTGCACTGATTAATAATACTGTCAGGCATTGTTTTCCTCCGCAGTAATGATAAATTTTTCAAGTAGAATTTGGGGCTTATAGGAGAGCTTTGCTTTTCTCAGGCCCTCAATACCCATATCCTCTTCCCTGTTTATATATTTGTACGAAGACAGTTGATTCAAAACAAACTGCTGATTTATCATAGCATAAGCGCCGTCATACTCAATAAGCGCCTTCTCAAAATTGACGTCAAATACACTATCGGAAATTTCACAGCCTAAGGTAAAAGCGATTATGTTTCGGTCAACCCTGAGCACACCGCCGCGAACTCCGTCAATTTCGGGGCCTGTAAGAATTTTGATTATTCCCTTTTCTTCAATTTCCATAGTTTCAGCCGCCTTTTCAGTATAGCTGTTATACCAATGAGTAAGCAATTTAAGAACATCTGCAGCATTATCCTTTGTCAGGTCTTCGTAGCTCCAGTTGTATTTTTTCTTGAAAGAGGAAATGTGATTTCTTTTGGAATGATATTTTTTGCCCGAAAGACCAGCTAAATCTTCACGGCTGTAAATGTATTCAAAGGAATCCCTTACGGGTGTGAGTTTGAACACACCGGACATCTGGCTGCTTAATATATCAAGACGTTCACCCTGCGCGCCAAAAAGAACTAAGGGCAGCGAATTTTCTTTTGTATACTCCTTTAATTTATCAATAGCTTTGGGCATATCACGGGTAAAAGGAATACCGAATGAGGTTCGGCCGTTAATACAGTTTCTGCTGTACAAAACGCCGTCTTCAATACAAAAACTAAAACCGAAGTACTCCTGCCAGATAAGCATATTAATTGCCGAAAATTCGCAGGAAAACTCATTAAACTCATCAAAATATTTTCTTATGACCGGTATATCCGAATAATTCACCGAGCGAAAATCCAGCATTTACATCCACTATCCTTTTATTTTTAACTTTCCCATAAATTATACTAATAAACTTTTTCTCTGTCAAGTTGACAAAAATATCCCCCGCTGTATGCGGGGGATATTTTCAAAACAGAGGTATAAGGATTCGTTTATTATTTTCGATAAAATCTTCAGTCAGAGAATTAATTTCCCTCATTTGCATAACATCAGAATTATATGTTTTTGCAATGTCCCATACCCTTTCTCCGCTCTGTGCATAATAGATTATGAGCGAACAGTCCTGTCGCTTAACCTTCGGAGCTTTTGAGTCACAATTGATTTCGGTAAGCATTGCAAGGCAGTTTTCCTCTCTCAAAGACAGATTGACGCGGTATTCGATTCTGTATTCTACACTGCTGTCTGAGAGAAGTGTAAAGGAAACGCTTACCGGTTCAAAATGTGTATCGCATTTAATTCTTCCCGAGCAGTCAAAGTCGGTATGCTTTTTGTAAACCATATCCACTTTTTTTTCATAAAATCCCACACGCTCGTCACTGTTTGCTGCCAGAATGCAGATATTCACCCCTGCATTGACTGTGATTTCTCCATCTTTATATGTACAGCCTATTATATCTATCTCTGTCCAGGAATCGATGATATTGCTTATATCGCAATCGCCAAACTCAAGTGTGTTTTTAAACATATATGTATCGCTGATGTGTCCCAGCACCTTTTCGATACTCATATCAGTCTTTTTCATTGAAAGCTCGTAATCAGTTGAATAAGCATCAATTATTACCGGAATTTTATCGTCACAGTAGCTTTGAGCACATAAAGCAAGCTTTGCGTTAAGGGTCATTTTTCTGATTTCTCCATCCCCTTTTGCAGGTGCAATTTCTAGGTAACAGAGCTGTGCTTTTGCCGTACAGATACAGTCTTCATTCATTCCGCCTATATCAAGAAGCTGACTAAACGGCACAGAGCATTTATATACAGCGCATTGTTTACCGCTGCGATACAGCACCGTTACAGCAAGATTTCCCTTTACTGCAGCCTTGTTTCTTACTGCTTTAACCTCAGTAACCGTGGGACTTGCACAATAGCGCAAAACACCTTCAACAGGCGGCTGTCCCGGTGACAGCATCAGTTCCTCTTCTATAAGCATATTCTTTTCAGCATTACCTATGGAATTAAGCGCAGGAAACTCCTTACGGTCAATTTGTATGTCGTTATCGGTAATATCGGCAACAACATCATATTTCTTCTGCTGAACAGCTTTTACTGAGAGCGACAACGCACCGTGGACCGAGACCTTTCTCTCTGTGACTACCCTGCAGTTGGCATATTCCGTTTTTAAGGCCGCTTCCACTGTGGCACCCGTAATTTCTACCGAAGTATCAAAACTTCTGCTAATAGGAGTAATATGCTCGAAACTGTGAAGCTGTCCGTTCTTATCACAGTAAAGAATATTGATACACAGATGTCCGTCAACAGTAACGCTCTGGGTATTTATACTTTTTGAGGTGACTCTGCCTTCGACCTTACATTTAAGCAATTTATTGATTTCTGCATAATAATCGGGCAAAACAAAATCCTCATCAACGGGAATTTCTCCGTTTCCCGAATACACGGTTTCGTTTACCGCCAAAGGTTGTCTCACTGTCTTAAGTTCCATAAATATTCCCTCTCTCTGATTTACATAGTACTAAAGCACAGTAATATATATTCATAAAGGTAAGGATATATGCAAAAACAAAAGAGGTGCGAAGCACCTCTTTTGTTTTTAAGTAATAGGCTGTTCTTTTTTGATTTTAAAAATCATTCTTAAAATACCGCTTAATAACTTTGGGCTTTTTACCAATACAACTTTCATAACACACTCTCCTAACGACATCTAACAAAAGAAATACCGAGAATTATAACGGTACAAGCAAGAATGGCAATCAAAAAGCGCGAAGAAGCGAAACACGCTACAAGCAAACCAATTGCAAAAGCAATTGCAACGAACCCTTTATTAGCGCTCTTCTTCCGCATTGTCACACTACCCCTTTTACCGTTATTTAAAAACAACAGCGTTTCTATTATCAATATACGGAAAAGGGGGAAAAGTGTTCATCGTTTTTTGGGTTTTTCCCATGCTTTCAGGTCTTTTAATTCATTAAAAACAGCTTTGTAGCTCTCAAAACGGCTTTTCTGTATTTTTCCGTTTTCCACGGCAGCAGCAACACTGCAGCCTTTTTCACCTATGTGGGCGCAATCTGCAAAACGGCAACCGGAAAGATACTCAGAAAAATCAGGAAAGCACTCTGCAAGACTATCTTTAAATTCAAGGCTTAAGTATTGTGTATCTAAAGAAGAAAATCCGGGGGTATCGGCAACATAACCGCCAAAGCTGTGTTCAAACAGTTCGGTATGACGTGTTGTATGCCGTCCTCTGCCCAGCTTATCACTGACTTCACCGGTTTGTAAATTAAGCATTGGAAACAAGACATTCAGAAGGCTGGATTTGCCAACACCGGAATTACCTGTAAAGGCTGAAACACAACCCTCAAGTTCTTTTTTTAAGAGCTCAATTCCATCACCGCTCTTCGCCGAAACAACGAGAGTGGTATAACCGCTCTTTTCATATATTTCTTTATAGACCGAGAAGTCTCCGAGATCACATTTATTAAAAACAATAATCGGAGTAATTGAATAAAAGTGGCAAATAGCGGTAAGTCGGTCAATTATCAACAGATTTGGTGCAGGCGTCACATACGAAGAAACAATAAAAAGCTTATCAAGATTGGCTATTGCCGGTCGAACAAGCGAATTTTTTCTCGGATGTATTTTTTCAATAACACCCTTACACATTGCATCTGCAGAAAAGTCCACCGTATCACCTACAAGAGGTGAAAAGCCGTCCTTTCTAAATGCGCCGCGGGCACGACATTCATAAACCGAGTCACCCGCAGACACGTAATAGAATCCGGAAATTGCTTTTATAACGAGTCCTGTCATAAATTCTTCCATACTAATAACTATTTTATGAAATCACAGTATACTTACCGGTCGCACAATCAATGTTCGCCGTATGGTAATCAACATAATTGACCTTATCGGAAGTAACCTTAATCGCGCATCCGTTAAGTTCTCGCTCAGGAGAAGTGAAAACAAAATTATAAGAGGTGGTTTTTGTGAAATCAATAACCGTGGAGGTAGCAATGCACTGACCATCTTTCCAAATGGTGAGATAACCGGTATCTACACCAAGAGAAGTGTCACCCGGAAGACTAATAGTTACGGAAGCCTCAAAATTGCCCGTGCTGATAACAAGGTCAACTGCAGAGCCGAAGCCTATCTCTGTTCCTGCATCATAATCAGGCGACTGAGCCATAACAACACCTGCAGAAAATTCCCTGTCGGTGCAATTAGCCTCGATGATACTTCCTACAACCAAGCCTTTACTTTCAAGAAGTCTTATAGCTTCTTCCTTAGTAAGTCCGACACAATCGGGAAGTTTAACTTTAGCGGTTGCTTCGCCTGTGCTGATATAAACGGTAATCTTGCTTCCCACAGGCACTGAAGAGCCAATTGCTGGATTGGTTCGGATAATAAGTCCTTTCTGAACTTCATCATCAGAAACCTCGATAAACTCAGGTATAAAGCCCTCTTTTTCGAGCATACTCTTTGCAACTTCTTGAGCCTTGCCCGACACATCAGGAACCATAACCGTTCTCTCTCCACTGCTGACGGTTAAGGTTATTTTATTGTTTTTCTTTATTGAGCGACCTGCCTCTATTGACTGAGAAATAATAATTCCTTTTTCAGCATCACTGGGTTCAAATTCGGTAATAAACTCAAAATCATCTGCATACTCACCGTTTTGAACTGCCTCAAGTCTCATACCAACAAAATCCGGACATTCAATATCGGGAGTACGACCCACAAGTTTGGGAATATAAATTGCAAGAAGAATAACCAATGCGGCAACAAATGTCACCGTAATACCGGCAATAATGGGAAGCCACTGCACCTTTTTTGCATTCTTTTCCTCGGGAGTTGTTGTGATGTACTTTGTCGGGTCGTTATCTACATAAAAACCGTAATCAAATGTAACGGCAGGATCACGCTTAAATGACTCAAGGTCACAAAGCATTTCCGAAGCCGATTTATAACGCTTATCACAGTTTTTCTGCATGGCGTGCATAGTGATTTGCTCAAGACCCTCGGGTATAGAGCCGTTAATGGCGGTGGGAAGCTCCGGCTCTCGTTGAAGCTGCATTATGGCAACCGAAACAGCACTTTCTGCCTGGAAAGGAAGCTGCCCTGTGAGCATTTCATAAAGAATTACACCAAGAGAATAAATATCAGACTTTTCGTCGGTATTATCCCCTCTTGCCTGCTCGGGACTGATGTAATGAACAGAGCCGATAGCCTTGTCGGTTATGGTTTTCTGCTCGCTTCTTGCAAATCTTGCAATACCGAAATCGGTAACCTTTATGGTGCCGTCTGACAAAACTATTATATTCTGCGGTTTAACATCGCGGTGAACTATTCCCCTGTCGTGAGCATGCTGAAGGCCTCTTAAAATCTGCACGGCAAAGTTAAGCGCATCCTTCCATCTAAGGCTTCCCTGCTGTTCAATATGCTGCTTTAATGTAATTCCGTCAATATACTCCATAACAATATATTGAATGGACTCGCCGAAGCTTACATCAAACACCTTAACGATATTGGGATGAGAAAGAACAGCTATAGCTTTTGACTCATTCTTAAAGCGGCGGATAAACTCCTCATTGGAAACATACTCATCTTTAAGAATTTTAACAGCTACCGTTCTGTCCTCAAGATTATCATACGCTTTGTATACAACAGCCATTCCACCGACGCCTATTACTTCGATTAACTCATAACGGCCATCCAGCTTTTTTCCAACATAATTTTCCATCGGTATAATCCTTTCGCTCGATTATATTTTAATGACAACTGCGGTGATGTTGTCACCGCCGCCGCCGGCGTTTGCTTTATCAATAAGCTTTGAGGCAATATTTTCATCAAATTCATCAAGTGCTTGTGAAATATCCTCAACACTAACAAAGTTTGACAGACCGTCACTGCAAAGCAAGATAATATCGTCTGCATTAAGGTCTATAAAATCCAAATCGCCGTGTACTTCATTTGCTACACCGAGTGCTCGGGTAATTATATTTTTACTCGGATGAATTTTTGCTTCATCGGGAGTTATTTCTCCGCTGTCAATCATATTCTGTACAACAGAGTGGTCGACTGTAAGCTGAGATAGTATACTTCTCGAATAGCTGTAGGCTCTGCTGTCACCAATATGAAGGATGTAACCGGTATTTCCTTCTATAAGCAACAGAACCGCCGTGGTTCCCATACCTTTAAGGCTTTCATCTTTACCTGCCGCCTGAAATACTGCAGTATTAGCGGAATATACAGCCGAACGCATAATGTTTTCTATCTGCGCAGAACTCATTCCGCTTTTGTAGGAACGCAAAAGATAGTCACTTATCACTCGCACAGCATACTCACTTGCAACATTTCCGGCATTGGCTCCGCCCATTCCGTCACAAACAACGGCAAAAAAAGCATTTTCAGAAAGAACTTCATAAGTGAAGGCATCCTGATTGGTTTCTCTTAACAAGCCTTTGTCACTTTTTCCGTAAATCTGCATACTATACATCCTCCTTTCCTGTTATACTTCGTCGAAGTTGTCCGCAGGAAGCATTTATATCTGCGCCTAAGGTACGCCTGATTGTAGCAGTAATTCCACAGCTTTCCAGCGTGCATTTAAAGCGCTCTATTATTTTATTATCTGATTTTTTAAAATCGGTCTCAACTACGGGATTAGCCGGTATTAAATTCACATGACACATAATACCCTTTAGTTTTTTCGCCAAAAGTAAAGCACATTCTACCGAATCATTAACTCCATCAATCATTGCATATTCAAAGGAAATACGCCTTGTGGTAACCTTCTGATATGCCTTGCAGGCTTTAAGTAAAGTATCAATATTCCATTTATTGTTAACCGGCATCGTCCTGCTTCTTATATCATCACTCGGAGCGTGAAGAGATATTGAAAGAGTAATTGGCATATTAAACTCAGCAAGTTTCTCTATACCGCTTACTACACCCGAAGTAGAAAGTGAAATATGTCTGAGTCCTATATTCATTCCTTTACTGTCTGACACAAGCCTTAAAAACCGCGTACTGTTGTCAAAATTATCAAGGGGCTCGCCCATACCCATCATTACAACATTGGAAACTCTGATACCGTTGTCCCTCTCTGACGCCATTATCTGGGAAAGCATTTCCGATGCGGTAAGATTTCTAATGAGTCCTCCTATTCCCGAAGCGCAGAATTTACACCCCATTCTGCAGCCGACCTGGGTAGAAATACAAACCGTATAGCCGTGATTATATTTCATTAAAACCGATTCTATGGTTTCGCCGTCATAAAGTCTGTAAAGATATTTAACGGTACCGTCTATTGCCGATTCCAGCCTCTTTACAATGCTCACATCGGCAATGTAACAGCGTTCAGAAAGCTCACTTCTCAGTTCCTTGGAGAGATTGGACATTTCATCAAATGAGACCGTGCCGGAATGAAGCCATTTAAAAATCTGTTCAGCTCTGAACGAGGGCTGACCCATTTCCTTCATTAAATCGGAAATTTCCGATACAGTCATTGACTTAATATCAATTTTCACGGGTCAACTCACCACCTGTTTACTTTCTTACCAGCAAAGCACGGAAAAAACCGTCACTCTCATATGATGGTATATCGGTGTGCATAAATTCACACCTAAAATCTTTATTTTGATGCAGAAAAGCATTAACTATTTCCTCATTCTCTGCCTTTCTGATTGTGCAGGTAGAATAAAGAAGTCTGCCGCCCGATTTCACATAACCGGAAGAAGTTTTTAAAATATCAAGCTGTATTTTTGAAAGTGAATCAAAATCATCTGCAGGCTTATATTTAATCTCCGGTTTTCTGCGGATAACGCCGAGGCCGGAGCAAGGAACATCACATAAAACCGCATCGAAATATCCGAGAGCAGGATTAAATCGAGAAGCATCATTTTTTATAGCTTTAATGCTTTTTATACCCAGTCTTTGGGCACCCTGCTCTATAAGAGAAACTCTGTTTTCGTATAAATCACAGGAAAAGATTTCACCGATATCGCTCATAGTCTGCGCTATAGTAAAGGACTTTCCGCCGGGGGCAGCGCACACATCGAGAATTCTCTCTCCCTTTTTAGCATTTAGAGCAAGTGCGCATCTTTGAGAAGAAATATCCTGAATATGAAAGAGTCCATCACCGAACAGATTATTACCTGTAAAATCAATGCCGGTGCAAAGCTCAAAACTGTTTTCAATTTCGTTTTCTTTAAGTTCTACACCCTGCTCAGCGAAACGTCTTTTAAGCTCCGCAGGAGTAATTTTAAGAGTATTGACCCTTAAAGAGATATTAGCTGGAAGCAGATACGCCTCAAGAATCTTTTCTGTCTGCTCTGCTCCGTAATCACTAATCAAATCACTTAGTATCCACTGTGGACAGGAATATCTGATAGACAAAGAATATAAATCTTTGCCGCTGGGCAAATCAATATGTGACGAAACAGCACTTCTCAGCACTGCATTTACATACCCGCTGTTACGGTTTTCACCGGATTTCTTAATAAGCTTTACCGCCTCATTAACAGCCGCACTTTTGGGGATTCTATCCATATAATAAATCTGATATAGCGCTGTTCTGAGCACCTGCCGAGTTAACGGCTGAAGCTTTTTTACAGGTAATTTGCTCAGCTTATTAATATAGTAATCTATTGTTATAAGTCTGTCTAAAACACCGTAAAATATTGCCGAAGCCAGCGCTTTATCTTCTTTAGATACTTCAAATCGGGAAAGAAGCTGACCGAGAATCAAATTTGAATATGCACCGTCCTGCTCCACCCTCAGCAAAGCATTAACGGCAATTTTTCTTGCATTAGCCACAGCTTTCACCTTGAGTAAAAACCGTACCTACCGGAAGTTTTTTGCCTTTCAGGAAATCCTCCGCAGACATACGCTTGCCGCCTTCCAGCTGAATTTCCTTTAAAACGATACAGTTACCGTCTCCGCAGGAGACCGTAAGCGACGCTTCATCAACAACGGTTCCGGGCGCGGCATTTGACGTTCCGTAGACCTCACATGAGTATATTTTAAAGCGTTTGCCGTCTAAATAACAGTATGCTACAGGCCAGGAATTAAAGCCTCGTACCAAATTGAATATGTCCTTAGCAGGCTTGTTAAAGTCAATCAGCGCCATTTCTTTGGTAATTATGGGAGCGTATGACGCTTCATCTTCATTTTGTTTAATGCACTTAAGTGTTCCCTGCTCTGCTCTTTCAAGGGTTTCAAGGAGAAGCTCTGCTGTCACTAGCGAAAGTCTTTCGAAGAGCTCGTCACTTGTTTCATCAGGCTCAATTTTTAATTTAGAAACACCCAGTATATCACCGGTGTCAATTCCCTTATCCATACGCTGGGCAGTTACACCTGTTTCGGTTTCTCCCGAAACAATCGCCCACTGAATAGGAGAAGCTCCTCGGTATTTTGGCAGAATTGAAGCGTGTCCGTTAATACATCCGTATTTCGGCAAATCAAGTATTCTTTCGGGAAGAATTTTGCCGTATGCAACAACAACGATAGCATCGGGAGAAATGCTTTTAAGTATTTCATAGGCTTCATCGGTACGCACACTCTCCGGCTGATACACTTCTATTCCATGCTCCTGAGCAAAGATTTTTACAGGAGGAGGAGTGAGTATTCTTTTTCTTCCCACCGGTTTATCAGGCTGACAAAACACAGCCGCAACATTATGCCCTGCATTTATTATTGCCTTTAAAGATGCAACCGAGTACTGAGGAGTACCCATAAAAACAATCTTCATAATTACCTCTTAAATCAAAGTTTGTCAATGAATAATACACCGTCAAGGTGTTCAATTTCGTGACACAGAGCGCGCGCCATAAGACCCTCTCCCTCAACGACTATGTTTTCGCCGTGACGGTTCTGAGCTCGTACCTTGACATACATAGGGCGCTTTACGTCTTCGTATTTGCCGGGGACTGACAAACAGCCTTCCTGACCGGTCTGCTCACCGCTTTGTTCCATAATTACGGGGTTTATAAGCTCCACAATTCCCTCACCTATATCAATAACACAATAACGGCGAAGAATTCCGATTTGGGGAGCTGCAAGTCCTACACCGTCTGCTTTATACATTGTATCAGCCATATCATCAAGAATCTGAGCGAGCCGCTCATCAAAATTAAGCTGTGAACGGCAGACCTTCCTGAGAATCGGGTCCTTGCCGTATTTGGTTATTTCACGAATTGCCATATATCCTCCTAAATAACCGATTCGGGGTTAATATCGATAAATACAGAAGTGTCACCTGTTCTGCGAATATCCATTGCTTTTCTTATCATTTCGCGGAATCTCGAATTAAATCTGCATTTAATAATCATTCTGAAACGGTAACGCAAATTGATTTTCGGCACTGCTGCGGCTGAGGGGCCGAGAATAACCAGCTTTACGTCACTGTATTCACTTTCAAGTAATTCTTTTATATTATTAAAGATTTTATCTATTGCCTTCATTGCCTCTTCTCTATCAGTAGAAGATACGGAAAGAAGAGCTATATCACAAAAAGGCGGATAAACCATCATTTTTCTTGTTAGTATTTCGTCACTGTAGAAAGCATCATAGTCCTGTTTAACGGCAAGGTGAAAAAGATTACTGTCGGGAGAAACAGTCTGCACAATGGCTTTTCCGGAGTATCCTCCTCTGCCTGCACGACCCACCACCTGTGTTAGCAAGGAAAAAGTACGCTCAAAGCTTCGGTAATCCTCGCTGTACATAGCCTGATCAGCACCGATAACTCCCACGAGAGTGACATTAGGGAAATTAAGTCCCTTTGCCACCATTTGTGTTCCAAGCATAATATCATATTCACCTTTTGCAAAACGGCTGAGATAATTTGAAAAGGAATCTCTGGACATAGTGCTGTCGGCATCAAGCCGCAAAACTTTAGCATCGGGGAACAGCATTTTAAGCTCATCCTCAACCTTTTGGGTTCCCATACCGTAAAAGCGCAGATGCTCACTGCCGCATTCGGGACAGTTTTTCTCTACCGGCGCAGAATGACCGCAGTAGTGACACATGAGCCGCTTATTTGCACTATGGTAGGTCATTGAAATACTGCAGTTGGGACAGGTTGCAACATAGCCGCACACAGGACAGGATATATAGGTATTATACCCTCTTCTGTTAAGAAGCAATATTGCCTGCTTTTTATCCTTTAACACCGTTTCGAGTTCATCGGCAAGTCTTCGGCTGATACATCCATTGTTACCGGAGAAAATCTCAGACTTCATATCAACTGTAGTGACATCGGGAAGCTGTGCCCCGCCGAATCGCTGATTTAGTCTGTGAAGGCTGTATTTTCCGTTCTGAGCGGAAAAATAGGATTCCATAGACGGAGTAGCGGAAGCAAGAAGCAAAAGGGCGTTATGGTAATTTACACGGAATTTTGCAATATTACGGGCGTGAAAACGGGGAGACTGTTCAGATTTATAGGTGTGCTCCTGCTCTTCATCCATAACAATCAGACCGAGATTACTGACAGGCGCAAAAACTGCAGAGCGGGTGCCGATAGCAACCACTGCCTGACCGTTTTTTACCCTTTTCCACTCATCCATTCGCTGTCCCCCGGACATAGCGCTGTGAAAAACAGCAACCTTGTTTCCGTAACGCTCACCGAAAAGAGAAAGCGTTTGCGGTGTCAGGGAAATTTCCGGCACCATAACTATAACGCTTTTGCCGGAATCAATAACCTCATCGACAAGCTTTAAAAACACCTGTGTTTTACCGCTTCCGGTAACACCGTAAAGAAGAGAGCAAGCGCCCTTCTCTGTTCCCAGCTTGTCTTTAAGCTCACCGTAAACCTGCAACTGCTCGTCGGTAAGCTCGATTTCAGATCTGCTACCTGACTCGGTGAAATTATGGGGTAAACGGAAAACCTCTTTTTCGTAAGTGTAAACCGCACCGTGCTTTTCTAAAGTCTCGATAACTGATGAGCTTACCCCTGTGTAATACATTATTTCCTTAACAGAGGCTTCATTTGCGACCAGAAGATAATCAACAACCTCACGCTGACGCGAAGTAATCTTAAAGTCTTCGATTTCATCGGCAGAAATCTTAAGCCTCACCATTTTCATAGTAGCGTCTGTAAGCTTCTGCACCGCACCGTTTTCCTTAATAACGGCACCAATTTCACAAAGAGAGGAAAGCAAAGAATCATCCTCTAAAGAGAAAGCCTTGATTATTCCTTCCTTTTTTACATCTGTACCCTTTTTAAGGAGAAACGAATACACAGCCAGCTGACGCTCATTAAGAGCTAAAATATCGAATTCCGGCACCGCCTTATATGACTCTACCATTTTCATACCTATACCTGCAGGCAAAACCGCATGTATAGCATCAAAATAAGTACAAAAGGTCTGATTTCTCATCCATTCGCACAGACGAATCATTTCATCATTAAGAACCGGAGCGGAATCAAAAACCGAAATTACTGATTTGAGGCCGTCGACATTCCGTGAATCCTCTGTGGACATTACAAAGCCCTGTTTTTTGAGATTTGAGCGTCCAAAAGGAACTACAACCCTCATTCCTGCCGTACATTTATGAGACAGACTTTCGGGCAAAACATAGGAGTACTGTCTGTCAAACGTGCTTGTTGCGCCGTCAATGACGACTCGAGCTACCTTATACAACAGACATCCTCCTCCCAGCTTTTATTCCTTTTTAATTACAGAAGTCCACGCTCACTTGCTAATTTATTAATAGCAAGTGATACAGGCTTTTCAATAATTATTTCTTCATTTGCAACTGCTTCGTCAGCTATAGCTCTTGCCTCTTTGGCAATTTCAATAACGAGTCCGTAACGGTTGTCACAGTTCTGAATAAGTTGACCAATAGCGGGATTTAACATTTTTTAAGCACCTCATTAATTAAATCTTTTTGCCTTTCTGTCTCAAGACGATTGGCAAGAATTATATGAAGAATATCATCAACAGCACGGTCGACAATATCATTCGTCACAATGTAATCGTATTCGGGCGCACGCTCAATTTCGCTTAAAGCGGCATTCATTCTCTGAGTGATTACCTCATCAGAGTCAGTACCTCTTCCAACAAGTCTTCTTCTTAGTTCCTCATAGGAAGGCGGCATAACGAATATACTGATGGCATCTTTCATTTTTTTTCTGACTACGTCGGCTCCGTTGACATCAATTTCAAGAATAATGTCATCACCGTTTTCAATGGCATCGAGCACAGGTTTTTTGGGTGTGCCGTAATAGTTGTTCACATAAACATTATGCTCAAGAAATTCATCTCTGCCGAGTCTTTCTTCAAATTCCTCGCGGGAAATGAAGTGATATTTTTCTCCTTCAACTTCGCCTACTCGCATTGGGCGGGTAATCGATGAAATCGAAAGCTTAATTTCGGGATGGCGTGCAAAAAGCTCTTTAAGTAAAGTATCCTTACCCGAGCCCGAAGGACCCGAAAAAATAATTAATTTCCCCTTACTCATTTTCAACCTCCTCATCCTCAATGGAATCATCAGTCATACGGTTAGCAACCGTTTCAGACTGAAGATAAGTAAGAATTATATGGTCACTGTCGGTAATTATAACCGCACGGGTGCGTCTGCCGTGGGTGGCATCAATAAGATTTCCCTTTTCCTTTGCTTCGGAAATCATTCTCTTAATTGGCGCTGACTCGGGACTGACAATAGCAACCATTCTGTTTGCAGACACCATATTACCGAAACCGATGTTAACAAGTTTCATAATAATCACCATATCCTTTCTGGACATAAAACGCTATAAATAATTACAGATATGGTGATTATTATAACGCATGTGCCACGGTTGCCACTTTGTTGGCGAGTGGCAAGCGCCCTATATTATTTAGCGTGATTTTTCACGCTAATTACTCCAAATTCTGAATCTGTTCGCGGATTTTTTCAATCTCAGCCTTTATATCAACAACCGCTCCGGTTATTTCTATATCCTGAGACTTTGACCCTGTAGTATTCGCTTCTCTGTTCATTTCCTGAACAATAAAGTCGAGCTTTCTGCCTATGGGCTCATTCTTGCTGAGAAGCTCTTCAACCTGCTTTAAATGACTGCGAAGACGAACTGTTTCCTCAGCAACGGCAACCTTGTCGGCATAAATAGCGGTTTCAGTCAGAATTCTCTGCTCATCCAACTGAACATCACCGATAAGCTCTTTGATTTTCTGTTCGAGTCTTTCACGGTAAGTTCGAACGGTTTCGGGAGATTTTTCTTCTATAAAGGATACAAGATTGCGAATGGTTTCAATGCGGGAAATAACATCCTCGCAAAGTCTCTTACCTTCAGTTGCTCTCATAGAAATAAAGCTGTCAACCGCTGTGTCAAGTACACTGAGCACCTGCTCGCTTATCAGTTCTTCATCAATCTGCTTTTTAGTAACCCTGAAAACCTCGGGATTCTGAGCAACCTTCATTGTTGAAAGGTCGTTTTCAAGTCCGTATTCACTGCTGAGCGCATCGAGTGCTTTAATATAAGCATCTGCATATTCCTTATTAAGTTCAATAAGGGTATCGCTCTCACCTAAATTAACCGCGGAAACATATACCTCTATCTTTCCTCGGGAAATCCTCTTTTTAAGCGCGGCGGAAATCTTTTCTTCAAGAAAACCGTATGCTCTGGGAGCCTTAACGGAAAGCTCAAAATATCTGTGATTTACCGCTTTGATTTCTACAGTTATATCCATAGTTTCGAACTGCCTCTGGGCACGTCCGTAACCTGTCATGCTATTAGCCATTTTCAACACACTCCTACTTGACATAATTAGCCACAATAGTCATTATATTTTACCAAATTTATACCCCATTTGTCAACCTTTATGATACAATAAAAAAATCACTATGCATTATTTGTGCATAGTGATATTTTTATATTAATTTTCACTCTGTTCGGCTTCCATTTCCTGATTTAATGAGATTTCTTCTTCAATAGGAAGCTTCTTGATTTTATAATATGTCACAATTCCGTTTATAAGACAATAAAGAACCCATATATGAAACACAATATCAATAATTGAATCAGTGGAAAATCCGGATAAAGCGAACATAGCAAGAGTGTCTATTACGAACGAAACCGTCGCGGCATAAAGCCAACCGATTTTTTTCTTTCTTGCAAAAATCCAGCTAAGCAGATAAATCAAAATAATAACAGCCGATATTGCAAGAGCGACATAAAGCAATGATTTATCAAAAAACAGTAAGTCACCCATTCCCTCATAATATTCCTCAGGATACGTTCCCGTGAAAAACATACCGTAATCGGCAACTAAATAAGGAACAAATGCAGAAAAAAGAAAATATGTATTGGAATTAGCCACAAGTAAAATCACATTGATCGTACTAAATACTATTACAAGTAACAAGTTACCCACACTTTTGCTGTAATTACCTTCCAGCTCTTCCCTTTTAGTCAATGTTATTTTGTTTTGATTATTATTAAAAAATTTTACCATAAATTTTTCCCCTTTTAGATAAATATATTGTGTTTATAAATTTTTCTTAATATATATCAATATTTGCACACTTAGTTTTTATAAATTTAAAAAAATTATCGTATTGTTCTTTCGATTCAAAACAAGAAAAAGGCAATTACTACTCTAAGACCAACCATCTGATTTTTTCCGTAATGTGACCGTAAAATCATATACTTATTATAGTCAAGATAATCCTTATCATCAGTATTTACATTAAATTGAAATTTCATATTATCACTCCCTGAGTGGATTATAGCATAAAAGCGGCGGAAGGGCAATAATTATTCATTATTCATCAGCCGAAATTCTTGACAATTTTCATACAAACAAAAATCCGTCCACTTACGCGAACGGATTTACGTTTGGGTAGTTTGAACTTAGTGGCACGAATGAAATACGCCTAAAAACTTGATTTTCTTTAACAAAACATTCTATTAAGCCTATCATATGTATTTTTCATCATATCAATATACCCTTTGCCAAATATACACAGAACAACAACTGATATTATAACTCCGGTGACTTTACCAAAAAAAGAAAGAAATATAAAAGCAAATATCAAAAATAAAATTTCAACAATTCTAGGATAAATATAAACGTCGAAAAACAAATCATTTTCCTCTTCGACAAATTCACCCGAAAAGCAAACACGAATCGGTGAACCTCTATGAGACTCATTTTCAGACTCTGCAAGAAAAAATCCTTTTATCTTCTCTTCACATTTTTCAAAATGAATGCCTGATTTATATAAATCTCCACCAAATATAGATTTTCCACAAGGCAAATCGCTTGCAATCATTTGGTTTATGCGAAATAATATATCATCCTTATTTGCACAGGCAAACCTATATTTGAACATATCATCACCGCCTCGGGTGTATTATAGCACATTTTTTCAATTTAGTCAAAATTATTCATCAGCCGAAGGCGACTTCATTCCTCATTATTTATTCGAAAATCCGTTCTATTTTAATGAATAATGAATGATGAAAAATGAATAGTGAATAATACAAACAAAAAATCCGTCCACTTGCGTGAACGGATTTACGTTTGTCTCTCGTGTACGAAAAAGAACTGGGTGAAAATCTGATTTTCTAAAGTGATTACAAATTGCGTTTTTATGAAAAGCAGTTTTTCCTCATCCTTTTGTGACGAATAATAATAAAAGTTGTTACAAATCACCTATCAAAATCTAAACCAGCCTATAGATCCAGCAAACAAATCAAATAACAACGCGCCTATCAATAAAACACTTAAAATACAAATAGCTATTATCAGTATCTTCATATCTCTTTTAAGTGACTGTATATGCTCTACAGAAGATTGCTTTATATCCTTTATACGTTCTTCGTAAACCTCTTTTAATGCTTTTAGTGCTTTTATCTGCGAATCTTCGGTTATTTCAACGTTTTCTACTTTTTCAATGGCATTTATCTTGTCCAATGAACCGCCCATTGCGCTAACAAGTCTTACTGCAGTTTCAAAACGAGGGTCGGCAGTTTCACCCGAAAAAATCTTTCTTATTGTAGCTTCCGGTAAACCGCTAGCGGCAGAAATATCGTGCCATGAAAAGTTTCCGTTAGTTTTAAGGTATTCTAAATATTATTTTATCAAATCTTATCATCTTTCTGCCCGAATTTTATCAATATCAGTAAAATTTTAACATATTTTTACAAAACTTGAGCAATTCCCAAAATAAAAAAATATTTTAAAATTAAAACAACGAAATAATTTAATCAAAGTATAGCAAACATAAATCACGTTGTCAACAAAAAAGTAGGAGCATTAAGATGAAAAAGGCATTGACAAAAAAGAAGAGAAGTTTTGACTGTATCCACACAATATGCTGGATAGTTATTCCTACAGTAATAATAACACTGCTTGTACTCGATGTATTAAAACTTTATATGTTTAATACCGAACATCTTATAATCATAGGTGCGTGTATTTTTGTTGTGCTAATACCTTTTTTTAAAGAAATAACCATAAAAGACTTTTCATTAAAAAAAGTAAATGATGATAAATAATCGAATCAAATGATTAAATGATAAAAAAGAAACCATCAACAGGGATGGTTTCTTTTTTTGGGTAGTTTGAACTTAATGACACGAATTAAAGGGCACTGAAAACTGAGGAATTTTCTTCTTTTACTCTTTTATCAATTTCAGATCAAGCAATTCGGCAAAATCATAAATATAATAATCCGCAATTTCCTTAATTTCATCCATGTAATCCTTTGAAGACTCGTCATAAACTCCGCAGACTTTCATTCCCGCCTCTTTAGCAGTTTTGTCTGCATTCAGATTGTCGTCTAAAAACAGAACGTCTTCAACACATTCTCCAAGCTTTTCCGCAGCCATTTTATAAATGTTTGGATCTGCCTTTGTGGTATTGAAATCATCGCAAGACCACACATTGTCAAACCAATCATATACACCTATTCTTTTAAGGCAGGCATCTAATGTGATATGAGGACTGGCTGTTAAAACATTTATGCTTACGCCTCTCCGTCTTAATTCTTTTAATACAGAGATAACATTTTTCTTTGCAGGAATATTATAGAAATACTCCTCCATCATATAACGTTTCATCAGCGATACAATTTCCTCTTTTGGCAAATTTAGTCCCAAAT
>JAZLDA010000007.1:0-64704 GCA_045614505.1 Acutalibacteraceae bacterium | reverse complement strand
AAAAGTGTTGTTTTTCCGCTGTTTGGATTGCCTGCTAAGGCTATTCTGATACCCATTTTTATCCCCCTTCCAAAAAAATCATTCCACCTCTACCATTTCGGCATCGGCTTTTCTAAGAGATAACTCATATCCCCTTACCTGCAGTTCAAAAGGATCACCCAAGGGAGCAACCTTTCGCACATAAATACGGGTACCTTTAGTGATTCCCATATCCATTATTCTGCGCTTAATCGCGCCTTCGCCGTGGACCTTAACCACCCTTACGGTACTGCCTACCCGTACATCCTTTAACGTATTCATAATGAATCCCCTATCGTAGTTAGCAACGGCTAACTTAATATTAAAAATAATCAGTTAGCATACGCTAACCTACTATAACATAATACAACCTTTGCTAATATTTGTCAAGTGTTTTCTGTAAAAATGGGGCTATGCAAAAATGCACAGCCCCATTTAAAAATTATTTAGCGTAATCTACTACTCTGTTTTCGCGTATAAGATTTACCTTAATCTGGCCCGGATATTCAAGTTCTTTTTCAATTCTTGCGGCAATATCGTGAGCGATAAGCACCATCTGGTCATCATTGATAACCTCGGGCTTAACAACAATACGAATCTCTCTGCCTGCCTGAATAGCAAAAGAAGTTTCAACACCACTAAAGGAATTGGCGATTTCCTCAAGCTTCTCGAGACGTTTGATGTAATTTTCAATATTCTCTCTTCTTGCTCCCGGACGAGCGGCAGAAATAGCATCGGCGGCCTGCACAATGCAAGCAACAACTGTTTTAGCTTCAACCTCACCGTGGTGAGCGTGAATAGCGTGGATAACTCCCTCGCTCTCTCTGCACTTCTTTGCGGCTTCAACACCGAGCTGAATGTGAGAGCCCTCCTGCTCGTGGTCAAGAGCTTTACCGATATCGTGAAGAAGACCGGCACGCTTTGCCATAGTAACATCGGCGCCCATTTCAGCGGCAATAAGACCTGAAAGATGGCAAACCTCCATAGAGTGATTAAGCACGTTCTGTCCGTAGCTGGTACGGTAATGAAGCTTACCTAAGAGTTTGACAAGCTCGGGGTGGAGATTATGTACGCCAGATTCAATCATAGCGCGCTCACCCTCCTGCTTGATGGTAGCTTCTACCTCTGCAGTGGCTTTTGCAACAGTTTCCTCAATGCGAGCCGGATGAATTCGACCGTCGAGAATAAGTTTCTCAAGGGTAATACGGGCAATTTCACGGCGAATGGGGTCAAAACTGCTGAGTGTGATTGCTTCGGGAGTATCATCAATAATAAGGTCAACACCTGTAGCGGTTTCGAGAGCGCGGATATTTCTACCCTCTCTACCGATAATTCTGCCCTTCATTTCATCATTTGGCAGAGCAACAACCGAAACGGTCATTTCGGAAGAGTGGTCTGCGGCGCAACGCTGAATAGCATGACCCACAATCTCTCTTGCCATTTTATCGGCTTCTTCCTTGGTATGCTGTTCGAATTCAAGAACGCGTACAGCCTTTTCGTGAGCAAGCTCACCGTCAAGCATGGAAAGGAGATGCTCTTTAGCCTGTTCTACAGTGAAGCCTGAAATACGTTCAAGAAGCTCCATCTGGCTCTTTTTAATGCGCTCGCATTCTTCAAGCTTTTCATCAATTTCCTTTGCACGCTTCTGAAGTTTTTCTTCCTTAGCTTCAAGGTTATCGATTTTTTTATCAAGGTTCTCTTCTTTTTGCTGGAGTCTGTGCTCCTGTCGCTGAATATCACTGCGACGTTCTCTCAGTTCTTTATCATTTTCCTGACGAAGACGAAGTACTTCGTCCTTTGCCTCAACAAGAAGCTCTTTCTTCTTGGTTTCGGCATTTTTCATGGCATCGCCCAGTATACGCTTAGCTTCCTCCTTTGCGGAGCCAATAGTCTTATCATCGGATTTGCGTCTATATGAAATACCGATAAAAAAGCCTATAACGCCAAGGACTACTGCAACAACACCGCCTATAATGTACGGTAAATAAGGCATATTAAATTTTCCCTTCTATATATTAAAATGCGTTTTATTTGAGAATCCTCGCCGAGGCCGCACTTTTTACCCCGGTATAAAGTCAACAGCTTACCGTATGCTTCGCCATTGCACACTGTTCCACCATTGTAACCTACTGCGTATTATTTTATCACCATTTGGTTTTTGTGTCAAGCAAAGGATATATATTGTTATGTAAAAATTTCCATATACTACACATTGATAAATAAAAAAGGCTGCAGAACTTTCATTCTGCAACCTTTTTATATTACTTAAATTTTAATCCTCGTCAGGGTCTTCGGAGGTTTCTTCCATTTCGTATTCATCCTCATCGGTATCAAAGATACTTCTCATATTTTTACCCGATTTTTTACCCGCTTTGATAGCAAGAGCAATTATAAGAACAATAACAAGAACCACAAAAATGGATATAAGAGAAACAACTACGGTTTTTGTGGACTTGTTTACAGTAACATCCTTTGGAGCAGAGGTTTCGTGCGCGCCGAATTTCACAATTCTCTGTATGGTGTTTTCGCTCTCGTCAAAGCTGTAGAAACCGGTATTGCCGTCGGGAGATATAGCTGAGAAAACCACAAAATCGGAAAGTTCTTCATCAGTATACTTATAGCAGGATACCTTTTTGCCGTTTAATTCATATGTGGTTTTATACAGTCCGTCAGGCGCCGCTTCTGTTGCTTCGTTAATAATATAGGTATTATCTCCGCAGGTAATATAATTAAAATCGCTTATTTTTCCGTTTCCATAGAGGAAGAAATTTCCTGCACCGTCTTCAGTGAGAAGATATAAAAGCACGATTTTGCCCGAAGCATTTTTATAAGCTGTAACCTCGTTTTCACCATACTGAGTAGTTGAAAGAACAAATCCTGCAGGGGGAGAAAGTAAAGCATCCTGCTGACCGATTATATACTCTTTATTATTAACGGTTACCTTAATATCCGAGGAAGCAGGGGCAGTGATATCATTTCCGTTTTCGTCAAGTCGGTTAAAAGTAACGGTATATTTTCTCACCTGACCGTTGCTTGCTCTAACCACTATAACGCGGGTGTTGTTGCCCACTTTAAGCTGTCTATTGCCCTCTACCGTAATGGTAGCGTTGGGGTCAAGACTTTCACAAGAAATAATACCGTCGGTCTGAGTGTAGGGCACTGTAACCTTATACTGTGTGACATTCTGATTAAAAGCAGGAGTGAGCTGGCCTGCGGCAACCGTAATAGAGGTGAGCGCCGCGCTTGTGGTAGCGTTAATGTCCTGATCTTCGTCATTGGTTACGGCATTCTTGGTTTTTACAAATACCGTAGAGCCTTCCACAATACCTTCCTCATTGCTGGAACAAGCACCGTCGATAACCTTTATTGCCGACTCACCTTCTGCAATAACCTCTAAATTTATTTTGATATAATAGGTTTTATCATTTCCTGTAGCCACAAACGAAGCAGTAGAGTCGGTACTGCTTGCAGTACAGTTAGCACTTAAAAATTTAAGCATAGAA
Organism: Acutalibacteraceae bacterium; assembly: GCA_045614505.1. Lineage (GTDB taxonomy): Bacteria > Bacillota > Clostridia > Oscillospirales > Acutalibacteraceae > SIG607. The sequence continues at coordinate 61,183 of JAZLDA010000007.1, read as the reverse complement.
GGGTCAAAGGTAAGCGTACCCGAGACAGCCTGAGCCTCGCCGTCAAGCTTATAGGTCACATTTACGGTGAGGGTATCTCCCACCTTGGGCGATTTACTGCTTAAACTTATGGTGCTGGTGCCGCCTATTGCGCTTACATTTACAGCCGTAATTGTAAAAAGCAGTACAATTGCCATAATAATAGGGCAGATTCTTTTAAAGAGATTTTTCATAGTCTTATTCTCCTTAGTCTATTTTGAGTAGCTTTCTCTGAAGTCTGGATAGGTCAACAAGGCTTATTCGTCCGTCAGCGTTTAAATCTGCCGCCAAGGCAGAGGCGTCATCCAGCGTCTGTATATAAACCAGATGTCTCTGCAACCAGGAAATATCCACAAGGGAAAGATTTCCGTCGCCGTTTATATCATTTTCCACCACAAGATAATAGGTGTATTTGATATTGCCGTCATTGTCCATTATTTCAATAATATCACCTGTTCCCGCAACTAAAGCGGCAGTGCCGTCGGGATTTGTGATTTTTGCGCTTCCGCCGATTATATTGAAATTGGCAATTACGGCTTCCGACATCGTACCGGTTTTAATGCCGCTTACGTATGTGCCCTCAAAGGTGTAATTGCTTGCATTAAACTGAAGCTCTACATCATCCGGAATTTCTCTGTAAATATGAAGAGTGTAGATATTTTCCAGTCCGCTTGTGCTTACCACCTTTATATCTACCTCATTACTTCCGTATTTCAGATTTACCGTGCCGCCGCCTATGACAGTGGCCGCACTGTCTGAAGCAAGAGGAGTTACAACAACACTGCTTTCATTAGCGGGAACAATAAACTCATATTCATTGGTATAGCGATTAAAGCTGGGAGTAAAATCGTAGCTGTTAACCGATAAATCCTTTAAATAGCAGTCATTACTGCCCTCTTTTGTGGGGTAGGGCGCTACAGTTTGCGGCATATTCTTATATACAGGAATATTAAATACCAGATGCGAATCCATAATGGTTTTATATCCGGAGGCAGTTCTACTTGCTTCGCTCGCCGCTGCCTGAACATTGGTCATATACTCGTGTGTAAAATAAGGTTTGTACACAACATTGAATTTTTTGTAGTAGAGGGTATTCTGTCCACGCCCTACATAATTATCGTCATACCAGCAGGCGCCGCCTATAATAGACTTTGTTCTTGTATTCCACGGACGGTAGTAGGCTTTCTTTGTTCCGTCGCCGCCCTTGGCATACAAAAGACCGTATTGAACTGCGCTGTAGCTTCCGCTTCTGTAGGCGCGGATGTTATAGTGATTATAATAGCCCTCATATCCGGACACTTTACCGGAAATACATCCTCCGCCGCCCGAAGAACCCTGTTCTACCACTATCATAGCAGCAAGAGAAATGGGACTTACTCCTGATTCCTCTGCTGCCGCCATCAGCACATCAACATAGGTTTCGTATGTATCTTCGGGGAATTTACCCTCCATAAATGTGCCTTCAACGGCCGCCTGAACATTTTCTCTTGTGTGTATCTCCGGACGGTATACCATAGAAATAAACTGGAACACGCCCGAAGAAGAAAGGAAATTTCTGGGGTCAAGATAATATTCAACGACTCTGTCGGCTGCCTGTACCCAACCGCCCGAGTCAAAGGTTTTCCAAACGCCCGTACTCCAGTTGTAGGCGTTCTCCTCCATTGACTTCCAAGCCTTGCTTGCCGAAGGAGATACCAACGAGCGACCCAGTGCGGTCTCGCCCTCTACTGCTTCAGCCCAGCTCATTTCCAGATGGTTGGCAACAAACTCCCACTCGGGGTAAAGAGCATGAAGGTTGCGAAGATAGGGCTTATAGCTGTCGGGGAAGCCCTGGTCGTCAAGAGCCTTTTCAAATTCGGGGTCTTCCTTGTACTCGGGAATAATATCAATGCAGGTTTCGTATATGTAGCCAGTAGCGGTGGTGCCGCCGTTCACAAAGGAAATATGATACCACATATCGCCGTCGGCATCGTCCTCGCTTCCGATAACCGTAACCATTGTTCCGTTTGTCATCTGTATAACTGCCGAGTTCCAGGTTCCGGGGGCAGACCTTACGGTAGTGGTTTTATTTACAACCGCGCTGTAGGTTTTATCGCTACCTGTAACGGTAACATAAGAAGCATGGACATATCCTTCGATTTGACCGCCCGCAGCATATGCGGTAAGCTTATACCAACGCACACCGCTGCTGTCAAAACCCACACCGGTAATAAGTACCGGTGTATTAACAGCCAGTCTTCCGAGGCTTTCATTTCCGGTGCCTGCGCCCGAACGGATATTTACTGCGTCGTCATTTATGTAACCGTGACGCTTATACAAAGCCGAAGCGAAGATACCGGTAGAATTAAAACAAACACTGAGAATCAGCAAAAGGCAAAGCACAAGGCTTATGATTTTTCGCATTCTTTTCATACTGTTGTCCTTTCGTATACAATAACCCATAATATATATTTATTATATATTTTTCGACAGTTAATGTCAATATACCAAATGTTGTAGACAAATATACAGCCGGAGAAAAAATATTCCTTCTCCGACTGTATATATAATCTTATTTTTTGAATTTTAATGTTCTCATAGAATTAAGTATAGCTATTATTGCTACGCCTACGTCGGCAAAGACAGCCCCTGCCATTCCAGTAGCACCGAATGCCCCCAGCAACAAGAAAAGCAACTTTACGCTTATGGCAAAGGCAATGTTCTGCCCTGCTATGTCACAGGTTTTCTTCGCTATACTTATGGCAACGGGAATTTTTGACGGGTCATCATCGGTTAGAACAATATCTGCCGCTTCAATTGCCGCATCACTTCCCAGCGCTCCCATAGCAATGCCTATATCGGCGCAAGAGAGTACAGGCGCATCGTTTATGCCGTCACCGACAAATGCTACCCTGCCTTCAGCACTCGATATAATCTCTTGGAGAATTTCTACTTTATCCGAAGGCAGAAGTTCAGAATAAACACTGTCTATTTTAAGTTCCTCTGCAACCTTTTTCGCAACTTCATCTTTATCTCCTGTAAGCATTACGATATTTTCTATTTCTGCCTGTTTCAGGTCGGAAACAGCGCTGTATGCCGATTCCTTTATCTCGTCACTTACAGTTATAAAGCCTGCATATTTACCGTTAACGGCAATATGAACAACCGTCGCGCTGTCGTCTGTTACAAAGCAGTTTACGCCTACCTCTTCCATAAGTCTTTGGTTACCTGCGGCGACCTCCCATTTTTCCACTATGGCGATTACGCCCTTGCCTGCAACCTCTCTCACATTATAAACGCCGAATTTTTTGTAGTCCTCTCCGCTTTTCTTTACTATAGCTTTTGCCACAGGATGACTGCTGTGCTGTTCTGCGGCGGCGCAAACCGCCAAAAGTACACGGCTGTCTATTTTTTCCGGGAACACTCCCGATACGTTAAAACTGCCGTAGGTGAGCGTTCCTGTCTTATCGAACACCACCGTATCACAGTGGGAAAGTGCTTCAAGGTAGTTGGAGCCTTTAACAAGGATTCCCTTTAAGGAAGCCGAGCCGATACCCCCGAAGAATGATAACGGCACCGAAATCACCAGAGCGCAGGGGCAGGAAACTACAAGGAAAATAAGAGCGCGTCTTATCCATTCCATTCTGCCTGTGCTGATAAAAAACTGAGGAACAATTGCCAGCAGGAGAGCCGCTATTACCACTAAAGGAGTATACCAGCGGGCAAACTTAGTTATAAACTGCTCGCTCTTTGATTTATTGGTAGAGGAATTCTCAACCAATTCGAGAATTTTTGCCACAGATGACTGACTAAAGGGCTTTGAAACCTTTACTCTTAAAACTGAGTCAATTATTATACAGCCTGCAAGCACTTCACTGCCCACGCCCGCTTCAAAGGGGAGAGATTCTCCGGTCATAGCAGAGGTATTTATTGCGGCATTTCCGCTTATTACAGTTCCGTCAAGGGGGATTTTTTCACCGGGATTTACTTCAATGATTTCTCCCACCTGCACTTCATATGGAGAGACCGTCACAGCCTCGTCATTTCGTATTACCCTTGCGGTGTCGGGGCGGATATCCATAAGAGCGGCAATACTATTTCTGCTTTTAGAAAGAGCATAGGACTGGAACAGCTCGCCTATCTGATAAAACAGCATTACCGCAACGCTCTCTGCAAACTCACCCAGAAAGACGGCACCAATGGACGCTACCGACATAAGAAAGTTTTCATCAATAAACTTTCGGTGTCTGAGTCCCCACACAGCCTTTACTATAATATCATAGCCTATAATAAAATAGGCCGTCAGATAAAACACCGAGCTTAATATTTCGGGAACGCCCAGTCTATCGGTAATAAGCGCTACAATAAGAAAAGCCGCAGAAACAATAATACGCAGTAAAATCCGCTTTTGTTTACGGGTCATTAAATATCCTTCTTTCTGCTTTCTAGGAGATAACTATTGTGCAGTCCGGCTCAATAGATTTGCAAACCTTTTGAGCTTCCTTTAAAATCTCGTCAAAACGCTCATCCTCTGCCTCAAGAACCAGCTTCTGAGCTATGAAATTAACGTTAGCGCTGATAACACCGTCGATTTTTTTAATGGAATCTTCCATTTTGGCGGCGCAATGGGCGCAGTCAAGTTCTTCTAATTTAAAACTTTTTTTCATATTAGTCACCTTTCTATTCTTCGATATGCTCCATACCGTTATTTATAATTGTCGTTACATGGTCATCTGCAAGGCTGTAGAAAACCGTTTTGCCTTCCCTTCTGAACTTAACAAGACTTGCCTGTTTTAAAAGCTTTAGCTGATGGGAAATCGCAGAGGTAGTCATATTAAGCAGCATTGCAATGTCACAGACACACATTTCCGACTTTAAAAGCACATATAATATTCTTATGCGTGTAGGGTCTCCGAAAAGCTTATAAAGCTCGGAAAGCCTATAAAGTTCCTGTTCTTTCGGCATAGCCGCCAAAACCGAGGAAACAATATCATCGTGCACATGGATAAAGTCGCATGCGGGTGCTTCGTTCATATTCTGCACTCCTTTTAATATTTGAATAGTTGTTCAAATGTTGCAATGTCATTATATGTTCTTTTACGGCAATTGTCAACATCTTTTTTGTTCTTGAACAGGATTTATTACAGTGGTATAATAGCATAGTAGGAAGTAAATTCGGAGGGAAAATTTATGAAATTAAATTACAAGCGTACCATACTTATCGGACTTGCCTTTATGTCAATTCTTGCCTTCTGGCAGTTTTACGATCAGGTAATCCCATATTTACTTGAATATACCTTCAATCTTAATACCTTTGCCGCCAATGCAATTATGTCTATAGACAATGTTCTGGCAATCTTTATGCTGCCCCTTTTCGGAGCAATATCCGACCGCACAAGAACACGGCTTGGAAAACGCACACCCTATATACTTTTCGGCACAATTGTCGCTTCGGCGCTGCTTATAGTACTGGGTGTTCTTGAAGAGCAAAGAAACTTCTGGGGATTTATAGGCGTTCTTATGGCAATTCTTGTTACTATGGCTGTTTACCGCTCTCCTGCTATTGCCTATATGCCCGATGTTACCGAAAAGCCCCTGCGCAGTAAGGCAAATGCTATTATCAATCTTGTAGGTTATATCGGCGGTATTTTCTCCACCGTTTTAATGATGTTTATGCTGAAAAGCGAAAAGAATACTTTAGGAGAGAGTGTTTATTCCGCCGACCAATCATTCTTGCCGGTATTTATAATAGTTGCCGTCTTTATGCTTATAAGCGTGCTTGTTATGGTATTTACCGTTAATGAAAACAAGGTGATTCGCGAAACCAATATTAGGGATGAAGCAGAAGAAAACGCTAATCAAGGCAAGAAAATGGCAAAGCCTGTAGCAGTGAGCCTTGCCTTTATTTTGGCTTCCGTATTTCTCTGGTTTATGGCATATAACGGTGTTACCACTGCATTTTCAAGATACTGTGTAGATGTATTAAAGGTAGACCTTTCCACCTCATCAAGCTGGTTGCTGACAGCAACTATTTCGGCAATTATAGCCTTTGTACCCTTAGGTTTACTTTCCTCAAAGGCAGGCAGAAAAACCACAATTTTAATTGGTATCGCCATTATGACGGTTTGCTACCTTGCCGCATTCTTTATAAGAATTCCTACTCCTGTTATGTATGCAGTGCTGGGAGTTATCGGAGTAGGCTGGGCGGCAATAAACGTTAATTCCTTCCCGATGGTAGTGGAAATGAGCAGCGGTGCAGACGTGGGAAAGTACACAGGAATTTATTACACCTTCTCCATGGCGGCTCAGATAGCCACTCCCCTTCTCTCGGGCTTTATTATTGATAATTCCCGCTTCGGATATTTAACACTTTTCCCTTATGCGGTAATCTTTTCAGCACTTTCCTTTGTTACTATGCTCTTTGTAAAACACGGCGACTCAAAGCCCGAGAAAAGAAAAAGCATCTTAGAAAACTTCGACACGGAGGACTGATATGACAGCCTTTATTATTATAATCTGTGCTTTTGCCGTTCTTTTATTGCTTCTTTTATTTCTCATTTGCCCAAGTCCCAGAAAGCACAGCGACCTTGACACACTATGCGGACTTTACATTGCCCACAGAGGACTTCACAATAAAGAAAAGGGTATTCCCGAAAACAGCCTTGCGGCATTTGAATATGCTGTCAAAAACGGCTTTGCCATTGAAAACGATATCCATTTAACGGCAGACGGTGAGGTTGTTGTTTTCCACGACAGCACCACGGGAAGAATGTGCGGCGTAAACAAAAAAATCAGCGAAATGACGCTCAGTGAAATCAAAGAGCTTCGACTTCTCGGCACCGACAAAACCATACCAACTCTAAAGGAATGTTTAGAGGTTGTTGACGGCAGAGTTCCCCTGCTTATTGAATTTAAAAGAGACGGTAAAGTCAAAGAGCTTTGTGCCGCCGCCGATAAAATTTTAAAAGATTATAAGGGGCAATATTTCATACAGTCTTTTTATCCACAGGTGCTTTGCTGGTATAAAAAGCATAATAAAGAAGTCTGCCGTGGTCAGCTTTCCTCATCTTTTAAGGCAGACCCATTTTATAAAAGGCTTGCGGGACTGCTTTTATATAACTGTATTTCCCGACCCGATTTTGTTTCCTATGAGCATACCGACGGAGCCTTTCTGCCCCGAAAACTTGTGACAAAACTCGGCGCCTTTCCGGTAGGCTGGACCTTTAAAAGCAAGGAAGAAATCGAAAAGGGCAAAAAATATTTTAAAACCTTCATTTTCGAGAATTACATACCCGAAAGCAAAAAAGAAGAAATAAACTGTAAATAGCAGTAAGGGATTTTATGAAACGTTAAATAGGAATAAAATGAATACAATATAATTGCTTTTCAGACCGATACCGCACCCGACTGAAAAGGCTTCACCGTTGTTGAATGGGGCGGAAGTGCAATAGAATAAAATAGAAAAAAGCGTTCTACACAGAACGCTTTTTGATTTTCACTGAGGGCAACTGAGAAATAATTATTGCCGCAAACATAACGGCACAGCCGAGCGCTTCTTTTTTTGACAGCACATCCCCGAAGAGAGCGCCGCCGAGGGCGGCAAACACCGACTCAAAGCTCATAGCAATAGATGCCACCGTGGGATTTTCGCACTGCTGCTGACCGATTATCTGCAGAGTGTACGCTACACCGCTGCTCATAATACCCAGATACAAAATGGGGCCTATTCCCTTTATAATATTTTCGATTGTAGGTGTTTCGAAAATAAACATAAGCACGGTTGATAAAATAGCGCAGACGAAAAACTGAACACAGGAAAGTTTTATGCCGTCAACATTTTGTCCCAAAGTATCAACACATATAATATGGAGCGCAAAGGCAACAGCACAGATAATAACAATTCCGTCTCCGCCGTATACACCGCTTATTCCGTTTGCAAAACATAAGAAGTAAAGACCAATAATAGCAATAATCACCGCAACAAGCACTGTAACGGCAGGTCGCTTTTTAAGGAATATACTAAAAATCGGCACAAAGAGTATATACATTGCCGTTAAAAAGCCAGAACGGGCGCTGGCGGCGGCTTCTGCAGGGTATGCGGCAATACCAAACTGCTGAAAGTTTGTTGCTATACACAAAAAGGTTCCGCAGATAATCCCCGTAATTATTAAACTTTTTCTATCCTTTTTATCTTTTGGTACAAGGGGTTGCTTTTTCATTTTTGAAAAAACGAAGGAAAGAAGCAAAAGTGCAAATCCACCAACATAGGAGCGCATTGCATTTACGGTAAATGGCTCTATATACTTTGCGGCTTGGTCCTGCGCCACAAAGGCAAGACCCCATATAACAGCGGCAAGGAGAAGAATTAAGCTTCCTCTTAAACTTTTAAATTTCATATTATCATTCCTGTAGAATATTTTACAGAAATATAGTATAATGTTTTTGTAATCAAATTGCAAGTCAAATATTGGAGGCGGATAAAATGAAAAAATACATTTTAGCTATTGACGAAGGCACCACCAGTGCCCGTTCCATACTTTTTGACAAAAAGGGCAATATAGTGGGTGTTGCTCAAAAGGAATTTACTCAGATTTATCCAAAGCCGGGTTATGTTGAGCAAAATCCAATGGAAATTTATGCAGGTCAGTATGCCACAATGACCGAAGTGGTTTTAAGCAGTGGTATAAACCCTGATGAAATTGCCGCCATTGGTATTACCAACCAGCGTGAAACCACTGTTTGTTGGGAGAAATCCACCGGCAAGCCTATTTATAATGCCATCGTTTGGCAATGCCGAAGAACTGCTCCATTTTGTGAGGAGCTCAAATCAAGAGGGCTCGAAGATTACATAAAGGATACAACTGGACTTCTTATTGATGCTTATTTTTCCGCCAGTAAAATCAGATGGATTCTTGACAATGTTGAGGGCGCAAGAGAAAAAGCCGAAAAAGGAGACCTGCTTTTCGGAACAATTGACTCCTGGCTTATATATAAGCTGACCGAGGGCAGACTGCACATAACCGACTACACCAACGCTTCCAGAACAATGCTATTTGACATCAAAAACCTTTGCTGGGATGAAAGGTTACTTAAAGAATTTGACATCCCCGAAAGTGTGTTGCCCAAGGTGGTTAGCAGCAGTGAGATTTACACAACCGTTAACTTTATGGGTGCGCAGATACCCATAAGCGGTATTGCAGGCGACCAACAAGCCGCCCTTTTCGGTCAGTGTTGTTTTGAACCGGGGGAAGCCAAAAACACCTATGGCACAGGCTGTTTTTTACTTATGAACAGTGGTACAAATGCTAAAACAAACAGTAGCGGAATGCTCACTACCATTGCCGCCACGCTGAAAAATGAAGCTACGCAGTATGCCTGTGAGGGCAGCGTTTTTGTGGGAGGAGCAATAATTCAGTGGCTCAGAGACCAAATGGGACTTATTGACGAGTCAAAGGACAGCGAATATTTCGCCTTAAAGGTAAAGGACAGCGGCGGTGTTTATGTGGTTCCCGCCTTTGCGGGACTGGGCGCACCCTACTGGGATATGTATGCCAGAGGTACCATTGTGGGACTGACACGAGGCACAGGCAGAAATCATATTATAAGGGCCTGCCTTGAAGCTATTGCCTATCAAACCAACGACCTGCTCATTGCCATAAAGGAAAGTCTTAATATTCCCCTTTGTGCCCTTAAAGTGGATGGCGGCGCTTCCGCCAACAACCTGCTTATGCAGTTTCAGGCAGATATTTCGGATATAAAAATACAGCGTAATTCCTCCTGCGAAGCAACGGCGCTGGGTGCCGCCTTCCTCGCAGGACTCGCCGTTGGATTCTGGAAGGATAAAGAGGAATTAAAGGCTCTCTGCTCCGACACCGCTTCCTTCCTGCCGAATATTGATACTGAAACGCGCGAAAGCCTTGTTAAGGGATGGAAGAAAGCAGTGGAGAGAGCCGGCAACTGGGAGGAGGCTAAATAATGGAAAAGAAATATATTAAAATCAAATCCTCTGATAACATAAACACACTTAATGTAAAGATATATATTCCCGACAGCGAGCCTTTAGGTATTTTCCAAGCAGTTCACGGTATGACAGAGCATCTTGAGCGGTATGATGAACTGCTCACTCGTATATGCGAAAAGGGATATTTCTGCATTATTCACGACCATTTAGGCCACGGAAAAACCGCAAGGGAAGAAGACCTTGGTTTTATTGCCCAAAAAGATGGATGGAAATATTTAATCGACGATGTAGAAAATGTATACAAAGCAGCAGAAGGTATGTGCAAAAACAAAAAGCATTATTTACTGGGTCACAGTATGGGTTCATTTATCACCCGACTTTATGCAGAGAAATACACAAAGCACCTTTCGGGTTACATAATGATGGGAAGCGGTGCAGGTAATCCTGCCGCAGATATAGGACTTATGCTTACCCGACTTATAGCAAAAATAAAGGGTAATCGATATGTTTCAAAATTTATTTATAAAATGGCGTTCGGCAGCTACAACAAAAAATTCAGTGAGGAGTCTCAATATGCGTGGCTGAGTACAGACAAAAAGAATATTGAAGCCTATTCAAAGGACAAGTACTGCACCTTCCTTTTCACCGTTTCGGCAATGAATGACCTTATACGCCTTAACAAAGAATGTAACCGTAAAAAATGGTTTGCATCCTTGCCCGAAAATTTAAGTATATTTATAATGTCGGGAAGTGATGACCCTGTAGGAGGACACTCTAAGGGTATTAAAAAGGTTTACCGCCAGCTTGAAAAACAAAACCGATATAACCTTTCTTTTAAGCTATATGAGGGCGCAAGGCATGAAATACTAAATGATTTTTGTAAAGATGAAGTTATCTCAGATATAACAACCCTGCTGTAAATACAGGTATACGAGAATTTTCTAATTGCTATTTATGAAATGTTATGGTACAATGGTATTCTAAACAGTACTTTAGTACTTCAGGAGAGGGAATTAAATGAATAAAAACGGTAAAAACAAAAAGCGCTCCGTCTCCGCCGAGAGGAGCAGTAACGGAAAGGCGGCTCTCTTTACACTGGGTTTCTGCTATCTTTTTGTTATTGCGGAAATCACTTATAAAATCAAGGTAGCAGGTGAAGTGTGCACCTGGGAAATCATTCTTCTTTTCCTTATGCTTTCGGTGTACGGAATTTTCCAGAAGCTCTTCTCCGGCAGTGAGGTCCCCCGCAATTTAAAGGGTGAGCCTCTCCCCACCGGCTACACAAAGCCGGAAAAAAAGGAAAGAAATGCTTTTTACAGAATCAACGCTCTTATTTACTCGGTGATTTTTGCGGTAATTTTGGTTATTGCCTTTATAAGCAGTTCTATGGTGAGCAATGTTAATATAGGCTCCGAACTCCTTTTTGACACCGAACTGCCAAACTTCGTATTCGGCATAATACTGGCGGCAGTACTCTTCCCTATTTTCTATCTTGTTTCATTAATGGTAGAGTTTGTGTGGTATGAATATAAAGTGTCTCAGTACAATCTTCTGATTATCATTCGTGAAGAGAAGCTGAACGAAGAAGATAATGAAGATGAAGATGAAGACAAAGAGGAAGAGAAAACAAAAGAAACTGCTAAATCAAATAAATAAAAGAAAAAGCTTAGGTTAAACCTAAGCTTTTAATTAACCTCTGTATAATACACTTTAAGCACCGTTTCAAAGAGCTTTTCTTCATCAGGGAGAAACTCAGCATAATTATCCTCGCCCTTCACCTGCTCACCTTCAATGGAAATGAACTCGATAGAAGACGAGTTCTTATTACCCACAACAACCGAAGTCAAATAGGTTATTCTGCTGACATCAATATTGGTGACAGCATTTTTTTGTATTTTATTATAAAGCTCAACCGGAAAAAGGACATTTTCCTTGGTTTTTCTAATTGCCGCCTCACTGTATTTTTTAATGTAGTCAAGCTGACGCTGCATTCTCAGATAGCTTGCATCGGCGCTTTTCTGATTGCGCGCCTGAAGATAAGCAAAAACATTACTGCCTGTCAGCTTCACGGGAACGCCCATTTCGTAATAAACAACACCGTTATCAATAGTCTCATTGGGCACCACGGTAATGGTGCCGACTGCATTGTGTAAAGCAGGAACCGATTTATTGTCCACTGCAAAATATGAGTTTATGGGCATACCGTAAAGAAGTCTGGATGCAGCCTTGACAGTGTTTTCACAACTTAATTCCTTACCGTCGCCGTAAGCGTATGCAAGACAAATTTGAGTGTTCTCCACACCTATAAAACTTCCCGATTTTGAGTAAATATCAACATCTACGAGGGTGTCCCTTGGAATACCCACCACGGTAGTTTTGCCGGTAGAAGTATCCACCGCCATAAGATACAGCGAATCTGCCTGTCCGGCTCGTCCCGTAACGGCAACTCCGCCGGAGGTCTTTTTATCATTATCCACACCCATACAAAGTATTGCGGCGATTTTATCGTTATACTTATAAACCTTTCCCTTATACACCACCATATTATCCTCATTGATAATGGCGGTAAAGCCGTCACCGGGGGTCATAAGCGCTTCACTCTCAGTCATTCCGTTTTTTCCGGAATGCCACATAATAACAACAGCCGAAATCGCCGACAGAAACACAGCGAGAAAACAGCAAAGTGTTACAATAAGCACTTTTTTTCTTTTTTTACGGGACTTTTTTATTTTTTCAGGTTGCTCTTTAAAATCACTTGGTTGGCTGGTCATCTGTGAGAACCCCCTGTACTAAATATCTGTAGTTATCATTTGTAATGCAGGTGCTAAGGGTAATAATACGGTCGGTTGCCGTAACCTCAACATCTTGCCTTACATTGACTATTGTGGATTTGGGATTTTTTGTCATTTCAATATAATCGGCAAAAACCTGCTGATTACTGAAATCAAAGGCATAAAGTATATGACGGTTATCATAACGGTATGCAGAGTAAATCGTATAAGTGAGAATATGTCCGGGAGTATATATATAAATATATTTATTCTCATTAAAGAAATCAGCATTACGGAATTTATGAAGGGAGGCGAACATAGAGCCGTTGTTCATATTATGACCGTACAGAATTGTGTTCGGGTCGGTAAAATCCGCGCTGTTGAGCATTTGTGAATATATAGAACCTGCAAACTTATACTTACCCGTTGTATCGTGATTAAGGTAGTAATCCTCAGGCTTGTCATTGCTTCTCAGCACCGCATAATCCACCTTTGTGCCGGGCACCTTTATCCAAGCGTAAATATCCGGATTCTGCGCCTGCAAAGAGGCAAAGTCAATGGGATTGTCAACAAGCTCCACTTCCTCCTTTTGGCTGACAACAGGCTGGCTCTCACTTACCACCGGTTTTTCCTCACCGGAGAACAAAGGAGGCAGCAGATAGAAGCACAGTCCTGCAATACCCAAACACAGCACCACTACAGAAACAACGAAAATTATCTTCCATTTTTTCATATTTTTTCCTCCTCTTAATATATTCCACAGAGCCTTAGAAATTATACCACAAATACATATATATTGTCAAACAGGCAAAAAAATCACTTTTATCTACTTATTCAATTTGCAAAAATAAAAGCAGAGCACTCGGCTCTGCTTTTTTCAATATTTAGTCACTTTTTCAATTAGCCGCGTACACGCTTAGCAGCAACTACTGCAACAGCACCGGAAGCAAACACAAGTGCAAAGAGAGCAGCAACAGCAGCCATATTGTAGTTTACGCCGGTAGGAGGAGATACAGGCTTTCCTCCGGGAGGTGTAATTTCAACATCAACACCTTTATAAAGTTCGGAAACATAGAGGTTATCGGAAAGAGGCTTAATAGTAACATTAAGATACTCGCCATCCTTGGAAACAACCTTACCGTTTTTGATTTCGTAGTCTTCGCCCTTAACAGCGGCAGTACCGTCAGCAAAAGTAACAGATACGATTTCGAAGTCTTTGCCTTCTTTAGCAGCGTTCATATTCTTGGTGTAGAAGCCCCAACCCTCGAACTTGATTTCATCATTTTCAACGGGTGCAAGTTCTAAAGTACCGTTCTCAAGAACAGTTACCTTTTCAGCAACGTCGGAATTGTCGCCGGTGTTGGTTCTGTTAACTATAACTTCGTAGTAAACGGTTCCTTCAGGGCTTTTCAGAGCAAAGGAAGAAACAGAGAAAGCCAATACGAGTACGATAGTTAAAACAACTGCAAGTAATTTTTTCATTTTTTTCTCCTCCAAAACAGTAGAGATATTTTTAGACATAAGTATTATATCACCAAACTTTCAAAATGTAAAGTCTTTTATTGAAATTTTTATGATTTTTTGAAATATTGACTTAAAAGCCAAAAAATGTATAATTAATTAAGGTGAATTAAATGAAAGACATCAAAAAATTTTTCGAAGATAATCTGAAATTACCCCTCAAAACTTTAATATTTGAAGAGGTTGACTCTACAAACACTCTTTGCAAAAAGCTTTCCCTTGAGCACAGCGAAGATTTACTGGTGATTGCTCTGTCACAAAGGGGCGGAAAAGGAAGGCTGGGCAGAAACTTTTTCTCCCCGCCGGGCAGCGGCATATATATGAGTTTCCTTTTACACCCTAAGCTCTGCGCCGAGGACTGTGTAAAAATTACCACAGCCGCCGCAGTTGCCGCCGCGAGGGCAATTGACAGCATTTCCGGCAAAAGTTCCCTCATTAAATGGGTCAATGATATCTACCTTGACGGTAAAAAGGTTTGCGGTATCCTCACCGAGGCAGGCTTTTCTTCCAACAAGCAAGAGCTTGACTATGCCGTACTCGGCGTCGGTCTTAATCTCTATGACCCCGAAAACGGCTTTCCTGACGATATAAAAGAAAAAGCGGGAAGTGTTTTCGGCAGCCGCATGCCCGACAGAGAAAAAACGCTTGAATTTATAAAGGAATTCACTGATAGCTTCCTCGAAATTTACAAAGATTTCCCGAATAATTCATATATGAAAGAATACCGAAGCCGTTCACTGCTCTGTGGCAAGGATGTTTCGTTTATTAAAGACGGCAAGGAAATCTTTGGCACAGTTGACAGCATTAACGACAACGCGGAGCTTATCTTAAAAACACCCGAAGGAGCAATAAAGCTCCTTGCGGGCGAGGTATCTGTAGTGAAAATTTAAGAGAGAGACTTATAAAAAGACACCGCAAGAGCGTCACAGCGCTCATTTTCGGGGTGACCGTTATGTCCCTTTACCCATACTATGGTGACATCGTGCTTTTTAAAAAGGGCAAGTATTTCCTCCCAGAGGTCAACGTTAAGGGCAGGCTTTTTATCTGCCTTGCGCCAACCATTTTTCTTCCAGGACTCAGCCCAACCCTTTTCTATTCCGTCTGCAAGATATTTCGAGTCTGTGGTAAGGGTCACTTTGCAGGGCTCTTTAAGTGCGCGCAAAGCCATAATAGCGGCGGTGAGCTCCATTCTGTTATTGGTAGTCTCCTTTTCGCCGCCGGAAAGCTCCTTTTCGATTTTTCCGTAGCGCAGCACTGCTCCCCAGCCGCCGGGACCGGGATTGCCCGAGCAGGCTCCGTCTGTAAAAATTTCTACTTTTTTCATCATATCAATACTTCCGATAGCTTCCTATTACTTTGCCCAGCACCGAGGGATTTTCGGGATAAATGGGGTCGAAATCGGGATTTTCGGGCATAAAAATCACCTGTCCGTCTTTGTAAAGCAATCTTTTAACGGTTGCCTCTTCACCATCCATACCTATTATTATATCACCGCTTCTGTAAGCGGCATTTTTATCGGCAACCACAATGTCGCCGTCAAGAATTCCCGCATCTCTCATAGAAAGCCCGTCTACGCGAAGGGCAAATAGACCCTCGGCATCCTTTGCGGGATAAGGAATGTAATCCTCAATCTGCTCCACCGCCAGTATGGGCTGTCCGGCAGTAACCCTGCCAACCACAGGCACCCTTGCGGCAGAAACATTGTCTGCAATTCGTATGGCACGTGAGGAAAAGCTGTCACGGATTATGTATCCGTATTCCTCAAGGGCATCAAGTATACCGTGTACGGTAGAGGTGGATTTAATAGAGCACCCACTGCAGATTTCTCTGACAGTAGGCGGCAAGCCGTTTGCCATACTTGATAAAAGAAAGCGGTAAACCTTTTCCTGCTTTTCGGTAAGGGTTGGTCTGGACATAACGACACTCCTTTTTGCGAACATTTATTCTTTTTTAATATTACCACGTTTTTCTTTTACTTTCAAGAGGAAACCTTTAATTATTTCGCTAATTCCCAAAATCAAAAGTATTACCGCAAAGATTTTGCCTAAGTACTTGCCGCCTATTACATCGGTGAGCATAATAGCGCCTATACATCCCGGCACTCCCAAAAGGACAAATTTCAGAACGGTTTTCCATTCTATAAGATGTTTAAAGGCATAGACTGCCACCGCTACAGCGCCTATGGGCAAAAAGAAAAGCAGATTTATTCCCTGCGCTCTTATTTGTTCGGTATCCTCAAATACTCTTAAATAAATAAGAAGCACAGCGCCGCCGCCCAGCCCCATACCGCCTATAACTCCCGACAGAAAGCCTGCAATAATTTTTATAATATCCATTACTTAATAAGCATCCTTACTCCCGCCCATACCATAAAGCCGCCGAAAATGATTTTAAGGTATGTGGGGGAAATTTTTTTAAGCAGAAATGTGGCGGCAACGGCACCCAGAACTCCCGCAGGCATAAAGGGTACGGCATCGGAAATACCTACACTGCCTTTAATAATATAGGTAACCGCGCTTACAAGGGAAATGGGAAGTATTACCGCTACTGCATTGGCGTGAGCCTTTTTTTGGTCCATACCGCTTTTTTTGAGCATAGGTACGGCAATCATTCCTCCCCCTGCCCCCAGCAGTCCGTTGACAACACCTATTAACAGCCCTGAAAAAACAGAGAATAACGTTTTCTTTTTCATAAAATCCTCCCTTTAACCTTATTATAGCCAAAAAAATTACGGAGAACTAAGCGTTCTCCGTAATTACTTATATTTTTATGCCTTTTTTAATGGCGTCGTACTGAATAGCCGCTTTTTGGGCAGGGGTAACATAAACGGTCTGCAGACTGCAGTATTCAGGATTCGCAGGGTCGGGAAGCATCATTTCAACAGTTACAAGACCCGCCGGCGCTTGAGGAGCAACCGGTGTAGGTGCCGCATAAGGGTTAGCTTGACCGCTTGCATAAGAATTAAAAGCCGTATTGGGCGTAACAGGCGGAACAGGAGCAATAGGCGCTACCGGTGCCGGGGGAGGAGTAAGCTCAAGCTGAGCGCCACAGTTTTTGCAGTAAATAAACTGTTCCTCATTTTCTATTTTACAAACCTTACAAATTTTCATATTTCCACCTCTAAATCAAAGAATACAGCAAGGAAGGCAACCAGGTTACCACCATATAGAAAAGGGTAAACGAAAAAATATTTACTCCGCCGCGTTTTCTGTATAAAAGCAGTTTTTCCTCGTCGTCCTCGGCTGCTTCATCTATCTCGCTCATACTTTTTATAACATGCTTATAGTAAAGCTTATTGGCAAAAAGTCCGCTCATAAGCCGTACAAAAATTTGCAGTAAAATACCCACAGTGCTGAGCAGGAAATTGCTTAGCATTGCTTTATCCATATTCCCCACCATATACTGTGCCAGCTCATAATAACCGGTAATACCGGAGTTATCTATAAGATCTCCGATAACCAGATTAAAGGGTATCATCAATAACGTTGCCGCAACCTGCAGAGCGCCTGCTATAGTGGCAAAAGCGTACATTTTCCTCATAGCAAAACTTGCGGCGGGGAAAAACAGATGCCACACACTAAAACTTACCTTTGAGCCATTTTTAAATTCCTTGAATTTGGGGATAAAGCGGTTGGTGGAGACTGCTACAAAGTTTTTCACTTCATCTGCTTTGTGGCCATCTCCTAAATCCTCTTCTCCGCTGACTCCGCCGAGATAATCAAACCTCATAACAAAGGGATTTCCTTCTGTGGCATTATTGGGACTGCCGCAGTGGGGGCAATAGGAATGGCTTGCAGGGAAATTGTTTTTACAGGAGCGACACTGCACAGTGGCATTTGTGTGGGCTCTGCCCTGCTCCGGATACAGTTTTACCGAGGCTTCGTTTTCCGCATTCGCGGCTTTGTGCCTGTCGTACTGTTTGTCGATGCCGTGAAATTCTTCCATTCCGCAACGGCCTGCATTAACAAAGCATTCTCTGTGATGAGGCGCACCGCAGGTAGGACACACCGCAATTTCGTCCTCAGGGAAAAGATATGCCCTGCATATCGGACAGCTTTGTCCTTTAAATTCCAAACTCATTTCTGTATTCCTTTGCGTACTTAAAAATCATATCAAAATATTCTTTTCCGTAATTGTGAAACTCCTTGTTTTCCACCATTTTTCTGAGGGTTTCCTCACTCACCCATCTTGCATCGGCGACCTCGCTTGACTGTAGCATAAGTGAAGAAACTTCCGTATTACTTTTAGTAAACCAGATATCAACAAAAGAGTTTCTTTTTTTAACTCGTCCCATTTTTTTGCACAGACGCTGTGTGCAATTTATTCCCAGTTCTTCAAGTAACTCACGCTGTGCGGCGCAAAAAGAAGTCTCACCCGAAATAGCAGAGCCGCCTGTGGCAGCCCATTCGCCGGGCATAAGCTTTTTGTTTTCACTTCTTCTCTGGATTAAAAACTCACCCTTATCCGACACAACCCAGATATGCACCACCAGATGATATTCACCGGGGCGCATAAAATACTTGCCGCGTACAGCCGTCTTGCCGGTGACCTTACCGGAGGAATCCAAAATATCCCATTTTTCCATAGTCGGCTTTTCCTTTTTCTTAATATTCTGAACATTCTCAAATAAACACTTTGAGAATTACTTGCACTTATTATACCAAATAATACGAAATGATTCAACTGTTTCTATATTAATTTTGAATTTTCTTGAAAATTTTCGATTTTACTTGTAAATATTGATAAATTAGTATATAATGATTATCGAAGTGTATTCGGGTGTGCGAATGGACGGGTCCTGTGCGACGGGATGCCATGAACCATGTCAGGCGGGGAACCGAGCAGCATTAAGTGGATTTTTCCGTGCGCCGCAGTAAATCGGTTCATTCGTACACCCGAATACATTTTTTTAAGAAAGGGAGGCATAACTTTGGCTTATCAGGCTTTATACCGAAAATACCGTCCTGTTTCCTTCAGTGACGTTGTTGGACAGGAGCATATTACCGAAACGCTCAAGAATCAGCTTGATTCCGGCAAAATTTTTCATGCCTATCTTTTTACCGGCACAAGGGGTACCGGCAAAACCACCTGCGCTAAAATTCTTTCCCGCGCGGTAAACTGCCTTTCCCCCGTAAAGGGTGACCCCTGCGGTGAATGTGCCGCCTGCAAGGCCATCAGTCAGGGTGAGAATACCGATATTGCCGAAATTGATGCCGCTTCCAACAACGGTGTCGATGATATCAGAAGCCTTCGAGACCAGATAAATTTTGCCCCTGCAAACTCAAAATACCGAGTTTATATTATCGATGAAGTGCATATGCTCACCGAAAGCGCTTTTAACGCGCTTCTTAAAACCCTTGAAGAGCCCCCTGCTCACATCGTTTTTGTTCTTGCAACCACCGAGGTGCATAAGCTCCCTGCCACCATTCTTTCCCGTTGCCAGCGTTTTGATTTCCACAGAATTGACAGCGAGGTTATTGAAAGCAGACTTAAATACGTTGCCGAAAAAGAGGGACTTACCTTAACCGATGAGGCCGCTTCTCTTATTGCCGCTGCCGCCGACGGTGGTATGCGCGATGCGCTCAGTCTCCTTGACCTCTGCGTTTCCAGCGGCAAAGAGATTAATGAACAGGTGGTATCCACTGCCTGCGGTATGGCAGGAAAGGATTACCTTTTAAGGCTTGCCGACTGTATTAAGCATTTTAATGTTTCAGATGCTCTTTCCTTACTTAATGAGCTGTATAGCTCCTCTGTGGATATGCTCCGTCTTTTAAACGAGCTTACAGGTCACTACCGCGACCTTATGATAATAAAAACCGTAAAAGGTGACAGAAAGCCTATAGTTTGCTCTGCTTCTCACCTTACTGCCCTTAATGAACAGGCAAGTGATTATTCACTTAAAGATATAATGTACACCCTGCGAGTCCTTGAAGAGGTCTTCCCTGCTATGCAGACGGGGGACAGGCGTCTGCAGATGGAAATGGCGCTTATCCGTCTTTGCGGCAAGGATGACAGCAGTACGGGAAATGACGATTTACTCAGGAGAATAATCGCTCTTGAAACAGCTCTCACGGGAGCAACAGTTCCGGCTGTAAGCTTCCCCGTTGTGCATGCCTCTGATGACACGCCCCCTGCCCCGACGTCGGTTGATACACAATCACCCGCTTTAAAAGAGGTCTCAGAGGGCGAGCTTGACTGTTGGAATGAAATACTGGAAATTGTTTATGGGCTGTGTCCAATTGCCATAGGTATTCTGAACGGTTCAAAGGCTTATATTGACGGCTCGTTTCTTCTGATTGATGCGCCCAACCCAATGTTCAGAACAATGATGAACAGCAACGAAATTATGAGAGAGTCTATTAAAAAGGCCGCCCTGCAGATACTGGGCAAATCCTACAGACTCGGCCCCTACAAAAAGAAACAGTCATCCCCTGCAAGCGACGATATGCTGGCAGTGGTTGCAAATAAACTAAAAGAAATAGAACAAGGTGGTAACTGATATGAAGGTCAGAATTCCAAATTCCGGCGGTCCCGGAAATATGAATGCAATGCTTAAACAAGCTCAGAAGATGCAGGAGGATATGGCAAATCTTCAGGCAGACTTAGAGCAGAGAGAATACACAGGCACTTCCGGCGGCAGAGCTGTTTCGGTTATCGTTGACGGCAAACACAAGATAAGAAAGCTCACCATTGATCCTTCCATCATCGACCCCGAGGATGCAGAAATGCTTGAGGACCTTGTTACCGTTGCGGTAAATGCCGCAATTGAAGAAGCAGCCACAACTGCAGAAAATGAAATGGGAGCCATTACCGGCGGTCTTAATATCCCCGGTATGTTTTAAAAGCTATGGCTTATAATATCGCTTCTCTGACCGACCTGGTTGCTCAGTTTGAAAAGTTGCCGGGCATCGGAAAAAAGACCGCACAGCGCCTTGCCTTTCACATTCTGGCTCAGCCCCCCGAAAGGGCTCAGAAGTTTGCTCAAGCACTGGTTACAGCAAGAGAAAAAATCCATTTTTGTTCCTGCTGTCAGTCACTAACCGATACCGACCTGTGTCCTGTTTGCTCAGACAGCACAAGGGATTCTTCCACCATTTGTGTTGTAGAAGACCCAAAAGATGTGCTTGCTTTTGAAAAAACACGGGAATATAGAGGGCTTTATCACGTGCTTCACGGCGCTTTCTCCCCCCTTGACGGCATCGGCCCCGAACAGCTAAAAATCAAAGAGCTTATGACACGCCTTTCCGACACACAGGTTAAAGAGGTTATTATGGCTACTAACTTAACGGTTGAGGGTGAAGCCACCGCAAGCTATATTTCCCGCCTTGTTAAACCGCTGGGTGTTAAGGTGACTCGCCTTGCCTACGGTATACCTGTAGGCGGTGACCTTGAGTATGCAGACGAAAAAACCCTGACACGCGCTCTTGAAGGGAGAAATGAAATCTAATGGAACAGAAAAAAATAGACAGAATAAACTTTCTCGCCAGAAAAAGCAAATCCGAAGGACTGACCGATGAGGAAAAGGCAGAACAGGCAGTACTCAGACGGGAGTTTATAGATTCCTATAAAAGAAGTCTTGAAATACAGCTTAGCAACACTTCAATCCTCTACCCCGACGGCACAAAGAAGAAAGTGCAAAAAAAAGAAGATTAATATAAAAACCGAGTCCTTCGACTCGGTTTCTTTTTATATTTCAGGTTTAAAGGTAGGCATTAACTGTAATTTAAAGAGGTTTGCCTTGTGCTTTCTGTCAATAAGTTCTTTTTTGGCTTTATCTAAAATTTCTCCGGTACGGATATAAATATCCAGCTCTGCATAGGTAAAGCCTAAGTTTTCTTCATCGGTCTTTCCGCAAAGACCGTCAATAGGCACCTTATCTACCAGAACATCGGGAAGTCCTAAAACTCTGCCTATTTCCTTCACTTCGGTAACCGTAAGATTGCTCATAGGAGAAAAATCTCCTGCGGCATCGCCGTAACGGGTGGAATAACCTACCCAGTCCTCTGACAAATTGCAGGTGTTCACTACCCTGCCGTTTAGTGACTGGCTCACCGCATAAAGGGCGGTCATACGAATCCTTGGAGATATATTTATTTTTGTCTGCTCACTAACTTCTATTTTAGAGGAAATCTCACCCATAATAGCATTAAAGGTATCTTCAATATTTATTTCTACATATTTTATTCCTAAATGGTTTACAAGAAGATATGCCATATCAATATCAAACTGTTTACCCTTTGGCATAAGCACACCTATAACACGGTCTTTGCCCAGCGCCTCCACACAAAGTGCGGCGGCAACGGAGCTGTCTTTTCCTCCCGAAATTCCCACAACCGCGTTGCAGTCCTTTCCGTTTTCCTCAAAAAACTGCCTTATCCACTCTACACATTCATTTTTAACCTTTACTGCATCAAACATTTCTAACACCGCCTGAAATTTACTCATATTTATATAATACCACAATTTTTTAAAAAACAAAAGGACAATGTTTTGGATACCAATCTTTCGTAACATACACAGGCAAATTCACCTCTGTTTTAGTTGATTTAACCGTCTGTGCTCACAAACAAAAGCGTATGGGGAAATGCCCTTATATTTTTTGAAATTTCGATAAAAGGTACTGAAATCACTGTATCCGCAATGGATACTCACTGCGGAAATCTTCTCCTCTGCCAGAATCAGTTCAACGGCTTTTTCAATTCGATACTCATTAAGATAATTCTTAAAAGATGTGCCCGTTATGGATTTGAAAATGGAACAAAAACAGGTTTTTGACATTGCGGATAGACGCACCATTTCAGATAGGGTTATTTCCTCGTCAAAATGATTCTTAATATATTCGATACAATGCATTACAAGCTGCTTGTTTTCTTCCGAAACCAGTATTTCTGCCTTCTGTTCAAAATACACACGCGCAAAAACCGATAACAGAACAGAAACACATTCCTTGATAATCTCGTCCTTTCCTGCTTTTTTACTTGTAAACTCCTCCATTATCCTTTTGACAAGCATTTCGGAGAAAAACATATCTTCATAGGAAAGGGTGAATTTAGGCTGAATCTTTTCAAAGGTTTCGGTTTTCAGATAATACAGAAAATCCAAAAGAAGTTTATTGCTTTCTTTAATGCTCTGAAAATAATTCGGCATAAATGACAGCGAATAAAAATCAACGTTGTTATCAAGTTTTTCTATATAATGAGGAATGTTAGGAGGCAGAATAAAAACATCTCCGGTGGCAAGCTCTGCCGTGCCGCTTTGAACGTGGTGAAGAAGTCTTCCGCTATGTATATAGTAAATCTGAAAATACTCGTGAGAATGACGTTTCAAAGCCTCTTCCGGCTCACTGATACGGGTGATATGAAAATCCTCGGTGGCGTTTTTATAATAAGATAAGACAAATTTTTTAATATCCATATATTTCACCTTCAAAGCCATTATAACATAACAACGAACAAAACGCAATATAATGCTGACAAAACGCATTGAATTTGATTGCAGTGATTACTAAGATGATATTATGATAAATATAAACGGAGGGAAGAAAAATGAAAATAGTTGCATTAAACGGCTTGCTTGGCTATGGATATAGCGAGGAGGCGTTGAATTTGGCTTTTTCGGAAAAGGTGGATTATCTCGGAGTTGATGCAGGCTCTACAGATCCCGGCCCCTATTATTTGGGAAGCGGAAAATCCTTTACCGACAGAGGAGCGGTAAAAAGAGATTTGGAACTAGCTCTCCCGAAAGCGCTTGAAAGCAAAGCACCCTTTATAATCGGCAGTGCCGGCGGTGCGGGAAGCGTGCGCCATGTTGAGTGGTTAAAGGAAATTATATTGGAAATAGCAAAGGAAAAAAATCTGAAATTCCTCTTAGGCACTGTTTTGAGCGATGTCTCAAAGGACTATGTGTTAGAAAAATTTGATAGCGAAAAAATCATTAATATGAGCGATGAAATGCCGCTCTGCAAGGAAGCTATAGAAGAAAGCGAGACTATTATAAGTCAAATAGGTATTGCTCCTATTATTGAGCTTTTAGACAAAAAGGCAGATGTTATCCTTTGCGGAAGAGCGTGTGATACGGCTATCTATGCATCTGCTTGCATTTATGAAGGCTATGACCCGGGACTTGCGTTCCATATGGCAAAGATTATGGAGTGCGGTGCAATGTGTTCTGAGCCGGTTGCCGCTGCCGATGTTATGCAGGGATATATGTATGATGATTATTTCGAACTCCGCCCTGCAAACCCCTTACGTCGCTGCACAGTTGATAGGGTTGCGGCTCATACATTATATGAGCAAACAAATCCTTATCTGATTTTTGAGCCCGACGGTGTGTGCGACCTTACAAACTCTAATTTCACACAAGCAGATGAACGAACAGTTCGTGTTACGGGATCTGTTTTCCATGAAGCAAAGGAGAAGACCCTGAAACTGGAAGGTGTAAAATGTTCGGGTTACAGAACAATTTGCCCTGCTACGGTTTTCGATTCCGAAACAATAAAAAATATTGATAAAATAATTAAAACCGTTACAGATTTTGTAAAAGAAAACACTAAAAATACACTTCCAAAAGACAGCTATACCATAAGTTTTAAAAAAAGTGGCGGTGCTGAAAGCTCCCTTGGTATAATTATGGATATAGTCGGAAAAACCCAGCAAATTGCAGACACAGTATGCGCCCTTGCCAGAAGCCGAATGCTTCACTGTGATTATAAGGGAAGAAAGTCAACGGCAGGCAATCTCGCATTCCCCTTTTCACCCTCTGATATACATGTGGGCGAGGTATACGAATTCTCGGTATTTCATCTTGCAAAGGTTGACAGTCTGCTTGAAACTTCAAAAATCTGCGTAGAGGAGATAGGGTAATGAAAAAGTTAATCGAATATACAAAGATTTTGCGCTCAAAAAATGCGGGTCCGTTGTTTATCACATTTGATTTGATATTCAACAACACTCAGGATATGCAGTATGTAGCAGAGCGACTCAAAAAGGAGCATATATCCAAAGCCTATGATGTTGACGAAAATAAAATTGAAATAATTTCCTATGGCGTAGTAAATTCAATAAAAATAACCTTCCCCAGAAAAAACATAAGCGGTAGCCTTTCAGATAATGATATTTACGGTTGCCAGCAGCATGTTCCCCTTGCAAATATTATAATTTAATATTATTAGCAAAAATAGAGGTGAGATTAAGTGATTAAAACTGAAATTTACGAGCAGGCACTTTTTGAAACAATAAAAAGAGGTGCAACTGAGATTTCCGCCGATGTAAGGGAAGCCTTTGAACGCTCTATCGAAAAGGAAAGCAACGCTGATGCAAAGCAAGGTCTTATTGCTACACTCGAAAGTATGAACCTGTCGGCAAAGAGAGAAAATCCGCTCTGCGTGGATACAGGATGGCCTATATTCTATTTCAAGGTGGGAAACAATTGTGAGCTTGAGGGCGGCTTTGTGGAACTGGAAAATGCCGCAAGACGTGCAGTTGCAAGAGCAACTGAGCTTGGTTATTTACGCGCTACAATGAAGCACCCTCTGACAGGCTACGACCCCGGAAATAATATTGGAATGAATATTCCCGATTTTACATATCAGTTTGTGGACGGTGATTTTATTGAAATGTCTTATGCAGCAAAAGGAGGCGGAAGCGAATGCTTCGGCGGAACCCGTCACAGAATCGTAGCTTTTGCCGACGGTATTCAGGGCATTGAAAAGTTTGTTATAGATAGTTTTGTAGCCTCCGCACGTGCAGGAGCAGTTTGCCCACCCTCTGTTTTAGGTATCGGTATAGGAGGCACGGCAAATGTTGCCGCAAATCTTGCAAAAGAAGCAGCATGCCTCAGAACGGTAGGCTCAAAGCATCCCGACCCTATGTTTGCAAAAATAGAAGAGGACTTGTATAAAGCCCTCAACAGTCTGGGTATAGGAATTCTCGGTGCAGGTGGCGACACGTCGGTTCTGGCAGTAAATGTTGAATATGCATATACGCACATTGCAGGTATTGCAGTAGCCACAAGTACAAACTGCATGGTTGCGCGCCGTGCATCCTCAAGAATTGATGCAAACGGAAAAATCACAGTTATGAAAAGTCCAAATTGGTTTGGTGACAGATAGAAGGAGGAGTGGATTTTATGGCAGAATATCATTTGAACGGACCTCTTACAGACAGCGACGTTGAGAAGCTCAACATCGGCGACACTGTTTATATCAGCGGCGAGGTGTTCACCTGCCGTTCAAGACTTCAAAAATATATTTTTGACGAAAAAAATGTCCTTCCTTTTTCAACAGAGGACAGAAATATCCTTATTCATAACGGTCCTATTGTAATTAAAGAAGACGGCAAGTGGAATTTGGTTTCGTTTATGCCTACATCAAGTATTAGATTTGAAAAATGGGGTGCAAAAAGCGTTGACCAATGGAACCTGAAAATGATTGTGGGAAAAACCACAATGGGCGAAGAAACCGCAAAAATGATGAAAAACAAAAAGTGTGTTCACGTTTCGCCCCGTTCGGTAAGTCCTAATTTATGGATTGATTCTATCGAAGTTCAGGATGTATATCTCTATGATGAACTGGGACGAATCGAAGCTGCTTGGTTCTTTAAAGTAAATGAACTGGGTCCGTTCATAGTGGATATTGATACCCACGGCAGAAACCTTTTTGATTTGCTGGATAAAAAAATAGCTGATAATAAAGAAAAGGCCCTGTCAGATTTAGGAATCGACCCCGATTTCCAGTTCACAAAACTGTACTGATTAACAAGGATCACGAAAACACAAAATATTACATATCAAGGCAACGGCGTGGAAATCCACGCCGTTGCTTTTTTATAGAGAATTAATTTTCAGTCAAAAAACTCTTGGCAAACACCAGGTCTTCAGTGTTGCCGGGTACCATGTAGTGGTCAACAGCGATTTCTTCGGCTGTTCTTACATCGCTGAACATACAAGCGGTGTAGATAGTACCTTTGAAGTACTGAGCGTTGCCCTGGCGGTTGTCACTGCCCACCACAAAGTTATTCTTTACAGCGGGAAGCTCTGCTGTCAGGGTCGCGGTTTCTGTCAGCTTGCCGTTAATGTAGAGTTTTGCCGTCAGTCCGTCTACCGTCAGTGCAATGTGGATCGGTATGTTGGAACGAATATCTGTTTTGAAGTTGTAGGTATATGCCACACCGTTTACCTTGTAGTAAAGCCTGAGTTTACCGTTGGTATACACCTCCAAATTAATCTGGTCAGCGGCGCTGCCGTCATAGTTACCCATAATGACACCTGCACGTTGACTGTATGACCTATCCAACCAAATGGTTGCTTCAAAGGTGTATGGTGCGCCTGCAAGGCCGTCTTCAATTCGATAACCTCCGGTCTGGGCATCGGTATGCAGTCCGTCCTTATTTGCAAATACAATGTGCTCCACAATATCGGTACTGTGCGGAGACTTGATACACTGCAGCAGCTTTGAGCAATTGACACATTCAGTATGGCGGATGCCGTAAGAGGTATCGGTGATGCTCAGATCCCGAATCCACTCGCCAGACACATGGCCGTTTTGAGCGCAGGGGTCAGATACGAACATAACGTTATACAGCAGAGAGGGATCCGCAGTATTAACAGTCACAAGATCATCCCTGATCTGTTGTTCGGTCCTTACGTCACTGAAAAGGCTGACACTGTATATAGTACCCTTGAAGTACTGAGTATTGCCCTGACGGTTATCACCTCCGACCTTAAAGCTGTCTGTGATGACAGGCAAGGCAAAAGGCAGAGTCTTTTGTTCCGTAAGCACACCGTTGATATATAAGGAGGCAGTCAGACCATCAATTGTCACGGCAATATGCACGGCTTCCTCAGAGCGTATATCGGTATTGAAGGTGCAGTCCATTCTCGTACCGTCCGTAGAAGCGTAATACAGACGGGGTTTACCGCCGGAGTAAATCTCCAGATTCATCAGTTCATGGAACAGACCATCGTAGTTGCCCACGATAACTCCGGCTCTGCCGGAGAGACTCTTGTCAACCTGTACCACAGCCTCCATAGTCACAGGAACACCCGAAAGGTTACCTACGGACAGTGTCGTCTCGGTGGTGAATTGCTTACCTGCCGCCATAATAGTCAGCGGGTCTCTGGCAGTGATACGCTCAAAGACCTGGGTGTAAAGCAGATCCTCCTCCCCGTCACTGATACCGTTCATATCTGCGCGAATCTCCTCGGGAGTTCTGACATCCCCAAACAAGGCTACATTGCAAATGGTTCCCTTGAAGTACTGAGTATTTCCGGTACGGTTATCGCCTCCGACCTTGTAGCCGTCGGTTGCGGTTCCGGGTTCCACAGTCAACTCCTTGGTTTCCACAGCCTCGCCGTCCAAATAAAGGGTTGCAGTCAATCCATCGATGGTCACTGCAATGTGGACGGCCTTATTCGAACGAATATCGGAATCGAAAACGCAATCCTGTCGAACACCTTCATCGGTGGAATAGTAAAGTCTCACCAGCCCATCATAGTAGATTTCCAGATTCATCAGACCGTGGAACAGTCCGTCGTAGTTGCCCACGATAACGCCGCCTCTTTCGGTATAGCTCTTGTTAAGCTGTACGGTAGCCTCAATGGTGCGAGGGGTAGATGCAAGATTATCGACACTGCGTGAGGTATCCTCCGAGAAGGTAATGCCCCTGACGGAATCGACCTTTGTGGTGTCATTATCCATAGCGAAATATCTGGAGAAGAGCAGGTCGTCCGTATCTACAGTGACCAGAGCCATATCCTTTTTGAGCTGTTGCGGGGTTCTGACACTGCTGAATACGTTCACTGAGTATATGGTTCCCTTGAAGTACTGGGTATTGCCGCTTCGGTTATCCCCGCCTATCCTGAAGCCTTCTGTTGCATTAGGCATTTCATAGCTCAATGTCTGTATAGACTTAGCTTCGCCGTTAACATACAGTGTAGCGGTCAGTCCATCCATCGTTACGGCAATATGGACAGGCTTTTCCGAACGGATGTCTGTGGGGAAGGTGTAGGTAGCGGACTGCTTGCCGTTATGCAAGTACAGTCGGACTCTGCCCAGCTCGTAGACCTCTAAATTCAATCTGGGAGCTGCAGTGCCGTCATAGTTACCGAATATAACACCGGCACGCTCGGTCATGGTCAGGGGTATCTGCACGGTAGCCTCAATGGTGTGAGGCGCTGCAGCCAGTGTGCCTGCGCTGTTTTCGGAAGCAGCGGTGAAGGTTTTGCCCACCGGTTTAACCAGCACGCTTGCTGGCTCGCTTTGTTCAAAGTATTTTAGTGCAAGCAGACCGTTTTCCTCGGGGAAGACGGCGATGGCATCACGCAGAATTTCTTCTTCTGTGCGAACATCACTGAACAGAGCTACACCATAGATGGTGCCCTTGAAGTACTGGGTGTTGCGGGTGCGGTTATCACCGCCGATATGCATTTTTCCTGAAAGAACAGGCATATCCAGAGCCAAGGTGGCTGTTTCTGTCAGCTTGCCGTTAATATAGAGGCTCGCGGTACGGCCTTCCACAGTCACGGCAACATGCACAGCTTTATCCGAACGGATATCGGTTTTGAAGATATGTTCTGTGCGTTGACCTCTGCTGGAGAGGAACAGACGGATTCGTCCATAGGTATAAACCTCCAGATTCAACTGGTCGTTGACGGAGTTGTCGTAGTTACCGACGATAACGCCGCCGCGTTCTGTTCGACCCTTGTCCAGATGTATAGTTGCCTCTATGGTGTAGGGAGTAGATTCAATCTGTACCGTATCAGCGGGATCTTTTTCGTTAGCGAATGTCTTACCGACACTCTGGCTCAGATCCAAAGAAACCTCCTCACCGGCAAATACATATTCTCTGGTTTCCAGTAGTATGTCACATGCCATACAGCTACGATGGGCAATTCCGTTTTGCTCCGAGGTGGCCGGCCTATCCTCAATCCAGTCGGAAGCACGGTGGATTACATCCAGAACCAGCTTCTTATCACAGTTTGCGCAGGGATGGTAGGTGTATCCGTCATGCATAGTTTCAGGAATATATTCAAGCACTTCGTCGGAATAAGCGTGCTCTACAATACCGGAGGTGGTCTCGTCGGCCAGTGTGAAGAATACACTGTCCTCATTACAGTCGGTTTCCTTGATTACCAGTGCGAAGTTGGACTGGTAGTACATGGAGCCGCCATGCATATTCATTGAGTTAAGCAACGACACATAGTAACGCTGACCGTTTTCTACATAAGAGAACTGCACATCCTTATTATGAACCTCGCCGAATTCCAGCTCATTTAAGGATTTGACGCCAATATCCACGCCTACCTGAAGATCGTCAAAGGTGGTAATATCGAAGTGCTCCATATTGCCATAGATCTTGTTATTGACATTGCGGTTATCATGGAAGGCAGCAATGATCATATTTTCAATTTGTCTGCCCAATGCGAAGTTTCCGTTGTACTCTGCGGCATTCCAGGTAAAGATAATATAATCCTCAGAGTCATAGAGCTTGCGCAGATACTTACAGTAGGGATTATGCACCTCGTCCCAGGTAAGGATATCACCGCCCATGGGGGTGAAGTAGAGTTCAAATACAGGGTCGGTATCTCTTCCAAGGTAGATTATCTGACGGTCGGCAGGAATTTCACTCTCCCGACCTGCCATAATCATCTGCGCCTGCTCGGTGGAAAGACTATTAATCAGATGCTGGAATTCATATACCTCTTCCTGTCCCTGATACTTAGGAATCATCCGCAGGTAATTCACAGAAGTACGGTAGATTGCCTCGTGGCCGGTGACGATGGAGGCTGTCTGCTGTTTCCAGTTTCCGTTGGTGGCTGCAGAGTTGATACCGTCCAGATTGGAGCTGGAGGTCCATACCGCGTTGCGGTGAGAAACGCCGTTCATATCCAGATAATGGGATACTGCGCACAGTTTGGTGTGCATCATATCAGTACCACCCTTCTGATCCAGTGACCATTCCACCTTACAGAAGTTCAGATAATCACCAATAACACCGTTTTGCACATAATCCGTATCGCAGGGATCATTTAGATAGTAGGCAAAATACTCTTGCATATTCATGGAGTTTGAGGTGACGGGATATGCATCGATATGACCGATGGCATTAATATGAATACCCATCTTTGCAGCAGATACCAGCAGATAGGATATCCGCATGAAGCCGAATTGGTCATAGTTGAGATTGCCCGACAGATTACGCATATATCCGAAGTAGCGGCTATTGCGGTTGATATTAACAGCAGCCTGTACAGAGAAGCGGTAAGAAGAAATGTCAATGTAGACTTCCTCCTCGGGATGTGCCTTTTTATAGCACATTGCCTGGTATATAAGCAGGCCTTCACCCACGCTGCAGTTATCGGCTGTGCCGTAAGTGGGATAGATGAAGGAGTCAACCGTGACTGTACCGCCATTGATATTTTTAAAGGTGGTAACATTTTTGCTCATGAAGTTGGAGGTATTATCCAACTTAGGCAACTTGTCATACGTGCTGTTGATAGATGCATCGCTGGATTTCTCAGCCAGTGAGAACACATCCTGCACAGATACAGGATCTTTGGTTGCAGGCGGAGTCGTGCCGGTGTCCCGCTTACTCTCATAAGCATCATATTCAGGAACAGATGCCGAGATATCGTTAACAGTCAGCTTATTAACAATAGCTTGTGTCCAATAATCGGCATTAAGTTCGCCGGAATGCTTCTCATCGATAAATTTAGTCTTATCCAGATTTAATACAGCACCGGTGGAGTTGCCCCAGATAATCGGACCGCGGTCGGAAGCAGTGTTGCCTGAAACTGTAGTGCCTACCATGGTCAGCTCAGTGCCAGTGGTTGTGTGATATAGGAAACCGCCTCGGGTGGAAATGTTATCGCGTGCAGAGATGTTATAAAGGCTTGCTACTGCCTTACCGGAGGCATAAATAGCACCGCCATACACACCGCTGTTACCGGTGAAGGTACATGTGTGCACAATACAAGGTTTCAAATCGGTATACAGGAACAAACCGCCGCCGTTTTGGACTGAAGTGTTTTCCACAAAGTCCGTAGCATAGATGTTTGCCGCCGCACCACCATACAGTGCAATACCGCCGGCATTACTTGCCGCCGTATTTTTCTTAATCAAGCTGTCATATACGGTCAGCTTACAATTTTCGCCGTAGAGGAATCCACCGCTGATTTCTGCGGCGTTATCTGTGGCGTCGATATTATAAAGAAGCATTTCAGCTTGGTTTTCAAGGAAAATTGCCGCGCCTGCACCCACAGAAGTGTTGCCTGTAAAGGAAGCTGTATCCAGTTCCAGATTGCCACCCGAAGTGGCAATGGCACCGCCACCGCTTTCAGTAGCAACATTTTCTGCAAAGGTCATATCCGTCATATAGGCGGTTGTTCCTGAGACAAAGAACATAGCACCGCCTTCGGAAGCACTGTTGCGGGTAAAGCTGGTGTTATCGGCAGTGAGAATGCGATTCTCCTCAGTCACTGCCTGCTTTGTGACATACATTGCACCGCCCAGCTTTTCTGTGGCGTTGCCGGTGAAATCACTGTCTGTCAAAGTAACACGGGAGTTCTGATCATAGCTACTGGAATAGGAGACATACAGCGCGCCGCCGTTTGTAATAGCTGTATTATTGGTAAAGTTTACCGATGTGATATCCATTGTCACACTGTGAATGGAGATCGCGCCGCCGTGTTTACCGTTATCCAGAATGGTATTTTCGGTGAAATCAGTATTTGATACCGACACCTCGGAAGCGCCTGCAGCATACACGGCACCGCCCTCTGTTCTGGCAGAGTTCTGACGGAATACCGTTTCCTTAACCGTAAGGGAGGACTTGCGCTCTACATAAATAGCACCGCCGTAGCTGGTAGCAGACTTGGATGCAAGAGAAGCTGCCTGATTGCCCACGAACTGACAGTCTGTAACTGTTGCGATACCGCCGTTAGTAAATTCTTTGTTAGAGGAATATACCGACAGTGCACCGCCCAGAGCAGCCTGATTATTCTCAAAGGTACAGCCATCAAAATTGTTAATTCGGGTGACATAGGTATCGCTGGAGTTAGCAGCATACACGGCACCGCCCTGGTTCTTGGCTGTGTTGCCTGTAAATACGGTATCCCTCGCAGTCAGCTGACCGTAGGAGCAAATAGCACCGCCGCTGTAATTAGTGGTGTTTCCTTCAAAGGTGGTATTGCCGTGAATCACTAATGTGCATAGAGAAGATGAATAGATTGCACCACCGTGGTTGTTGGAGCTATTGCCGCGGAAAATCACCTGAGCACCGTCGGCATCTGCCGAACCGATGTGTGTGTGACTTGCCGCAAGGTTGGGAGCGTAAGCCACGCCGCCGTTGACGGTGGCGACATTATTAATAAAGCTGCCGCCGTATATCTTCAATACACGGTAGTTATAGATGATACCGCCACGGGCAGCCTGGTTATTTTCAAAGGTACCGCCGTGAATATACACATTGCTGTTGTTATAGAGCAGACCGCCAATTGTAGAATTACGGGTTTCCTCTGAGGAAGCATCCTCTTCATTAATCAGATTGTCCCGATAAATACCACCGTAGATATTCAGCGTACCACTGGCAACGATGGCCAGCGTACCACCGATTCGGTTGGGACGGGAAAGGTTATAACATTCGTTGTGTGTGCGTTCATTGTCGGTCTTGCGCATATTTTGAGCAGTAACATTAATATGCAGGTCCACAGAACTGCTATAGCTGATAAACAGTGCCGAGCCTTTAACCGGTACAGTCATGTTATCTTTGTTACCGTCAATGATCAACAGATTTTCCTGCTTGGAGAGTGGGTTGCCCAGCACCAGCTTTGCATTACTACCCAGCAGAAGCGCACTGGTTCCCTTGTCGTTTTCTCCGACTACAAACATATCGCCGCCGAAACTGGGCGCTCTGGTCAGCTTTCGGGGAAGAGTGGAGAAGATTGTGGTGTTGCCGGTGATATAGAAGGTGCGGTCAATTTCAATATCTGAGATTACACGGATAAAGGGCGCACCGGAGGCAATAGCCTTCTCAAGTTGCTCAGCAGTGCTGACATCTACAGCATCTGCCATATGTTCGTAAGACTCTTCCTGATAGTCAAGCCATTTAGGAATCTCCTCGGAGATCTCATTAACTTTGAGTTTGTTGACAATGGCACTGCTCCAATATGCACTGTCCTGCGTTCCGGTATAATCAGAATCGGTAAACTTCGCCTTATCCAAATAAAGCACAGCGCCTGTAGAGTTACCCCAGATAATGGGGCCGCCATCAGTAGCAGTGTTGCCCGATACCGTCACGCCCACCAAAGTAATGATAGTGCCGGTGGTTGTATGATACAGGAAACCGCCTTTGGTGGCAGTGTTATTACCGGCGGTGATATTATAAATTTTTGCAATTGACTTATTGGAGGCATAAATAGCGCCGCCGTAAGCACCGTGATTGCCTGTAAAGTTACATGAGTGAATAAGAACTTCACCGTTATTTGTATATAGGAACAGTGCGCCGCCGTTGCCTGATTCCTCTGCCGTGTTATCAGTAAAGTCTGTGGCATAAATATTGGCAGAAGCGTCATCGTATAGAGCAATACCGCCTCCGTTGCTGTGGGAAGTGTTTTTTTCAATTTTGCTGCGGTATACCGTCAGTGCTGATGTCTTGCCATAACCGAAACCGCCAATCTTTGCACTGTTGCCTGTGGCTGTTATCTTATTTAACACTGCAGTAGATGAGGTATACAGGGCCACTGCACCGCCGTTGGAGTCGGCAATGTTGTCGGTAAAGAATCCCGTATCAACATCCAGCCGGCTGCCGGTGCTGTAAACAGCACCGCCGTTTGCAGCGCTGTTGCTCCTGAATATGGAGCCGACGGCGAGGACAACCGCATCGCCGGTAAGATAAATAGCACCGCCGTTGCTTGCGGCTGTGTTGGATATAAAACCGCATCCTGTGGCTGTAAGGTCGTTGTCTTCTTCCCTGGTATTATGGCCGGAAATATATATAGCACCGCCATTTTTTTCTGCAACATTCTCGCGGAATATACTATCCCTTATGTTCAGTACTGCGTTATAAGAGATGATGGCACCACCTGAGCTGGCGGTATTTTTGATAAACTCTGCATTTTGTATCTCCAGCACATTTCGTGCGTAGATAACGCCACCGTGACTGCCGGCGGTGTTGCCGGTGAAGATAACCTTGCTTTGCACCAAATCATTTGGTGTGCCTATATTTAAGAAAGCCGATGTGCTGTTGGGCATATACACAACGCCGCCAAGATCCGAAGATGTATTGTTTTTAATATCGGCATTAAAAATATTGGTAGTACGGTAGCAGTAGAATACACCGCCGCGGGCAGCGTAGTTTTTCTCAAAAGTACCTCCGTACACGTTCAGTGTACCGAAGTTGTAAATAGCACCGCCCTGAGTAGAAACCTGACCTTCTTCCGTATTACTATCCGTTATGTCGTTGACGGCGTTATTTAAATATGTACCGCCGTAGATATTCATAGATGTTTTGGCAGACAAAATTGCAACAGCGCCACCGATACGGCCTACATAGGAAACGCCGTATTTATCGGTCAGAGTTTTCTCGTTGCCTACCTTTTTATGATTTTGAATTGTAACATTTTCGTACAGATCCGCACTTGCTCCGCTGACTACAAAAATCACCGTACCGATAACGTCTGCGGTCATATTATCTCTGTTACCGTCAATGACCAGCAGATTTTTTTCCGTAGACTCAGGGTCTCCCAGTGTCAGCTTGACTTCGTTTTCGCAGAAGTCTCCGTCGCTATATTCACCCACAACGAAAATATCTCCGCCAAAGCCGGATGCTCTGGTGAGAGTGTGGGCCTGTTCAGAATAGATGGTGGTATTGCGGTAAATGTAGAAGGTGCGATCAATCTTGAAATCTGCCGCAATCCGCAGAAGATCTTTTCCATCTGCCAATGCTTTCTCCAGTTCCTGCGCGCTGGTAATATCCACCGGAATTCGAGGCACCTGAGGCACCACTTCGGCACCATCATAGCCGATATAGTTAGGAATATTCAGAACCACCTGGTTAACCTTCAGCTTATTGACAATAGCAGAAGCCCAGTATGCATCATCAAGCTCTCCGGTAACATCCCTATCAATGTACAAAGCCTTGTCCAGGTTCAGCACAGCGCCTGCCGAGTTACCCCAAATGATGGGACCTCCGTCGGTAGCTGTGTTACCCTCCAAAATAAGGCTTGCCAAATTGATGATGGTGTTGGTGGTTGTGTGATACAGGAAGCCTCCCTTTTTTGCCGCGTTGTATTTTGCGGTGGAGTTATATAGATCTATAACCGATCTACTGGAGGCATAAATAGCGCCGCCGTAATCGCTTTCATTGTTGGTATAAGTACAGCTATGCAGCGTAACCTTAGTTTCTGCGGTGTAACCGTCGGTGTAAATAAACAAAGCGCCGCCGTTGCCGTCGGTAGTATTCTTATGAAATGTAGTGGCATATACACCGCCGGACGCACCCGCATCCAGGTATACACCGCCGCCACCACCGGTAGAATTGTTCTGTAAAATCATACTGTCATAAATATGTAAAGACGACGCATTGCAATACACAAAACCGCCCTTGCCGGAGATGTTATTTGTTGCAGTCACTTCGTTAAGCTTAATAGATGACTCGTTGTTACCTGTAATAGCGCCTCCGGTGGTACCGCAACTGTTGTTCTCTATCACAGCGCCGTTTACATCGATATGACCGTTATTCAGATAAATAGCACCGCCGTTATTTTCAGAAGTATTGCCTGTGAATTTCACATTTTCCATATATGCACTGGCATTACCGTTCATATAAACAGCACCACCGGATGAAGAAACACTGTTATTTTCAAACACGGTGCCTGTCACAGTCAATTCCGGTGTATCCTTGCCGTTTTCACTGGCGTAGTAAATAGCAGCACCGTAGGAAGCTGCTGTGTTTTCTTTAAATGAGGAATTGCTGATGGTCACTTCCATAGCAAATGCCGCAATAGCACCGCCGGAAGAAGATGTAACACTGTTTCCAATAAAATCGGTATTCTGGATATCCAGCTCATTGCGGGCATAAATTGCTCCGCCGTAACCGTCGGAAGTGTTGTTCTGAATGGTAACATGGCTTTCGCCGTAGGGATTTTCACCGCCCAGGAACAAATGTGCACCGGTGCTGTTAGGCATATACACAACTCCGCCCATATCGGAAGCTGTATTATTTTTGATGTCAGCATTAAAAATGTTGGTTGTTCGATAGCAGTAGAACACACCTCCGCGGGCAGCGTAATTGTTCTCAAAGGTGCCGCCGTAGATATTCAGTGTGCCAAAGTTGTAAATTGCACCGCCCTGGGTGGAAACTTGTCCTTCCTCTGTGGTGCTGTTAGTAACGTCGTTGACGGCGTTGTCGGAATATGTACCGCCGTAAATATTCATAGTGGTTTTGGCAGACAAAATCGCCACTGCGCCACCAACACGGCCTACATAGGAAACGCCGTATTGTTCGGTCAGGGTTTTTTCGTTGCCCACCTTTTTGTTGTTTTTAATTGTAACATTTTCGTACAGATCAGCACTTGCTCCGCTGACCACAAAGATTATCGTGCCTGTAACATCTGCATCCATTTTGTCGCGGTTACCGTCAATGACCAGCAGATTTTTCTCTGTGGATTCCGGGTCACCCAGTGTCAGCTTGACTGCATTTTCACAAAATGTTCCGTCTTTGCGTTCACCCACAACAAAGATATCCCCTCCAAAGCCGCGAGCTCTGGTGAGGGTGTGGGCTTCTTGCGAGAAGATGACGGTATCGCCAGTCACATAGAAGGTCTGATCCAGTTGGAAATCCGCTGTGATGCGGATGGAATAGGCTTCCTCTTCCAGCGCCTCGGCCAGTTCACTGCCGTTAGATACATCTACAGCATTAGCGTAGATGTCTACCTCTTCCTCTTCTCCATCGTCAGGCGTGATGATTTCATCTTCGTCGTCAGGCGTGTTGATTTCATATTCCACAGGTAAATCCGGTTCTTGCATTACCTCTGTCAGGGCGCTTATTGGCAGTATGGTGCAAATCAGCGCAAGGCAAAGCAGAAATGCCGTTAATTTGGTGATGATGTTTTTATTCATTATGGGCTCCTTTCTGACACGTATCGAATATGTCTGCGAGGATATACTTTACTAATATACATTATAACATATAAAACATCAAATAACAAGTAGGAGCACTTTTACAAAAGAGAAAAGTAAAATGGTGCGGTGAAGACCGTAATAAACACACTTGTGCCTACAGCCGGTTTAAATAATAACCATCATTAAAGCCATCTGATAATTCTCCACGGCAGTCATTCTTAAATTTTATGCTATGATAAAAAACGAGCCTATATATAAATAGGCTCGTTTTTGCTATGTACTTATTATTTATTTTTTGCTTTACGCAAAGCCAGGATACGATTCATTTCGTTATATACAATCATAAATCCTTCGTCTACGCCCATACCCGGCTTTGCTAACATCTGGTCAGGTTTAGTTGCCATAGCACAGTGAACACAAACCTGAGCACTGCGGTCGGTTTCGTTGCAGGTACCGCCCTGATAAGCGCCGATACCGTTTTCCTTGCAGTAGAGAACTGCTTCAATGGTATTGTTGATTCCGCCAAGGTCGGGAGTTTTGATTTGAACCATATGTCCTGCTTTGTTATCAACAAACAGTTTAATATCCTCTAATGTATTGCACCATTCATCGGCAACCAATTCAACATCACAGCCACGGCTGTCAAGTTCTTTGGTAAGTCCTGCCAATGCAACAATCTGTGTTTCTCTGTCACAGTCACAGTCCATAGGACCTTCAATTCTCAGTTTGAAAGGCTTTGCGATTTCTCCCAGCTTTTCAATATAATCTGCCATTTCTTTGTAGTTATTATTGCCGAATGCAGCACCGATTGTACCGTAAACATCTATATGCATTGCGGGCATATAATCTGCACTGTTACGGTTGTTAAGGATACGATCACGAAGCCACATAACATACTCCGCCAGCTTCTCACCTTTTCTGCCCAGCTTTGTATCGATGTTATTGATTAAAGCGTGAGGAAGAACTGCGGCGCCTTTGATAATCATTTTATCTGCATTATCATAGCGGTCATCACCTGACTGGGTGAAAAGAGGAACTGGAGTGTCCGAAACGGTACAGCCGTACTCGTCGGCAACTACTTCACACATCATTCTGCCCGTAGCCTTGGCAACAGCATCTAAAATAGCTTGAGATACGCCGTAACGGATAGCGGTGTGAAGACGTTTGCCATTAACCTCAATAGCTTCCATCATTGCGCAAAGATTGCGGAAATCATCAGCATCTTTGCCAACAAGCTGAGGCTTTATGTAGTTTTCAATGACAGGAATGAAATCTTCGGCAAGAAACAAGGGGTCGCGTCCTCCTGCGCCCGAATACTGCACTGCGGCGCAGTCGCCGTAGGCAACCTGACCGTCCTCCAGGATAATCATTACCGAAATGGATTCACCTGCTTGGCGTACCGCACGGAAACCCTCGGTTACGGGGTCTCCCACATAGAACACGCCGTCGTGTCCTGCACCCTGTTTAATAGCGCGCTGGTCGTCAAAGTAAAATCCGGTACGACCTGCGGAACATACAACATCAATTATTTTCATAATATACACT
The DNA here is from genome assembly GCA_045614505.1 of Acutalibacteraceae bacterium. Taxonomy (GTDB): domain Bacteria; phylum Bacillota; class Clostridia; order Oscillospirales; family Acutalibacteraceae; genus SIG607. The sequence continues at coordinate 21,270 of JAZLDA010000007.1, read as the reverse complement.
CTCCTGATTATTACTTAGGACGGCCAACTAAACGGCCTTTACCGATTGAATAAACATCATCGATAACCATTTGGAACGAAACTTGTCTTTTTTCGGCAATGGCGCGTTCCTCGATTTTAGCCTTGTGGAAGTCAATAAGCTCTTTAGAAAACGGTAAGTTGCCGGTATCGAGTATACGAACAGCACCTTCATTGTCGCGGCAGGGTAACATTTTACCTGCGTTAAATCTGCAAGGAGCAAAAGGTACGTCAAGCACGCCTGCTTCAACACCGCGGCAAACACCAACGGCAATATCTCCGTTACCCAGTTCAAAGCATTTGTCAACAATAGCACGGGTTTCGAGCTTGATAATTTCTTTTTCTTCGTCCAGTCGTTTATCCTGGAATGTCTGGTCTGCAAGCATATTAACAACCTGTTTAGTGCAACGCAGACCCTCGGCGTTAGCTTCCATAGTGGGTATGCCCACAGCCTCGTGAGGAGTTTTTACAATAACCTTTGTGGCTTTTGAAAGAGCTGCAATCAAGCTGCCTGAGGATATAACGCCAAACGCCTTTGCCTCGTCAGCAGGGAAACCTCCCATCCATTGATGCAGAACGGTTGTTACCTGAACATCTCCGTATCCGTATTTTTTGAGATATTCATCTGTCAGTTCCTCTAAAGTGCGAATAGCGGCAACATCCTGTACCAGGTTTCCGCATTGACCGTAACCCACCGTAATATTCTTAACTCCCTGCTCTGCCGCCAGTAATGCTTCAATAATAGCAGCGGCATGAGAGATACAAGGCGGCACCAATGTGCCCGTCAAGGGACCGTAGGGCTCTCGGTTGATGGAAACACCCATTTCTTCATATAAACCGGTCAAGCGGTCAACATACTGCCAGTCGCGAATTGTACGCTCCATGGGAATATTCTTGCAGTAGGGCAGGTTATAGGATATTCCACCGCCCTCATAGCTTGTAAAACCGCCTGCATAGGTAATTTCTGTCAGAAGTCTTGCATCGGGAGTGCCGTGACGAACCTGCATCGGAACGTTGACGCTCTCAATAACCTTACGGCATTTTTCTACACCGTGATTAACAGCAGGGAAACCGTTAAGCATAGCGCGTTCAAGACGCAGAGATTCGGAAATACCGTTTTCAGCCTCCTCGTAACGGTTCTGACGAGTGTAACTGTCAATTGTTGAGGGCAGTAAATCTGCTTCGCCGAATTCCTCCAAATACTGCATAAGCTTAATGTGCTCTTCTACAACCGGAACACCGGCGCGAGGTTGGATAAGCGTACGTTTATTACGCTTAGCATCAAGTAACTTTTTTGAGAAGTTTCTGCATTCGGGCATGGACTTATGATAGGCAACTGCCTCTTCTAAATTAACGTCCTTACCGGTAGGCCATTGGTTCAAAACTTCTTGACGCAGTTGTTCAAATTCTCCGTCAGAAATACGCTTATTTTGAATGTCCATAGTACTTAAGCTCCTTTTTCATTATTTTGAGTGCAGTTTTTGGATAATAAGATGAGAGTAATCCCATAGCGGATAATATGTAGATCTTGTCTGCCCAAACATCAACAGCTTTCGGTCTGAGTGACGAGGGGTTTGACAGAGAATAAAGTGCATTCTCGGAGATATGATATATCCTCTCGGAATGAACAAGGCTTCCTCCTGTAACAACGATGTTTTTTACATTAGTTAAGTTTTTGCCTTCCTGAACCAGCACTTTGCCAAGCAGTGTATATGATTCTGAAATAGTACCTGCGTGGCGTGTAACAGCTTCTTCAACTGCACAGGACGCCAATGCAAAGTCGAGATTTTCCATTTCCTTGTTATTGTCGGGTACCTTGTCTGGATTAAGCTTCAAATCTCGTATTAATTCAGTCGCTCTATCCTCTGAAAGACCGGATAATTCGCATATACGATCTATTCCTGCGCTGTCTACAATGCCTTGTATACTGTAGCGCATACCGATGTCGCCCTCAACCGTTCGTTTTGCGTAGGGCTCGGGCAAGCCTTTGTAAACGGTGTTCATATGCTCGGGCATTCCGTCGGCAATTGAATATATATCGGTTGTAGCTCCTCCCACATCCACTGCAACCAGCTCGCCGATTCCTTTCTCATCCTCATAACCGCCCGACAACAACTCGACGGCCTGTAATACAGCCGAGGGAGTGGGCATCATAATATCGGAAAGCAGTTCCGATGCACGGCTAAGCCCCTTTGCCCGAATAATTCGATTGAGAAAAATTTCTCTGATCTGCTTTTGTGTAGGCTCAATTTTCAATTCACCGAATTTAGGCATAACATTCGGGCATACATACACTTCGTAGCCGCTGAGTATTTCCTGACATTTTTTAGCGGCGGTGCGGTTGCCTGCAAGCACAATAGGAAAATCGGGCTTCATATCAGCCAGCACCTCGGCATTATGAAGAATGCACTCGCTATTTCCGCCGTCGGTTCCTCCCACAAGCAGAAATATATCGGGTTTTGCCTGACGTATTTCTTCGACATCGTCTTCGGTCAGTTCAAAGGAATAAACTTTTGTGACCTTTGCTCCTGCTCCAAGACTTGCAAGCCTTGCGGCCTCACCTGTCAGTTCGGGTACTAATCCGCTCGTAATCATCCTGAGACCGCCTGCAGCCGAAGAGCAAGCATAGCATTCGTTAAAATTTATCTTTCCGATTTTGCTCTCCAGAATTTTAAGTCCTGCTTCAAGACCGTCATTGATATCGGTTTCAATAGTGGTATAAGCGGCGGCGGTGCCGAGAACACGCTCCTCATTGACATCAACTGCGGTAAGTTTGGTATATGTACTGCCAAAATCAATCAACAATACAGTTTTCATTAATTTTCTCCGTCTATATGTAAAAGTTCTCTGAGGGCATCAATGGTGGTTTCGGGTGTGGTTCCCGGAGGGAATGCACGGTCAAATCCCATTTCTTTAAAGCGGCGCTCCACATCCTCAAACTTTTGTTTACCTATAACGATATTTCCGCCCACAATTAGCGGGATACCCTTAAGTCCTGCTTCGTCGCATTTTTCACGCATACCGCGACAGTCTAACTCTCCTTGACCGTACAGCGAAGACACAACAATAGCATCTGCGCCTGACTCAATGGCGGCTGAAATATATTCTTCCTGTGCAACCATAACACCCAGATTTACAACTTCAAAACCTGCTTCTGTAAAAGCGTGCTGTAAAATCTTATTTCCTACGGCATGAACGTCCGCACCAATAACGCCCATAACCAATGTTTTCTTTTTTTGATTTTCCATAAAATTGCACCTCATAGAAAAATTGTTATATAACTATATAATATAAGGTTATATATCATTTGTCAAGTTATATTTCGGATTTTTATAGTATAAGGAGCAAAAACAAAAAGAAACCCGCTCAGCAAAGGCTGAGCGGAGAATTATATGGTTTTCTGGTCAAGCAATCGTTTGACTTTTGTTTCTAAATACAGCAGAGACCCTTCATCCATTTCATAATAACAGTTAATTATTTCACCGCTGAATTTGTGAATGGCATCTACTGCCTGCGTGCTTAAAAGCTTTTCATACAATTCAGGCACCAAAATAACATCTTTGTTCTTTATGTAGGCTTTAATATCGGTTTCTTCAGCACACACCAACGGAGTATGTATGGTTACATTTTCGGCATACATTTGGCAAGTATTATATAACAGCTCACCGAAGCGTTTGCTGTATGCTACAATTCCTATTTTTTTCCCTGCACCGATTTTTATAATTCGTGAAAGACCTTGTGTAGACGGTCTGAGAGCTATACGAATTATCTTATTCTTACCGGGCACAACGCTTTCCAAATACTCGGCATGTGATGAAGTTGTAATGATAAGGTCGAAATTTTCGCCGAGTTTATAAGGATATTGCTTGATATTATCCAGAGAGTACGAATATAAATCAACTCCTCCTATATGGCGAAGCTGTTTTGATATTTGTGATAAATTTTCGGGGTTGCATTCCACTGCAACCACCTTTATATTAGCTTCTTTTTCGGAACGCTCTCTAAGCTTGAGATTTACAAAAATATTGATTTCATTTGGAGTAAGTCCCATACTCTCCAGATTGTCAAGCAGGTTGCCGATTGCCGTCATTGCTCTTTCTTTTCGGCTGCCCGAATTATCGGGATGATAGCTGACAAAGGTTCCGCGACCCTGAACCTTTTCAATAAGTCCTGCGTGCTCTAATTCATCATAAGCACGTTTGACGGTACCTCTGGCAATACCCAGTTCATCGGTTAATTGTTGAACAGTAGGAAGCTGCTGGCCTGATAGCAGAACCTCCTTTTTTATAGCAACCCGAACAGCATCCACAAGTTGTTGATAAATCGGGATGTCCAAATCAGTGTTTATGTTATAAATATGGTCCATTTCTTTTCTCCGATACAATTGTTATATACCAATTGTAATAAGTCAGAGAGGTTTTGTCAATGGAAAAGTCAAAATTTTTATGTCTGTTTTTTATTTATAAAACTTATGTGTTTTGTGCCAGATATCGGGCTTTTCCGATTTCATAGAGGTTGTTTCCCTCACTGTCAATAACAACAATCACGGGGAAGTCCTCTACCTCAAGTCTGCGGATAGCCTCGGCGCCAAGGTCGTCGTAAGCTATAACCTCAGCTTTTTTGATGCATTTGCTGAGTAGTGCTCCGCAACCGCCGATGGCGCCGAAATACACTGCACCGTGCCGTTTCATAGCCTCTATTACTTCAGAGCCTCTTTTTCCTTTACCTATCATACCGGTCTGTCCTTTCGCAATAAGAGCAGGACTGTAGGCATCCATACGATAGGAGGTTGTGGGGCCTGCAGAGCCTATGGCTTGCCCCGGTTTTGCGGGTGTGGGTCCTACAAAGTAGATGATACTGTCTTTAATATCCAAAGGCAGAGGTTTGTTTGACTCAATCAACTCACACAGACGTTTGTGTGCCGCATCGCGCGCGGTATATATTACCCCTGAAATCAGACAACTGTCCCCCGCTCTCAGTTTTCTTGCAGCTTCACGGCTAAGAGGAGCTTTAATATGAATCGCCATTTATATTACCTCCGTTTTGTGCCTTGTGACATGGCAGTTTATATTAACCGCCACAGGCAAACCTGCAATGTGCGTCGGATAATACTCAATGTTTACTGCAAGGGCCGTAGTTTTACCTCCAAAGCCTTGAGGGCCAATGCCCAGCGCGTTAATTTCACTTAATAATTCTTTTTCCAAATCCGCATAGAAGGAATTGCCGTTTGGTCGGTCAATAGGACGAAGCAAGGCTTTTTTTGCAAGATATGCCGCCTTGTCAAAGGTTCCGCCGATTCCCACGCCAACGACGATTGGAGGACAGGGATTAGGGCCCGCCTGCTCTACTACCCGCCTTACAAAGTCCTTTACGCCCTGCAATCCGTCTGATGGGCGAAGCATAGCAATCTGACTCATATTTTCACTTCCGAAGCCTTTGGGCGCTACGGTGATTTCTATTTTATCACCGCTCACCATTTCAAAATATATCATCGCAGGGGTATTATCTCCTGTGTTCACTCTGTTAAGGGGGTCACCCACAACACTTTTACGCAAAAAACCCTCGGCATATCCCTGACGCACGCCCTCGTTTACAGCTTCGGTAATATCGCCGTTAATATGGACATCCTGACCGATTTTTAGGAACACACAAGCCACACCCGTATCCTGACAAATAGGCTGGGCCTTTTGGTCAGCAATATTATAGTTTTTAATTATGTGTTCTAATATTTCTTTCGCCTGAGGCCAGGGCTCTTCTTCGGCGGATTTTGTAATGCACCTTTTGATATCGTCACCAAGAAAACAATTTGCCTCTATGCACATTTTTTTAACGGTATCAGTAATGATTAAAGCATTTATTTCTCGCATAATTTCTCCTTTATACAGAGTTTTTCGGTATATTGTATATGTTGTCTAAAATATTTCCGTTACGACCGATCACATTTGCTACAATCCTGTCGCCTTTGGGTAATTTTTGTGGTTTTCCGGTAATGCGTTCGGTTTTTTCTTTTAACTCTTCAATGTTTATAACAGGAAGTCCCGCTTCCTTGAGTCTTAATTTAAGCTCTTCCCTTCCGGGATTGACTGCAATTCCTCCCTGAGTAACCAGCACATCAATATCCTTACCGGGAGTAGATATACATCTGACGCGGTCGGTAATAATGGGAAGCCTTGCTCGGAACATGGGAGCAATTATCATAGAGAGCTTTGCTCCTGCGGCAGTATCGCTGTGGCCGCCCGAACCACCCATAATATATCCGCCCGAATCGGTATGCACATTAACATTAAAATCGGTGTCAATTTCAGTAGCGCCGAGTATTACCACATCTAAATTGTTGACGGCGGCATCGGGGTTATCAGGCGAAGCGTACTCAATGGCAGAAATCTCCTGATGTCTCGGATCGTTGCGTATAGACTCAACCGCCGTCAAATCAAAGCACTGCACATCCATTAGCTTCTGAAAACAGCCTGACTGCAGCATATCTACCATATAACCTGTTATACCGCCCAGACCGAAGCTGCCGACTATTCCCTTTTTAAGCATAATATCTTTTAGGAATTTTGCGGCGGCAAGTGAAGCACCGCCGGCACCCGTCTGGAAGGAAAAGCCATCCTTTAAAAGCCCTGAGGCTTCTATTACTTTTGCTGCTTGCGACGCCATTATAAGTCCTATAGGGTCGCGGGTAATTCTGGTAGTGCCCGAAACTATACCTTTAGGGTCGCCTATGGCGTCAACGACCACGACGTAATCTATGTAATTCTCTGAAATCGAGCAATTTTCAAGGGGATATTTAACAAGATTATCGGTAATAACCACTTTCTTTTTTGCATACATAGCGTCTGCAAAGGCGTATCCGAGACTTCCGCAGGCAGATTTGCCCTCTTTACCGGAGCAATTTCCCATATTATCGGCAGCGGGAGCGGCTATAAACGCCACATCAATAGGTGTTCTGCCCGAAACTATATCAGCAGGACGACCGCCGTGTGTACGAAATTCAACGGGCTTTTCCAAAATGCCTTCGGAAAAGCAGCGTCCCAAGGATGATGAAATATAGTCAGCAGCAACGCCTGTTACCACTTTGTTTTCAATATGTGAAACTAACGGCTTATGGACATCAAACAACGAACTCGCATTAACGGTAATATTCTTAATACCAAGCTGTGCGATTTCTTCCATAACCATATTTAGCACATAGTCTCCGTTGCGCAGATGATGGTGAAAGGATACTGTCATACCGTCTTTGAGACCGGAAAGCTTTACAGCCTCGCGAATGGAATTTACTATTTTATTCATTTGCTTCCCTCCTGCTTCTACCCAGCATTTCTGCCATAGCAATAGTTCTTTGGGCTCTTGCAACGATTGGAGCATCAATCATTTTTCCGCGCAAAGCTATAGCGCCCTTTCCCTGCTTTTTCGCAAGGTTTATGGCGTCAATAACCTCATAAGCGTAATCTATTTCAGCCTGAGTGGGACTGAAGGTATTATTTATAACTTCAATGTGACGCGGCGAAATGGAGGCTTTCCCGCTAAAGCCCAAGCTTTTTGCAAAAGCGGTGTCAGAAATAATGCCCTCGTCATCATTTACATCGGTAAAGGGAGTGTCGTATACCTCTATACCTGCGGCGCGCGCGGCTACAACCACTCTGCTTCTTGAATATTCAATTTCTTTTCCCTCTTTAGTACGTGAACACTGGAGGTCTGCCGTTAAATCCTCAGCGCCCAAAAGAAGCGCCTTTACTCGCTTGGAGCAGGAGGCAATTGCATAGGCGTTTTCAACACCTAAAGCAGTTTCAATAAGAGCCATAATACCGGTGCTGCCTACTTCAAGCCCTAACCTTCCTTCAAGCTCCGTTATATATTCCTCTACTGTCAGAATATCTTGTGGAAGGCCGGTCTTAGGTAACAGTATAATATCGGGCTTTTCGGGTAAAATCGCATCAAGATCGGCTTTATAGAAGTCGGTATCAATAGAGTTAATGCGTACGATAATCTCCTGATTTTCAAAATCCATATAACGTATGGTATTTCTTATCAGTATACGGGCGGCATCCTTTTCGGCAGGAGAAACTGCGTCCTCCAAATCAAAAATTACTGCGTCAGCGCCTAAATAGCCGGCATTTATGAGCATATTGGGGTTGTTGCCGGGTAAAAACAACATACTGCGTCTCATTACAGCGCCTCCTTTGAGCGAAGAATAGCCGTTTCTACTCTTGCGCGAATTACGCACTCGAGCGCACCTCTGTCTGTCACTCTGACTTGAGCGTTTTCAACCTTAAACTCTTCTAAAACCGATAAAACAGCGGCTCTGATAGAATCTCCAAACTGTTTTTCCACTATAGACTCAAGCTCAATTTTAAGTCCGTTTTCTGCAGGTTCAATTTCCACATAGGCATCGCTGGACTCCATAGTGCCTGAGAATGCAAGTCTCTCAATATCCACGCTTTTTGTAACTCCTTCCATCACTTTCAATCGCAAAAAGTTATAGTAACAATTTAATATTATTATATAACACAATTTTCTAAAAAGCAACCGTTTTATGCTTTCCCTTTACTTTTAAGGCGTTGTAAGGTATAATCTAATAAATAATCAATTACTAAGAGGAATAACTATGTATGTTGAGTTGTTGAGCCGTTTTGATGAGCGTAAAAAGCAGATTTGGCAGACCTTTATCAAAAAAGCAGGGCTTGAGCCTGACACCGATGTCACACAAACGGCACTTCTTTGGGATGGAGATATATTGGTTGCCGCAGGTTCGCGTAACGGCAATCTGCTTAAATGTATCGCAGTTGAACATAGCCGTCAGGGAGAAGACCTCACATCTTCAGTATTATCCACATTGCGTCAAGAGGCGTTCAGTGAGGGACATCGCCATCTTTTTCTCTACACAAAACCCGAGAATGAAAATATGTTCTCATCATTATTCTTTTATCCTGTAGCAAAGACCGACAAAGTGCTTCTTATGGAAAACAGCAGAAACGGCATCAAAGATTTTCTTGATTCTATGCCGCTTTCACCTGCTTTTGGCAAAACAGGAGCGGTTGTTATGAATTGCAATCCTTTTACCTTAGGACACCGCTACCTCATAGAAACCGCCGCCAAAGAGTGCGACCGCTTATATGTTTTTGTGGTTTCGGAAAACAAAAGCCGTTTTTCTTTTGAAGAGCGAATTCATATGGTAAAACTCGGCACGGCGGATATTAATAACGTATCGGTGCTGTCAACAGGTCCTTATCTTGTTTCCTCAGCTACATTTCCTACATATTTCCTTAAAGAGCGCGAAAATGCAGGTGAAATTAAATGCCTTTTGGACATAGAAATATTTACAAAATACTTTGTGCCTAAATTTTCTATAAAATGCAGATATGTAGGTACAGAGCCTTTTTCTCAAATGACCGACCAATATAATAAAGCATTAAGGTCAAACCTGCCGCAGCGGGGCGTTGAACTTAAAGAAATACAGAGGCTGGAAATATCGGACAGTCCCGTCAGTGCAAGCCAAGTTCGCCGCCTGATTGATATAGGTGATGCCGAAAAAATAAGACAACTTGTTCCAAAAACAACCTTTAACTTTCTGAAAACCAACGGTGTTATATAACAAGGAGGATTTTTATGCAAGAACGTCAGGAAAACCATATTTTAAGTAGTTACTTTGCACCAAGAGGACATCAGCGTATGTATGCTCTCGGTATGCAGCTGTCACAGTTATATTTATCCCCTTTTGATAAGCTGATCGGTATCATCGGCGAGGCAGGTTCGGGAAAGAGCGCGTTGCTTCGAGGAATGTTCCCGGGACTCGAGCTTACTAATGACGACGACGGTGTTTATGTTCGTCCTCTTCCGCTTCTGGAACAAGGCGGTACATATTTTTCTCCGCACACCTACCATGTTGATATTCGTTTTGAAAATGGTTTTACAAATATGTCGGTTTTAGCAGATGCTATCAGCGAAGCACTGCACGACGGAAAGCGGGTTATCGTTGAGCATTTTGACCTTATATATCCCTTGCTGGGATTTAACGCTAATTTGCTCATCGGTGTGGGTGAGCAGATACTGATTGCCCGTCCCACTCTTTTCGGACCCGAGCCTCAGGAAATACGCGAAAAGGTATATGAATCTTTGACATATCGTCTGATGGCTCACACCGCGGAGGACTTGTGCGAGCTTTGTATGCCAATTCACGATATGCAGCGTTGCAGACACGCCGATGTAAGACACGGCTTTGTCATCACCTTCCCCGAAACCGAACCGAAGTTTGATATAGAAGAAGTGGAAAAGCAGGTAAATGATATGATTAACGCAAATCTGCCTGTAACCTATGTTGATAACACTCATATTTCGGTTGACGGACGTGAGCATTTCTGCACAGGTCCGCGAATTCATGTTTCGCACACAGGGAAAATTGAAAATTTCCACTTACTGCACCACTTTATTTACGATCGTTTTAAGCACCAGTATTTGTTGGTTGGCTGTGTTGGTAAAGATGCAGAAAAAAATCTTCAGGAGCTTGATAGCCGTCAAAAGAAGCAATCCGATCTTATAATGCAACCAAGTCAGCCGTCTTTTTATTAAGTTTTATTTTTAGGGAGGAATCGCAATGCAAGAGGTCACGCTGCATCAGATGCTTGACGCAAGAGAAATGCGTGCCGCCCTGCAAAAAAGCCTGATTGACACTTATAAAACTCCTCTCGTATGCTTTACAATGAATATTGCAGGCCCCATAAAAACCTCTAGGCTAATTGAACGCGCTTTTTTTGAGGGTGTGGAACTTTTACAAAGTAGGCTTCCGAAGGAAAGTATACTTCACCGAGAGACTGATGTTTCGGTCACGGGATGTCAGGCTATGTTTTGTGTTTCTATGGATGCCAAAAAGCTCAAAGCTATTTGCACCGATATAGAGGATAGTTGTCCCCTCGGTCGGCTGTTTGATATGGATGTGCTGGACACAACCGGCAGAAAGCTTAGTCGGGAAAATCTGCGCGGATGTATCGTATGCGGGGCTTCGGGGCGCGAATGTGCGGCGAGCAGGCTTCATACCGTACCGCAGCTTCAGGCGTCCACCTGCAAAATCATAACCGAACACTTTTTCCTTATAGATTGCAGGCAGTTTGCCGACCTTGCCACTGACAGTCTTCTGGAGGAGGTCTATACAACACCTAAGCCCGGACTAGTTGATAGAAGTAATAACGGCAGTCACACCGATATGGATATTTCGCTTTTCGTTAAAAGCGCACATTCCTTAACCCCGTATTTTCACCGTTGTGTTGAAATAGGTTATGAAACTCGCCATTTGTCACAGGACAAAGCCTTTGAGCAGTTGCGAACAGCAGGAATTGAAGCCGAAAAAACAATGTTCGAGACCACAAACGGAGTAAACACCCACAAGGGCGCAATTTTCTCTATGGGTGTGCTTTGCGGAGCTTTAGGCAGACTTTGGAAAGAGCGCTCACACATTCCCACGCTTGATAATTTACTCTCTGTCTGTTCACAGCTGGTTTCTAAAGCCATGAGAGAAGATTTATCGGTTATTGACACCTCCACAGCAGGTGGGCGCTTTTATCACAAATACGGTCTTTTGGGAATTCGCGGAGAGGTGGCATCGGGATTTTCATCAGTCAAAGATATAGGACTTCCCGTTTTTCGCAAAGCCTTGGATAAGGGATATTCCCGCAATGAGGCTGGAGCTATAACCCTTGTTCATTTAATCAGCCTTGTGGAAGACACAAATTTATATAATAGGGCAGATAAGGCCGGTGCAGATTTCGCAAAGAACAGCGCAAAAGAAATGCTCAGAAATTGTGATTTTCCTAAAATTTCCCAGATCGAGAGGCTGGACGACCTGTTTATATCACGAAACTTATCTCCCGGCGGCTGCGCCGACCTTCTGGCAGTTACATATTTTCTTGCCCAATTACAATAAAAAACGGCTGTACCCAGCCGTTTTTTATTATTTCTTTTTTGCTAATTTTATAACTTCGCCGAATTTTAATGAGATATGCTCATAGCCGCCTTTGGTGTGAGGAATAGTACAGTTTGAACAATCCTTAACTCCGTTTTCCAAAAAAGTAAAATTGCCTCCGCACTTATCACCTAAAGCATAAAGAGGACAGTAACAAAACAAACAGTTAAACTCACCGTCATTTAGCTTGTGGCAAGGAAAATATTCACACTGCTCATTGCGAAAATAAGAAAAACTGTTTTTCATATGTACCTCCCTTATTACTCAAATTATTTTATTGAATAGTTTTTTTATAGCCTTTAATAACATTTTCAATTGTAGAGCCGGACTTCACATTGTGATATGCTTGTGAAGAACGCCAGCGGTCAGTGTTAATTGATTGGTCAAAGCCATTGAAAATGTTAGAGTCGTAGTCGTTGCACTGGGATGTGCCGTGATAAAGTTCTCCAAGCTGTTCCCATTTTGTAGTTCCGTCAGCATCAGCAATCTGCGCAAATACTCCGACGTAAACATTTTTAATTGAAGACCAAACTCCGGCATCCGACAAATCATCGGGGGTCATATAAATTGTCATTTCAGCCTTGCCGTCACCGTCCAAATCCTCTTCCTTAATCATACAGGTCAGATTTGTTTTGGTAAGCTTACCCGTTTGCGGGTCGGCAAGCATAAGGTGCAGATTTCCGTTAAACAATTCATCTAAAACCTTGGTGTCGTTGCTCGAACTACCAACCACATTTCCTACATAAGCACCTGTGCCACTGCTTTGGTCCATAATACCGTCAAGTCTTGCGTGGTCCTCGGGAGTGTTTAAAATCTTTTTAAAGGCTTCGAGGGCACCGTCAACGGGAGAGGTAATATGTTCAGGACTAATTTCATCAAACGGTTTGAAGACAAAATTCAATATAGAATTTAAGGTCGTGTTAGAAAAATCGGTAGTATTATCTGCAAACTTAAAGGTAATTTCATATTGATGCCTTTGCTGAGGATTAATTTTAGTTACATCATCGGCCATAACACCGTCCACCGTATACGGGCGTTTAAGGTTTGTTAGGGTGTAGATGATATTTGTATTGTCGTAGCCTTCAACGGTACTGACAACACCGTCAAAGCCTTGCACAACCTTAGAATTATTTAATACCGTAATGCGAAAGGTTAATTCGGTTCCCTTAGGAACGGTAACAGCGCTTTCAAAAACACTTCTGTAGTAATTGGTGCTTGTATATGTTCCGTCACCGGAAAGATATTCGGTGTCAATGATATATACAATTTCCGGGTAATCAAACTCATTAATCGAAACCATAAGATTTTTTTGTTCGGGGTTTACCCTGTCGGTTGTATAATACCACGTCGCATAAACACCGCTAAAGGAAGAAAGCAACAAAAGGCATAAAAGAATCGGCAAAAAGCGTCTAATCATCTCTTTTGCCTCCCGCAAAAGCAAGCTCGGAAGCCTCTTCGCTTACTTTTCCTGCTTGTTTAATACAAATTTTAAGTCGGGCTGCACGGGCATCGGCAAGCCTTTTATCAAGAATCGGTGATGCAAACATAGCCACAACAACAAGTAAAACGCAAAGCCAACCCGCTGGGGACTGCATAAACATAATAAAGCTTCCAATAAAGGGAGTGCGTTGGCCGCGGTAAATAGCCTTCATTTGTTCATATAAAACAGGAAAACGGTCAGGCGCCTCTACAGCATCACCTTGAAGACGGAAATGTCGGCAGTCAGGGTGATTTTCATTGGGCTCTTCAATTTCAATAATACGGTGAACAATCATCATACCATCAACCTCATACACTACTATATCATAAAGCTGAAGGTCCTCCTCGGCAGGAAGCTTTTCGGTTTTAATAAGGTCAAAAATTTGAAGATGATTATCGATTCCGTTTTTAGTAAGATATGTGTTTTTCTCATTTGTCTCAGCCATCGAGCCGGTTTTAACAACGCGATAGTTGGGTATTTTATCACACTTAAAGTTTTCTGTGCAACGAATAGCTATTGAGCCTATGAGCATAGTGACAAAAGCAAAGCAGACCACACCCGAAAGGACGTAGTCGAAAATTTTGGCAAGTTTGTGTGCGCCATTTTTAGTTTTGCTTTTTTTATATTCCTCTAAAATCTTTTGGTCTTCTTCGCCGCAGTTAATCAAACGGTGTGTTAGCTTAGTTATAATAGAGAGGCAAACAACCGAAAGGGCGGTAAGCAGTAAGAAGACAATAAGACAAAGCAGAAAAACATATATCTCATAATCTGTCATAATTAAACGACCTTTTGCTTTAGCATCAAGCGGCAAGAGGTAACCGCCCCCTTGCCGCCAAAATTTAATTTTTCTAAAAATCAGTTAACGGTTCCATCGGTTACGCGTGCAACAATGTTACCGTTAAGAGCGGTACGGAAAGCATCGTGCTCAGCCTTGGTACCAAGAACGAATGTACCATTAAGCTTAATGCAGCTTTCAATAGCAGCTTTATCTAAAGTGTAAGAGAATTTGCCATTGCCTTCAGATGTCCATGTAAAGGTGTTGTCAAGCTGGTTGTTACCGGTGTTAGAGAGCCAGAAAATGTCAACGAGCTGTCCGTCTTTATTTTCATACTGCATGGTGGTTGTGGTGCTGAAATAAAGTTCAGAGGGAACGGCATTTTCCTTGATTTCGGGGCTTGCATAATCAGCGGCCGTGAAGGTAATCTTTATGTAGGGATCATCACTGTTGTTAGAACCGTAAATAAGCTTAGCTTCGTGCTGCTGGTTTGCCTGGTCAACGGTAAGCACAAGGTTAGACTCGATAGCGTAAGTACCGTTTGCTTCCTTATACTCAATGTTTGCAATGGTTACTTTCGTTTCAACAAGCTGGTCAGCGATGTCGTTGGTGCCTGCATAAGACCAGGTAGCGTATACGCCGCCGATAGTGATGCAGAGCATCAATGCGATTAAAATGCTTAATTTTTTCATAATATTACTCCTTTATTAAAATATGGTAAACTAATTATATCACTTTAAAAAATTTTTTCAATAGGTTTATAAAAATTTCATCATCTAAACTAAAAGAAAATTCACACAGTATAAATTTCCTTAAACCACAAATACTAACATCACGATTTGATTAAAAGGAGTATTTATATATGAAAGCAACTGGAATTGTTAGAAGAATCGACGATTTAGGTAGGGTTGTTATCCCGAAAGAAATTCGTCGCACTATGCGGATTCGTGAGGGAGACCCGCTGGAAATATTTACCGGTACGGGGGGAGAGGTAGTATTTAAGAAGTACTCGCCGGTTGGGGAGCTGAGTGAGTTCGCTTCGGTTTATGCCGAGTCGCTTATTCGTTGCTGTTCGCTGCCGGTGCTTATTTGCGACAGGGATTCCTGCGTTGCAGCGGCGGGAATTTCTAAAAAAGAGGTATTGGAGAGAAGAATCTCCCCTGCCCTTGAAGAAATTATGGAATCAAGAAAGGAATGCACATATTCAGCCGAGAAAAAGGAGGATGCTCTGGAGGGCTGTCGCTTTACAGTTGCCTTTGCCGCTCCCATTATTTCTGCAGGCGACCTTGCCGGCTGTGTAGTGCTTATTAATGACGGAGACGACAAAGTACCACAGGAAAGTGACATGAATTTAGTGCGTGTTGCGGCTCTGTTTTTAGGCAAGCAAATGGAAGAGTAAGAAAACACTTGATTTTTTATTTAATTAGTGGTATAATAACCACAAGTAAGAAAGGAAACCAGTGAGCGGTCAAAAGCCGCTCACTTTTCTTTCGCAAATTTAAGAGGTGATATTTTTGGCAAATATTGCAGACACCGTTTCTTCTCTTATTAAGGAAACGGTAGAGGCGCAGGGGGTTTCCCTTTGGGACGTACGCTTTGTAAAAGAGGGCGCCGATTGGTTTCTTCGTATCTTTATAGATAAGGAAGAGGGTATTTCCATTGACGACTGTGTTAATGTATCCCACGCCATAGACCCCATTATTGATGAAGCTGACCCTATTGACCGTTCTTACACTATGGAGGTTTCTTCTCCCGGCATTGACAGAGAACTGACCAAGCCTGAGCATTTTGTTAAAATGCAAGGCAAAAAAATTAAAGTAAAGCTATATAAGGCTTTAGAGGGTTCAAAGGAAATTACAGGTACTCTTGTTTCCTTTAACGACACTTTAGTAATTAAAACCGATGCTGAAGAGCTATCCCTTGAAAAAGGCGAAGTTGCAAAGGTTTATCTTAATGATGATAATTTTTAATCACTTTAACGGAGGTATAACGGAAAATGGCACGAAAAACTGTTAAGAAAAAGGAAAACGATTACTCTGAGTTTTTTGCGGCTCTTGCAGCAATGGAAGAGGAAAAGGGAATTCCCCAGGAGTTTATTGCAGAAAAAATCGCAGAGGCAATAGTAGTCGCTTCCCGTAAGGATTACGGCGGAAACGATGTTGTAAAATGCACCATTGACCCTGAAAACAAAATTTTCAGCGTTGTTGCAAGAAAAGAAGTAGTGGATGAGATTGAAAATCCCTACACCCAGATGTTAAAGGAAGAGGCTGTTAAAATCGACCCCAATGCCGAGGTACAGGGCTTTGTTGACATTAAGCTCGACCCCGCAAAATTCGGAAGAGTTGTTGCACAGAACTCCAGAAACAACTTCCACCAGGGTGTAAGAGACGCCGAGCGCGGACAGACCCTTGCTCAGTTCCAGAGCAAAACAAAGGAAATCGTCACTGCCTCTGTTCAGAGAATTGACCCCAAGACCGGCAATGCAACCATTCTTATCGGTCACGCTGAAGCAACCTTGCCGAAAAGTGAGCAGGTGCCCGATGAGGTTATTAAAGAGGGCGACCACATTAAGGTTTACATTGTTGATGTTAAAGAGACCGAAAGAGGTCCCCGTGTAATGCTTTCCCGCACCCACGCCGACCTTGTTAAACGTCTTTTCGAGACCGAAGTTCCCGAAATCTTCGACGGAACAATTCAGGTTAAATCCATTTCCCGTCAGGCAGGAAGCCGTACCAAGATTGCCGTTTACAGCTCTGACAGTGAAATCGACCCCATTGGTGCTTGTATCGGTCAGCACGGCGCTCGTGTTAATAAAATTGTTGAAGAATTAAGCGGTGAGAAAATCGATATTGTTAAATACAGCGACGACCCCGCCGCATTTATCAGCGAGGCTCTCTCTCCTGCTAAGGTTCTCTCTTGCGAGATAATTTCCGAAGACCCTAAAGCATGCAGAGTCACCGTTCCTGATTCCCAGCTCTCCCTTGCTATAGGTAACAAGGGTCAGAACGTACGCCTTGCCGCAAGACTCACCGGCTGGAAAATAGACATCCACCCCGAGAGCGGCTTCTATGAGGGCGCAGCCGAGGAATAATTATGGTGAAGAAAATACCTATGCGCCAATGCATCGGCTGCTCGGAGCGAAAGCCTAAGAGTGAGCTTATCCGTGTGGTGCGCACTCCGGAAAGTAACATAGTTTTGGATTATAAAGGCAAGCAAAACGGCCGCGGAGCATATATTTGTAAAAACGGCGACTGTCTGAGTCTTGCAGTTAAAAAGAAACGTCTTGAAAACAATTTGGGTGTAGCAATACCCGATGAAATTTATGAAAGACTAAAAAAGGAGCTAACTTCCGGTGAATGATAAATTTCTTGCTTTAATTGGTTTTGCCAGTAAATCCGGCAACCTTTCTTTCGGGGCTGACAGTGTAAATGAAAGCCTTAAAAGAAACAAAGCAAAGCTTGTTATCATAGCAAATGATATTTCTGACAAATCGCGCAAGGAAATAAAGTTTTTCGCTTCTAAAAGCGATGTTCCGGTACTTGATGCCGAATATGATATTTCCGTTCTTTCGCACGCCACAGGCAAAAAAGGCGGAATTATAAGCGTAAACGAAATAGGATTTGCTAATGCTATCAAAGGAGGAAATGCCAATGGCTAAAATTAAAATAAGTGATTTAGCAAAGGACCTTAATATGTCTTCTAAGGACCTTGTTGCTTTTATTGAATCTAACTTAAGTGTAGAAAAGAAGACCGCAGGCAGTATTGATGAGGCGGAATTTGGTGCAATCTTCGAAAAGCTTACCGCAAAAAATTCGGTTAAAAGCTTTGATGAGTATTTCGCTACAGGTGCCGCCGCTACTCAGAAAAAAGCTAAAGAGCGTCAGGCTGTAAAGGACAAAAAGCTTGCCGATCAATTAGCTATTCTTGAACAGTTAAAGGCTGCTCAGGCAGCACAGTCTGCTCCTGAAAAAAAGGCTGAACCTAAAAAGGCTGAACCTAAGAAAGAAGAGCCAAAGAAAGAAGAACCTAAAAAGTCTGCTGCTCCCGCTAAAAAGGCTGAGCCTAAAAAGGAAACCAAAAAAGAATCTCAAAAGGAAGAGGTTAAGAAGGAGTTTAAGCCCTCTGACCCCAACCCCTTTAAGAAACGCGAAAAGAAAGAAAATGCCGGTGCCGCTCCTAACAGAGGCCCTGCTGAAATTCGCCGTGTTGATACCCGTACCAACAATGTTGATATGGAAAAATACAATGAAAAATACGAGAACATTGCTCCTGCAAACTCTATGAAGGATAACTTTGCAAAGAAGCAGAAAATCCGTCAGAAGTCTCAGGACTACCGCCGTCCTCAGGGCGCAAAGCGTGAGACCGAGGCTGATAAACTAAGACGTCTCCAGCTTGAGAAAATCAAAAAGACTCCTATTCTCGTTACTGTGGGCGACGAAATAACCGTAGGCGAATTGGCAGAAAAACTTAAAAAGACTGCCGCCGAGGTTATCAAGACACTTTTAAAACTCGGTATGATGGCAACCGTTAACCAGGTTATCGACTATGACACCGCCGAAATCGTTGTAACCGAAATGGGCGGCAGAATTGAAAAGCAGGTTGTTGTAACCATTGAAGACCGTATTATGGATGATACCGAGGACACCGAGGACACACTAAAGAAAAGAGACCCTGTTATTGTTGTTATGGGTCACGTTGACCACGGTAAGACATCTATTCTTGACGCCATCCGTAAAACCTCGGTTGTTACAGGTGAAGCAGGCGGTATTACCCAGCATATAGGCGCTTACAGAGTAAGCTATGAAGGCAACAATATCACCTTCCTTGACACCCCCGGCCACGCCGCATTTACCGCTATGAGACTTCGCGGCGCTATGGCAACCGATATTGCAGTTCTCGTTGTTGCCGCCGACGACGGTATTATGCCCCAGACCATTGAGGCTATTAACCACGCCAAGGCAGCAGGTGTGCAGATAATTGTTGCTATTAACAAAATGGATAAGCCGGAGGCTAATCCCGACCGCATTCTCCAGCAGCTCACAGAACATGAGCTTGTTCCCGAGAAGTGGGGCGGTGATGTTATCTGCGTTCCCGTATCTGCAAAGACAGGTGACGGAATCGACACCCTCCTTGAAAACATTCTTCTTGTTGCGGAAATGCTGGAGCTTAAAGCCAATCCCGACAGAAAAGCGAAGGGAACTGTTATTGAAGCTCGTCTTGACAAGGGTCGCGGACCTGTTGCCACACTGCTTGTTCAGGCAGGAACGCTCCATCCCGGCGATATCGTTGTTGCCGGTACTACAGTGGGCAGAGTGCGTACCATGACAAATGAAAACGGCAAAACCTTAAAAGAAGCAGGTCCCAGTGTTCCCGTGGAAATCACCGGACTTACCGAGACCCCTGCCGCAGGCGATACCTTCGACGCAGTTAGTGATGAAAGACTCGCCCGTGAGCTTGTTGAACAGCGTAAACAAAAAATCAAGGAAGAGGAATTCAATGCCGCAACCAAGGTTACTCTTGATAACCTCTTCGGAAAGCTCAGCGAAGGCAACCTTAAAGAACTGGGCGTTATTATCAAAGCCGACGTACAGGGCTCTGTGGAAGCCGTTAAGGATTCACTTGTTAAGCTCTCCAATGACGAAGTACGAGTTAAAATTCTCCACGGCGGCGTAGGCGCTATTAATGAGTCCGACGTTGTACTTGCAGGTACAGGCGGCGCAATTATAGTAGGCTTTAACGTTCGTCCCGACCCTGTTGCAAAAGAACTTGCAGAGCGTGACGGTGTTGACATTCGTCTCTACAGAGTAATTTACGACTGTATCGACGAAATCGAAGCTGCTATGAAGGGTATGCTGGCTCCTAAGACCAGAGAAGTAGTAATAGGTGACATTGAAGTTCGTGATACCTATAAGATATCCAATGTAGGCACTATTGCAGGTGCTTATGTAACCAGCGGCAGAGTAGTAAGAAACGCCTCTATCCGTGTTGTCCGTGACGGTATTGTTGTTGCCGAAGATGCCATTGCTTCGCTCCGCCGTTTCAAGGACGACGTAAAGGAAGTTGCACAAGGTTACGAATGCGGAATAAGCCTTGAAAAATTTGCCGATATTAAAATCGGTGACATGTTTGAAGCCTATATTATTGAGGAGTACAGAGACTGATGGCAGGCTATAAAATAGACCGCATAACTTCTGATGTTCGCCTTGCAATGGCAGATATTCTCCGCGACATCAAGGACCCCAGAGTCAGCAAAATGTTAAGCATTATAAAGGTTCAGGTAACAAACGATTTGTCCTTTGCCACCTTTTATGTCAGCGCCATTGAGGGCAAGGAAATGACCGAGTCCTCAGTTAAAGCGCTTAAAGGTGCGGCAGGTTATATCCGCAGAGAATTGGGCGCACAAGTTAAAATGCGCAAGGTTCCTGAGGTGCGTTTTGTTGCCGATGATTCTATAGAATTCAGCGCCCATATCTCCTCCATTATCGATTCATTCGAAGAAGGCGGTAAAAGTGATGAAGAAAACAGTTAAGATAGTCACAGACAGCGTCTGTCAAGAGCTTGATATCAAGCAGACCTGCCGTTTCCTTAAAGAAAGGGATAATTATTTAATACTCTGTCACGCTACTCCCGACGGTGATACCTTGGGAAGCGCTTATGCTTTAGCCATGGGACTTACCTCTATAGGTAAAAAATGTATGATAAAGTGTGCCGATGAAATCCCTTCTAAGTACAGCTATTTCACTTCACATTTTGAAAACAAGGAAATTGCCTTCGACACCGTTGTTGCAGTTGACATTGCCGACGTTGTACTGCTGGGCAGTCTTGCCGAGACCTTTGTAGGAAAGATTGATTTGTGCATTGACCACCATATTTCAAACACACGCTATGCAGACAGACTTTATCTAAATAGTGAAGCTGCCGCAAACTGTGAATGTATTTATGATATTTTCAGACATTACCCCCTGCCCCTTGACAGGACTTCGGCTCAGGCGTTATACACAGGGCTTTCAACCGACACGGGCTCCTTCAAATATTCCAATGT
>JAZLDA010000006.1:0-27469 GCA_045614505.1 Acutalibacteraceae bacterium | reverse complement strand
CCCGACGAGCTACCAACTGCTCCACCCCGCGATATATAGGTGCAAATCTTGTTTGCCTAACCATTATACCACAGTTTTTCTATTTTGCAAGTATTTTTTTTAAAATAAGCAAAACTGATTGACATTTTTTTATCATTTCTTGCGCTTTGGTCTCAAATACTTTATAATATATTATATGTGATTTATTTTCTAATATTCAGTAGGAGGTTTTTTCTTGAGTAACAAAGAACGTATATTATCCCCTGCCGGAAATATAGGCGGCGGAACATACCTGCCGCACCACAAAAACACTTCAAAGTTTGAATCGGTAGTATTTCCCGCCCCCAAAAGAGTGATAATTCCTTTACGCCAGCACATAGGCGCAACCTGTGAGCCCACCGTAAAAAAGGGTGACACGGTTTATGTAGGAACTCTTATCGGAGATATTGACCGTCTGGTCAGCGCGCCCATTCACTCCAGTGTTTCGGGTACCGTTGAAAAGATCGAGGCAATTCCCATGACCGATGGCAGCACCTGTGATGCCGTATTTATTCTCTCTGACGGAAATATGACTCCTGACCCTAACTTAAAACCGCCGGTTATAAAAACCAAGGATGACCTTATTAAAGCCGCAAGAGACTGCGGACTTGTAGGTCTGGGCGGCGCAGGATTTCCCACCCATGTTAAATTCAGAGTAAAAGATGACATTCACCTTGATACTCTTATCGTTAACGGTGCTGAGTGCGAGCCCTATATCACTGCAGACGAAAGATGCTGTCTTGAAGACTACAATGATATTTTAGAGGGTGTTTATCTTATAAAGGATATCCTCGGCATTGACAAAGTTATTATTGCCATTGAAAATAACAAAGAGGACTCAATCAAAAAACTTTATGAAATAGCAACCGATACAAGAGACGAGGATGATACCGTAAAGGTTATGCGTCTTAAAACCAAATATCCCCAGGGTGCTGAAAAGGTTATTATCTATTCGACACTAAAACGTAAGGTTCCTATGGGAAAGCTTCCAAGTGATGTGGGCTGTATAGTAATGAACGTCACTTCGGTTGCCGCTTTATATAGGTATATAAAAACGGGTATGCCCCTTGTAAGCCGCCGACTGACCGTTGACGGTACGGCAATAGAGGAGCCGAAGAATCTGATAGTTCCCATCGGCACTCTGGTAAGTGAGGTTCTTTCCTTCTGCAAAATGGGAGATAATGAGCCCACCCGCATTATTATGGGCGGACCTATGATGGGTACTTCAGTACCGGGTACCGATTTTGTTATAGGCAAAACCAACAACGCCGTGCTTGCTTTCTATGAGAGTTCCGTTCCCCCTACCACACCCTGTATACGTTGCGGAAGATGTGCCGCAGGCTGTCCTATGAAGCTGAATCCCGCAAGTATTGAACAGGCTATGCAGGCAGGCGCTACCGATAACTACAAAAAGCTTTACGCCGATTACTGTATGGAATGCGGAAGCTGTGCCTTCAACTGCCCTGCAAGAAGACCTCTTGTTCAGGTAATGAGAATGGCTAAAAAAGAATTAAGGAGGAATAACGGATGACCGGAAGACTAACCGTCAGCTCTTCACCGCATATTAGGAATACGGAAAACACCTCCGGCATTATGCTGGACGTTGTTATTTCTCTTTTACCCGCAACCGTTTTTGGTATTATCCTTTTCGGACTGCGCGCCGCTTTACTTATTGCGGTTTGCATTGTTTCCTGTCTGGTGTTTGAGCTCCTTTCACGAAAACTTTTTAAAAACGAAGGTTCACTGAAAGATTTGAGCGCTGTTGTCACGGGACTTTTAATAGCATTGAATCTGCCCCCAAGATTTCCCGTTTGGATGGCAATAATAGGCTGCTTCGCCGCCATTGTTGTAGTTAAGCAGATGTTCGGCGGTCTGGGTCACAACTTTGTAAACCCGGCAATTGCCGCCAGAATCATTCTTATTATTTCCTTCCCCACCTATATGACAACCTACTATGCCCCCTTTGATTACGGTGTAGATGCCGTAACCACCGCCACTCCCCTCGGAACAGAAGAAAACTTCTTATCAATAAAGGAACTTCTCTTCGGTCTCCACGGCGGAAGCATTGGTGAGACATCAGTTATTATGCTTATAATAGGCGGCATTTATCTTATTATCCGCAAGGTTATAAAGCCTACTATTCCCCTTGCTTTTATAGGCAGTGTGGGAGTGCTTACATTCATTCTTGAGCACAATGTTAACGACGCTGTTTTTGCAATGCTCATAGGCGGTGTCTTCCTTGGTGCAATATTTATGGCTACCGACTATGTCACCAGCCCCACTACCACCTTAGGACAAATTATTTTTGGTATCGGCTGCGGTATTATAACAGTTATAATCCGTTCAGGTGCCGCTGTCGAGGGTGTTTCCTTTGCCATTATCTTTATGAATCTTTTGGTTCCTCACATCGACCGCATTACGGTGCGCAAACCCTTCGGATGGGAGGCTCAAAAGAAATGAAAAAGATAGACATAAACAAAGTACCTGTTACTACATTTATTCTTTTTTTGATTTGTGTTATTATTACCACTGCTCTGGCTTTCACCAACCATATCACTAAGCCCCGCATTGCCGCTCTCCAAGAAAAAACACAGCAGGAAGCAATGGCTGCCATACTTCCGGCAGGCGAATATATACCTGTTGAAATACCAAGCAGTACACAGGGGATGTGCTATATTGCGAAAAACGACGGAAAAGCCGTAGGCTATATTGCTACTGCCGTTGTTAAAGGCTACGGCGGAGAGGTTGAGGTTATGGTGGGTGTTGATAACGAAAACAACATTACCGCCGTAAAAATACTTTCAGCCTCTGACGAAACTCCGGGTCTTGGTATGAATATTACCAAAGAAGCATATTACGGTCAGTACTCCGGCAAAAAAACCGACTTTAAGGACAGCGAAATCACGGCTGTTACAGGCGCTACAATTTCTTCCACTGCCGCTAAAAACGCCGTAAAGGAAGCATTACTGATTATTGAAAATGCAAAATTAAAATACGGGGAGGTAAAATAAATGGCTAAAAACAAAACTCTTTCTTATTTTACCAACGGTATTATAACCGAAAACCCCGTTTTAAGACTGGTGCTGGGCACCTGCCCTACCCTTGCGGTTACCACTTCATTTATGAACGGCGTGGGAATGGGTGTTGCGGCAACAATAGTTCTCGTTTGCTCCAACATTGTTATTTCCCTGCTGAGAAATGTTATTCCCGGTAAGGTAAGAATTCCTGCTTTTATAACAATTATTGCCGGCTTTGTAAGTATAGTTCAGCTTCTTGTTAAGGCTTATGCCCCCGCAATTGATGCTTCTCTGGGTATATTCCTGCCCCTTATAGTTGTTAACTGTATTATTCTCGCCAGGGCTGAAATGTTTGCCAGCAAAAATTCCGTAATCCCGAGCCTTCTGGACGGACTGGGAATGGGTATCGGCTTTACCGTGACCCTTTCTCTTATGGGTATTATCCGTGAGATAATCGGAACAGGTCAAATTGCTATCAGCGAGGAATTTATCATTCCCCTAACCTCTGCCTTAGGTATTGAGCCTATGCTTATATTCATTCTTCCTCCCGGCGGATTCTTTGTTTTCGGTCTGCTTATTGCTCTATCAAATAAGATTGCCGAAAGAAAAGGCAAAGAGCCTGTTAATAAGCTGGGCTGTGAGGGTTGCCCTGCAAAGGGTATGTGCGAAAATGCAGATACTTGCACAAATAAAAAGGAAACGGAGGAAACTGTAAATGCTTAGTTCTATCGTTTCCATTATCCTTGCCGGTATTTTTACCGACAATATGGTGCTTTCAAAGTTTTTAGGTATATGTCCTTTCCTCGGTGTTTCCAAAAAGGTAGGCACCGCTGTGAGTATGGGCGGCGCCGTTACTCTTGTAATGGTCCTTGCTACTGCTGTAACCTGGCCCATTTACCACTTCTTTTTAGAGGAAAATTATTCCTACCTGCAAACCATAGTATTTATTCTTGTAATTGCGGCTCTTGTTCAGCTTCTTGAAATAATTATAAAGAAGTTTATGAAGGCGCTGTACAGCTCATTTGGTATTTATCTTTCACTTATAACCACCAACTGCGCCGTACTGGGTATCACCATTCTGAATTTCACCAATGAGCTGAATTTCGTAGAGTCTCTCTTCAATGCTCTCGGTGCAGGTTTAGGCTTTACCCTTGCAATGTTTATTTTCTCAGGTGTACGCGTGAGACTGGAATCCTCAAAGATTCCGAAAAGTCTACAGGGTCTTCCCATTACGCTTATCGCCGCCGCACTGGTTTCCCTTTCATTTATGGGATTCGCAGGGATAGGAGGTTAATGATATGGAAATACTTATCCCTGTTATTATCGTTGCCGCAATAGGACTTATTGCAGGTCTCGGTCTTTCCCTTGCCAGCAAGTATTTGTCCGACCCGCCCGACGAAAAATTTGAAGCCGTAAGAGCCGCCCTTCCGGGTGCTAACTGCGGTGCCTGCGGATATAACGGCTGTGATGACTATGCTAATGCCGTTAAAGAGGGCATTGCACAGCCGAATATGTGTATCCCCGGCGGAAAAGATACCGCCGCCGCTTTGTCGGATGTTTTGGGCATTGAAATTGAAGTAGAGCAAAAAGTTGCGTTTGTTGCCTGTCAGGGTGACTGCAACAATGCAAAAATTAAATACAACTACTCAGGTGTCCAGAGCTGTGTTGCGGCGGCTGCCCTTTTCGGCGGACAGATGGAATGTAACTTCGGCTGTCTGGGACTGGGAGATTGCGCAAGAGCCTGTGACGAAAACGGTATTACTGTTGTTGACGGACTTGCAAGAATAAACGCCGCTATGTGTAAGGCATGCGGAAAATGTATAACCGCCTGTCCTAAAAATCTTATTTCATTTACGCCTGTATCACCTGCCTTAAAGGTGCTTTGCAAAAACACCGATAAAGGCGCAAAGGCGATGAAGGTGTGCGAAACAAGCTGTATCGGCTGTACAAAATGCGTTAAGGTCTGCGAGTCAGACGCAGTAAAGGTTGAAAACTTCCTTGCAGTTATTGACCCGGCAAAATGTACCGCCTGCGGAAAATGTAAAGAAGCCTGTCCCAAGGGCTGTATACAGTAAAATAATGAGCCGTTAGTTATTAGCTACGGCTCATTTTATTTATTTGATAAACTCTTAGAAACTATTCTTATTTTTACGAAATAATCATGTGCAGCTATTCCAAAAGGCTTGAGCAATTTTTTGCAAATTTTCCGAACTGACATCAGGTAAATCTAAAACCTTCTGATTCATGTAAACCATCTCATGAAGACCGCATTTTCCGGTGAGAATATAATCAGTACTGTAACCCAGCACTTCACAGATTTTCATTGCTTCATCAATGCCTACTGCCTTTTCTCCCCGTTCTATCATTTTAACAGAATAAATTGAAACTCCTGCGCGTTCCGCAAGCTCTCTGCGGGATAAAAAATCACGGGTACGGCATTGAAACAATCTTTCGCCCACCTGTTCTAAGTATGTTTTTTCCATTGTTTTTATCTTCCTTTCGGTGTTAATTCGCACAATAAAAAAGTGCGCAGCAGAGCCACGCACTGAAAAACACTCGGCTCCGCTTGTTGCGACACAAATTTAATACAAAAACAATAGTTTGCACTTAAATAGAGCCTGTGCTTTTACCAAAAAGAAAAGACAACAAACTAATGTTTTTTAATAAATTTATGTCGCAATAATATTATATCCTGTTTTGTCACATTTGTAAAGACCAAAAAGAAAAACACTTTCAATTTCCGAAAGTGTTTTAATGGTTATATTTTCAGTTTTGTTCGTCAAGAGTCAAGGTAAAGCCGTCGAGGAAGTCATCTAGGAAAATGTCGGCTTCCTTCATATTAAGAGCACGCACGGATTTTTCTATACTTATCTTTGCCTCTTTAAACTCCTTGTTGCCCATTTCGGTTTCCTCTATACATTTAATAAGAGCTGAGATTCTGTCGGCCGCCTTAATGATTTTTGCGGTTTCTTCATCGGGCTCATAAAGGGGAACAAAGGTGCTTTGCATATCTTCAGGGAGCATTGATATGAGCTTGTCCTCTGCAATTTTTTCCACCTTTTTATAGGCATCTCTTATTTCGGGATTATGATACTTAACAGGGGTAGGCATATCACCTGTAATAATTTCACTGGTATCGTGGAAAAGGGCGGCAGTAGCGCAAAGATTCGGGTCAGCATTTCCGCCCAGTCTTTCATTATTTATAACGGCAAGAGCGTGGGCAATCAGAGCAACCTCAAAGGAATGCTCACTAAGTGATTCTCTTCTGGTATTTCTCATAAGTCCCCAACGGTAAATATTCTTCATTCGGGAAAGTACTGCATAATAATTACTTTTCATTTATCATTCGCCTCAAAATTCAGTTTAGCATTGAATATTATAGCAGACTTTGTTATAATATTCAATAGTATGAAAAGAAAGGATTGTAAAGATAAATGACCTTTTCTTATACAAAAAAACATCTTCTCGTTCCTAAAAAAGAAAGAGGACTTGCTACATTTTTCTTAAGCCTTGCAGTTGCCACAGCGTTTTTTATACCATATATTATTTTCGGCGACGGATATTTCATCTTTTTCGGGGATTTCAACGTTCAGCAAATCCCCTTTTATCGGTTATGCCACGATGCCATAAGAAGCGGTGAAATTGGCTGGAACTGGTACACCGATTTAGGCTCTAACTTTATTGCTTCATACAGCTTTTATACACTGGGAAGTCCGTTTTTCTGGCTGACTATTCCCTTCCCCAATTCCTTTTTACCCTATCTTATGGGACCCCTTCTTATACTTAAATTTGCCTGCGCATCCCTTACCTCCTATTATTTTATAAGGAGATTTACCCGCACACCCTTTGCCGCACAGATAGGCGCCTTGCTTTATGCCTTTTCGGGCTTTTCCATTTACAACATTTTCTTCAATCATTTCCACGAAGCAATAATTGTTTTGCCACTTTTGCTTTTATCCCTTGAACTGCTCCTCACCGAAAACAAAAGAGGTATTTTTGCCCTTACGGTGGCTTTATGCGCTATAGTCAATTACTTCTTCTTTTTCGGAATGGTAGTTTTCACTATTATTTACTGGTTTATCAGAATGATATCGGGAGCATATAAATTCCGTTTTTCACGCTTCTTTGCGCTCATTTCGGAAGCAGTCATTGGAGTTACACTTGCGGCCTTTTTGTTGCTTCCCTCCCTTTCCGTACTTCTTTCCAACACAAGGGTAAATGATATTCTCATAGGCTGGGGCGGTGTGCTATACGGCAAGGAGCAGATATATCTTAATATAATAGAATGCTTCTTCTTCCCGCCTGATATTCCTGCCCGCCCCGTTTTCTTCCCCGGCGCAAACGTCAAATGGTCGTCTCTGGGCGGCTGGATGCCCGTATTCAGTATGACCGCAGTTTTAGGCTTTTGCCATTCCAGAAAAAAACACTGGCTGAGCCGCGTTATATACACCTGTACCTTTATGGCTTTGGTGCCATTTTTAAACAGCGCCTTTTATGCCTTTAACGATTCCTACTATGCAAGATGGTTTTATATGCCCATTCTTATGATGGCACTTGCCACTGCAATCACCATAGAGGACAAGGAAATAAACTGGAAGCAAGGCTTTACCTACACCGCAGTTATTACCGCCGCCTTTGCTATTGTTATAGGGCTGTTCCCACAAAAGGTGGATGATAAAATAGTGATAGGTCTGTATACCGATGCAGGCAAAGAGAACAACATTTATTTTTACCGTTTCCTTATTGCAGTAGGAATTGCCGCCGCTTCTCTGCTTCTCTGCAGACTGCTTATTTTTATAAGAGACAAAAACAAAAAGCTTCTTTTCAGAAGAGCCTCCATAGGCTTTGTCTGCCTTACGATTGTAGCATATAGCTGTGTATATCTCTATCAAGGCTCTTATCATTCCTATGACCAGCATGAGGTAATGATTGATAAGCTCATTGAGGGAAAGGTCGACCTGCCTGATGATGAGCACTACAGAATCGACACCTACGACTGTGTTGACAACACCGGAATGTATTTAGGCTACCCCACAATCAATGCCTTCCATTCGGTGGTTTCCCCCTCCATAATGGAATATTATGATTTTATCGGTGTCACAAGAGATGTTGCCAGCCGACCCGGACGGGAATATTTCTCCATTCGCTCCCTTTTATCGGTTAAGTATCTCTTAAACCGTACCGACGGCGACAGCTTTATCGGTGACGACGGCTATACTGTTATGCCGGGTTATGAATATGTAAATACTGAAGGCGGATATTATATATATGAAAACCAATCATATATCCCCTTCGGCTTCTCTTATGATTATTATATAACCAAGACAGAGTGTGAAGCCTATTACAGTGACGAAGCCCGAGCTGATGTTATGCTCAAGGCTATTTTGCTTAGCGATGAGGATGCCGAGAAGTATGGCACCGGTATGGAGTCATATTCACTTTACAGTGAAAACTATGTTGAGCCTGAGGAAAATTATGAAGAGCTATACCCCGACGACCCGATTTTTGACGTCCAGTCATCGGACACTGACTCCTCTTTAGAGGAAAGCAGCGGTATTAGTGACGGTGAAATCACCGATTCTCAATTAGAGACCGAGGAAAGCGGAGAAACTCAGCAGGTTTATCCCGAAAGTGATGAATACGTTATGTCCCTTTCAATGAGCGAGGACGAGCTTAAAAAGGATGCGGCTCACCTTAAAGAGAGCAGCGCGCTAAGCTTTGAAATTGACGGTGACGGCTTCTCAGCCAGCGTTGCCAGAGATAAAACCACACTTGTATTTTTCTCGGTGCCTTATGACGAGGGTTGGAGAGCTACCGTAAACGGTGAAAAAGCTGAAATAATAAAAGCTAATATCGGCTTTATGGCGGTACAGGTACCTGCAGGCGTTTCGGATATCCGTTTTGACTACACCACGCCTTATCTGAATTTAGGGTTATTGATTTCCGGCAGTGGACTGATTATCTTTATTATTTATATCTTAGCCGCACACTCCTATAAGCGCTCTCACGCCATTGAGGAGCTTTATCCCGAGGGAGATGCTCTTATTGAAAGCTGGTGCAAGGAAGAGCTTGAAAGCTCTATGGAAGAAGAAAGTCAGGTAAGAGTCGGAGTACTGGACAAATTACCCGACACCCCGGAGGAATTTATTCCCCAAGACTTCCACAAATACCATACAGGTTTTCAGATAGACACTTCCGCCTTTGAGGAAAAGCAAGAAAATTCTATTGACATTAACGAAGCTGAGCAGTATAATACTGATGAAAATAAAAAAGGGGAGCTTGATTAACTCAGGCTGAGAGGAAACCGTTATGTTTCGACCCATAACCTGATGCGGATAATGCCGACGTAGGAGAATACGCCTTAGAATTTGCCCCGCATTTAATATATGCGGGGTTATTTTTATTTTCAAATAAGTTAAAAAGGAAGTCAACAAAATGAAATTTAATCTAAAAAAACTTGCGGTATCGGCAATATTTATTGCCCTGTCCACAGTACTCAGTGAACTGATTCCCAGCATTTCACTTCCCTTTGGCGGCTCTATCACCATTCTTTCAATGGTACCTGTTTGCCTTATCGGTATAATGTTCGGTGTTGAATGGGGTGTGCTTGCTAACCTTGCTTACGGCGGTATCCAGTTCTTTTTTGGAATGAGCAACGTAACCTATGCCGCAGGGGTTGCAGGAATAGTGGGAGCACTCGCTGTTTTATTGTTTGACTATATCATCGCTTACGGTGTTCTGGGACTGAGCGGAATATTCAATAAAACAATTAACAACAAGGCGCTTGCCGCAGTTTTCGGTGTGCTTTTAGTATGTATACTCAGATATATCTGCCACTTTATAACAGGTGTTACGGTGTGGAGAGAAATCGCAGACCTCTGGGGAGCTATATGGTACTCTATAACCTATAATGCTACTTATATGATACCTGAAATGATTACTACACCCTTGGCAGTGTTCCTTTTACTGAGAACAAATGCATTGCGTAAATTAGTATAATAACACTTTAAAAGAACTTCCCTTTTCGTCGGCAGGGAAGTTTTTTATTTGCAGGACAAATTTTTATTGACTTTTTTGTTCATTTAGTCTATAATCTTAGAGTGATAGGCTATGTATATAATTTGTATAGTATAGTTACAGAATGTTTTAATTCCAAGTTAGGAGGGAACCGTAAATGAAAAGAACTTATCAGCCTAAGAAGCTTCACCGCAAGAAGGAGCACGGCTTTTTAAAGAGAATGGCAACTGCCAACGGCCGTAAGGTACTTGCCCGCCGCAGAGCTAAGGGCAGAAAGCAGCTGACTTATTAAAGGCCACATTTCTGTGGCTTTTAATTTTATAAGGGTGTTTTTTAATGACCTTTAAAACATTAAAGTTAAACAAAGACTTTCGCCGACTGTACGGTAGGGGAAAAAGTCAGGTATCCCCTTATCTTGTTACCTACTCCTTAAAAAACCGTAACGGCGAAATAAACATGGGCATTACCACCGGTAAAAAGCTTGGTAATGCAGTAAAGCGAAACCGCGCCAGACGGCTCATCGTCGCCGCCTTCCGCGAAAATTTGGCACATATCAAACCCGGATACGATTTTGTTTTTGTTGCTCGCAGTCGGATTCTTTCTGTTAAAAGTACTGTTGTCAGCGAGGTTTTGAAACAGCAGCTAAAAGAAGCCGACGTTTGGAATGATAATAATGAATAAACTTCTGATTAAAGCAGTTCGCTTTTACCAAAAGCGTTTATCGCCCACGAAAAAAGCGCCTTGTTGCCGTTTTTATCCAACCTGCTCAGCCTATACTATAGAAGCACTGGAGATTCACGGCGCATTCAAAGGCTCTTTGCTCTCTCTTTGGCGAATTCTCAGATGCAATCCATTTTGTAAGGGCGGAGTCGACCTTGTGCCCGAAAAACAGGCAAGAGCCTGTGTGAGACGAAAAAAATAATCCTATTAAATCAGGATGGTGTATAAATATGACCGCAATATTCAGCCTTATCAACAAATGGATATTTGCGCCTATTCTTAATTTCTTTTTAGGACTTACCGGCGGAAATTATGCTTTATCTATTTTCCTTTTCACTGTCGCGCTGAACATTATTCTTATACCCCTCAGTGTTAAGAGTCAAAAGTCTGCCGTCAGCCAGCTTAAAATTAAGCCTAAGCTTGACGAGCTTAAAAAAAGATGCGGCGATGACAAGCAGAAATACAATCAAGGTATGCAAAAGCTTTACCAGGAAAACAACATCTCTATGGGCGGCGGCTGTCTGCCTATGATTTTACGTCTTGTTCTTGTAATGAGCGTTTACTATCTTGTGCTTTCTCCCCTTACCTATTTCACTTCTCTTGATGCGGCTACCATTAAGGAAGCTGTTGCCAATTTGCCCGAGGCATTTGCTGTGGGCAAGAATTCAAACTACGGTCAGCTTCAGGCAATTGCTCACGCATACTCCACCGAATCGGGAGCTGTCTTTGATGCGCTCAAGGACTTGAATTTCAATTTCCTAGGACTGAGCCTTACCGAAAGACCCGAATTCACACTTAACTTCTCTAAAGCCGGCGTAAACTATAAGCTCTGGATAATTCCGTTCTTATCCTTCGCTGCAGCTATGTTCTCCAGCATTCTTTCTATCATTCATCAGAAACGCTCTAATCCGGACGCTCCCAGTATGACCGGTATGATGCTTATAATGCCTATATTCTCCCTTGTAATCGCCTTCGGCGCACCTGCCGGACTCGGTTTCTATTGGGCTTGCTCCAGTCTTATCGGCGCTCTCATTCAGGTATTTATAAACAACTTCTTCGGTCCTGCAAAGCTCATTGCCAAGGAGCAATCAGGCTTTGTTATGAAGCGCGCCGCTGAAGAGCAAAAGTATATTGCCGGCAAGAACTCGGCAAAGAAAAACAAATAAGGAGGCTATCACCTTGATTAAGGAAGCTATCGGCACTGCCGAAACAGTAGAAGAAGCTCTTGAAGCCGCCAAAGCAGAATTATTTGCTGAGCTTGGCGAAGATATAGAGTTTGATATTGACGTTATTTCCCAACCAAAGAAAAAGGTTTTAGGTCTTTTCGGCGGTTCACTTGCACAGGTTAGAGTATCCACCGCGCTGCCCGACCCTGCTCCCAAAAAGCAGAACAAAAAGCAGAACAAGAAAAACGACGGCGTTAAAACCGATAAGCCCAAGGCTGAAAAGCCTAAGGCAGAAAAAAAGGAAAAGATTGCACCCGTCCAGCGTGCAGACACAGTTGACGTAAGCGAGCTTCCTGCCGATTCTCAGGCAGTAAAGGCTGTTAACTACATCAAAAACATTCTTGAAGGCCTCGGTTGCACCGACATTACCGTTAAGGTTGCTCCCTTTGACGGAGGCGCTACCGTAATACTGGCAGGCGAAGGTCTGGGCGTAGTTATCGGTCACAGAGGCGAAACTCTGGACGCACTGCAGTATCTCGCTTCTCTTGCCGCAAACAACGGCAGCGGCTATTTCAAGATTTCCATTGATATTGGCAACTACAGAGAAAGAAGAGAAAAGACCCTTATTTCTTTAGCCCACAGAATGTCAAATCAGGTTCTGCGCACCGGCAGAAACCGTTCTCTTGAGCCTATGAATCCCTATGAGAGACGAATCATTCACACTGCAGTACAGGAAATCGACGGCGTATCTTCCCATTCCGTAGGCGAGGGTGACCGCAGACACATTGTTATCACTTCCGATAATCCTGTAGCCCGTGCACCCAAAAAGGCTGCTGCACAGGCAGAAAACAGAGAGCCTAAAAAAGATTCCGAAGCTCTCCCCCTTTACGGAAAAATCAAATAATATAAAACACTCGGCAAACAAAACAAAAATTGCCGAGTGTTTTTTTGTAAAAAAATAAGCCGCCCTAAAGGCGACGGAACATATTTGATATCAGCCAAACGGGATTTTCAAGAGAAAATCCCGTTTTATATTAAGCTGATTTCAGAAAAGAAAATCCATTAGCCGATTTTGTTGAGACGGCAAACGAGATTGGACTTCTTTCTGGCTGCGGTGTTCTTGTGAAGAATACCCTTAGCGGTAGCCTGATCGATCTTCTTAACTGCAACCTTTACAGCCTCTTTAGCATCAGCAGAGTTCTCTGCTATAGCTGCATCAGCCTTCTTTACAGCAGTTCTTAAAGCAGAACGATAAGCTTTATTACGCTCATAAGCAGCAGCACTGGTAAGCACACGCTTCTTTGCAGATTTGATATTAGGCACTTATTGCACCTCCTTTTCACGCATTAACAAAAACATAATACCACTAATCTAAGAAAAAATCAACAACTTTTTTTAATAAAACATTATTAATATGATAACAATACTGTAAAGAGGTGTTGTTATGACCGGAAGAAGCGACTTGGCGGTAGAGCTGAAAAGCAGAGTAAAAGACAACGAGGGTATTTCCTCAGAAACCGAAAAATTCGGCGTTATAACCGTAACAAGAATAAAGGTTACAAACGAGCAGGGTGCAAATTCTCTGGGAAAGCCTATAGGCAATTATATAAATATAGACATTCCTGACCTGCTTTACCACGGCGGCGAATACAAAGAGCTTGAAGATATTATTATAAAAGAGCTAAACTGCCTGCCCTTTTGCAGTGATGACATACTGGTGGCGGGACTGGGAAACCGTAATATAACCCCCGATGCCTTGGGACCCGAGGTTGCTGATAGAATACTTGCAACCAGACATTTAAGTCCCTATTTAAAGGAACAGACAGGTCTTAGTTCACTTAAAAACATCAGTGTGATTCAGCCCGGAGTTTTAGGACAGACAGGCGTGGAAACTTTAGAAATACTAAAGGGTGTTATATCCTCTTGCAAGGCAAAGGCGCTTCTTGTTATAGACTCATTTGCGGCGGCAAAACCCTCGAGGCTGGGCACCACCGTTCAGCTTTGTGACAGCGGAATATCCCCCGGCTCGGGTGTGGGTAACAACCGAAAGGAAATAAGTCCCTCTACGGTGGGAATCCCCGTAATTGCCGTCGGTGTTCCAACCTGCCTTGATGCCGCTCTCTTCGGCGCAAAAAATAAGAGCCGCAGTCCTATGATAGTCACCCCGAGGGAAATTGATTTGCTTATTGACAGAGCTTCGTCGATTTTATCAGGAGCGCTCAATTGCTTCTTACAGCCGCAAACAGAGCGAAGTCTTTTGCTGTCTATTGTATAACACGACCCTTTCGGTCATATATATAACTGAAGGGAGCTGATATAATGAAAGACAGAGGCGGAATATTTATACTCACTCTTATTTCATTTCTTTGTGTCTGTCTTATAATAGGCGGCACCTTTTATGTTTCATCAGACAACGGAGTTTTATTGAAAAGCCAAAGTATAAAGGAATATATTATAAGCACTCCAAATGAAGAGAGCAAAACAGAGCAGAGCAGTCTGCCTTCCTCGGTGAGTGCTTCTACAAAGGCCGATGCCGTTGGCAAGGTTATCCCGCAGTTTATCTCTCCCTATAAAAGCAAAACCTCATATAACCGCGTGTATATAAAAAACAGGGCGGGAATTAATTTAGATATAGCAAAGTATTTAAAAAATGCAAACCCCATAAAAATAGAAAAGAATGGCCAGCCACAGGTACTCATAATGCACACCCACACCACCGAGTGTTATCTCCTTGAAGACCGCGACTACTACACAAAGTCAGACTTAACACGAACAAGAGACAAAAGCTATAATGTGACCGCCATAGGCAAAATAGTTGCCGACAAGCTAAATAGTGCAGGAATTGTCACCCTGCACGATACCACCGAGCACGATTATCCCGCCTACAACGGAAGCTATAACCGAAGCGGAGAAACAGTTAAAAAATATCTAGAAAAGTACCCATCAATAAAAATAGTTATTGACCTGCACCGCGACTCCCTTGCAGGCGACGGAACCAACAGAGTGAAACCGGTTATCGAAATAGACGGCAAAAACGCCGCTCAGGTAATGCTGGTAATGGGTTGCGGCGAAACGGTGGCAAACCATGAAAACTGGGAAAAGAATTTCACATTTGCGGTGAAATTTCAGCAGACTATGGAGGCTCTTTACCCCGGGCTTGCAAGACAATTATCCCTTGTCTCCAGCAGATACAATCAGCACCTTACCACGGGAAGTATACTTTTAGAGGTAGGTACCGAGTCAAACTCTCTTGAAGAAGCGTCTTACGGTGCTTCTCTTGCCGCAACAGCGCTTGTGTCATACTTAAATACATTAGGATAGATGAAAATGAAAAGGAATACGAAAATATTTTGGCGCGCTTTTTTTATAAGCTTTTTAATAGTAATATGCCTTTATATTATTATTGCCGGAATAGGCGAAAGCTACAAACAAATGCGACGTATTGGATTCGGAGAATATAAAGACGCCGTCGAATATTCCGACGGCGTTTTACGTATTTTGGATTTTAGTTTTAAAATTTTTTAAAAAATGTATATCAACTTAAAGCAATTTTTAAATTTACGAGATTTTTTTCCATTAAAGAAAGATAGGTTTCTCCACGCTTCAATTCCTCTTTTGTGACATTATGGCAGGAATGAAGCAGAAGCGCAGTTGCGCCTGTTTCCTCGCACAGCATATTTGCAGTTTGGCGTGAGGAAAACTCGGTGTAAAATACCGTAGTTATATTTTCCTCTTTAATATGCTCTATAAGGTGTGTAACGGTTTTTATATCCGGCTGGGTCTGTTCATTACAGCCGGGGAATGCCGCAAGGCAGTTTAATCCGTATTCCTCTGCAAGATAAAGAAAAGGGAATCTGTCACCGAAAACGATGGTCTTGTTTTTTTTAGACTCGGCAAGGCTTTTAAACTGTTTATCAAGGTCGGAAAGCTTTGCCTTAAAGGTTTCAAAATTAGCTCTGTAATATTCCTGATTTTCGCTGTCGATTTCGCACAGCGCAATAAGAATTGCCTCACTTATTTTTATTGCATTTAAAGGAGAAGTCCATATATGCTCATCATGCTCATGGTTATGTCCGTGATGGCTGTGTTCTTCGTGATGCTCGCCGCTTCCCGATTCAAGCATAGTAACATATTCACTGAGAATCAAGGTTTTTCTCTTATCGTTATTGCCCGATGAACTAAGTCTCTCTGCCCAGCTTTCACTTTCTCCCCCTATCATTAAAAATAAATCGCAATCCTGCACCAGTTTTACATCCGTAGGAGTAGGCTCAAATGAGTGACTTTCACTTCCCACTCGGACAAGCTGTGTAATTTCTGCCTTATCACCTGCTACAGCGCGGGCAAAATCAAAGGGAGGAAAAACCGTTGCAACTATTTTTATTTTTGTTTCTTTTTCTGATTTTTCTTTACACCCCGAAATAAAGGGAAAACAGAGAAGAAAAACAAGCATTAAACATATAATTTTTTTCATTTTTTCACCCATTTAATATTCTACTATTCATTTTACATTAAAACCGCGTTTTGTCAACAATAAAACCTTGACAGAGTCCATAATAATACTTTATTATATTATAGTATATTTTGTAATAAAACGGTGAAAAAAATGGAACTCAGAAAAGAAAACAAGATGGGCACAATGCCGCTGGGAAAACTTCTTGCAAGTATGGCAGTACCTATGATGATATCAATGCTGGTGCAGGCGCTTTACAATGTCGTTGACAGTATATTTGTTGCCGATTACAGTATGGAGGGACTAACCGCAGTTTCTCTTGCCTTCCCTCTGCAAAGCCTTATGATAGCAATGGGTGCAGGTACTTGTGTAGGTATCAATGCCCTGCTTTCAAGGTCTCTTGGTGAAAAGAATTTTAAAGCGGCTAATACTGCGGCAAACACAGGTATATTTTTATCCCTTTGCAGTTTTGTTCTTTTCTCTGTTATAGGTCTCACTCTTGCAAAGCCATTTTTTGCACTGCAGGATTTTTCGAGTTCTGAGGGAATTTATGACATTGCTCTTATTCAGCAGTACGGCGTGCAATATACTAATATTTGTCTGGGAGCATCCATCGGCATTTTCTGTCAGTTCTGCTTTGAGAGATTATTGCAGTCCACAGGAAAAACCTTGCTTGCTATGATTACCCAGCTTATGGGCGCCGTTGTAAATATTATTTTAGACCCCCTGCTTATTTTCGGATACGGTATTTTCCCTGAGCTTGGAGTTGCAGGCGCCGCCTTGGCAACCGTTATCGGACAAGTAATTGCAGCCATTGCGGCAATTATATTAAACATTACCAAAAACAAGGAAATCACCATACGCCTGAAGGAAATTTTCCGTCCCGACCTCAAAACCGTAAAAATTATTTATAAGGTTGGCTTCCCCTCTATTGTAATGCAGGCTATCGGCTCTGTAATGACCTTCCTTTTAAACCTTATTCTCGGTAGTCTCACCATAGTTGCAACCACCGTATTCGGTATATACTTTAAGCTTCAAAGCTTTATCTTTATGCCTGTGTTCGGTCTTAATAACGGTATGGTGCCTATTGTTTCCTATAACTACGGCGCAAAAAACGAGGAGCGCGTTAAAAAGACGGTGAGGCTCACAATTACCGTTGCAGTCTCAATAATGCTCGCGGGACTTTGCGTATTTGAGGCTGTGCCTCAGGTTCTCCTTTCCTTCTTTAAAGCTGATGCAGCAACCCTTGCTATTGGTATTCCTGCTCTGCGTATTATTGCAATCCCCTTTGTTTTTGCAGGATTTTGCATAATTGCGGGAAGCGTTTGCCAGGCTATAGGCAATCCCTTCTACAGCCTTATTGTTTCGGTTTGCCGTCAGCTTGTGGTACTTATTCCGGTCGCCTGGCTTCTTTCCTTTACGGGAAACGTTACCTATGTGTGGTTTGCCTTCCCAATTGCCGAAATTGCATCCCTTATACTAAGTATAATTTTCCTTAATAAAACAATGCACCGCGCCGCAAAAATAATGAGACAAAAAGAGGCGTAAAATTAAAATATTTCAGTCTTACCTTTGCTCAGCCTCTCTATAGTCTGAAGGGGACTTGAAAAATATTTATAAAAGGTTTATACTAAAACTAAGATATTCCGAATGGAGCTATAAAAATGATTTATCAAAGTACACGTAACAATAACGAAAAGGTTAATTCCGCAAGAGCTGTTGTAAAGGGTATTGCCGACGACGGCGGACTTTATATGCTCAAGAGTTTTTCCGCACTTAATTTCGATTATAAAAGCGTTTTAAATCTTACCACTATGGAGACTGCCGAAAAAATTCTCGGCACGCTTCTTGATGATTTCACCGCAGAAGAAATGCATCTTATGGTAGAAAGTGCCTACAGAGGCAGATTTGAAACCGACGAGCTTACCCCTGTTGTAAAGGTGGGTGAGAATTTTGTGTTGGAGCTTTTCAGAGGCCCCACCAGCGCATTTAAGGATGTTGCTCTTTCTATGCTTCCCCGCCTTATGACCAAGGCAAGAGAAAAGCTGGGCATAAAAAAGGATACCGTAATACTAACCGCTACCAGCGGTGACACCGGAAAAGCCGCTCTTGAGGGCTTCCACGACGTTGACGGAATCCGCATTATTGTTTTCTATCCCGACGGCGGTGTAAGTGCTGTTCAGAAAGCGCAGATGGTCACCCAGGAAGGTAACAATGTTTGCGTTTGCGCCGTTAAGGGCAACTTTGATGATGCTCAGACCGGCGTTAAAAACGCCTTTGCCGCCTTTAAGCAAAGCGGCTGTGACACTGTAGAGCTTTCCAGCGCCAACTCCATTAACATCGGCAGACTTGCCCCTCAGGTAGTATATTATTTCACTGCATATTCTTCCCTTGTTAAAAGCGGAGAAATAAAGGTTGGCGACAAAATCAACTTTGTAGTTCCTACAGGTAACTTCGGTGATATTTTGGCAGGATATTTTGCAAAATGTATGGGACTGCCTGTAGATAAGCTCATCTGCGCCTCCAATGCCAATAATGTACTCACCGACTTTATCAACACCGGTGTATACGATAAGCGCAGAGAATTTTTCAAAACCCTTTCTCCATCTATGGATATTCTTGTTTCCAGCAATCTTGAGCGACTTTTGTATCTGCTCTCAAACGGCAACGCTGATGAGGTTGCAGGCTATATGAAGGATCTTTCGGAGAAAGGCTGTTATAAAGTAAGCGATGAAATACTTGCTAAGCTCAAAGAAACCTTTATTGCCGCTTACTGCGACGATAAGGTAACCCTCCATACCATAAAAGAGGTGTACGAGAAACATTCCTACCTCTGCGACACTCATACTGCCGTTGCCTTCAGAGCCGCTTTAGACGGCGATTTTGAGAACAAGACAGTAGTTCTCTCTACCGCTTCTCCCTACAAATTCCCCGTAGCCGTTCTTTCAGCTCTGGGCGTTACACCCGATGAAAACGAATTCCGCGTAATGGACCAGATTAACGCCCTTACGGGTGTTGAAATTCCGAAAAACCTTTCGGGACTTGAAGAAAAGTCCGTTCTTCACAGAGATGTCATTGAGAAGGATGCTCTTACCGATTATGTTATGAAAAAGGTGGCAGAAGAAAAGTGGTAACCTGTACTGTTAAAGTTCCTGCAACTACTGCAAATTTAGGCCCCGGTTTTGACTCGATAGGCTGTGCCTTCACCCTTTATAATACCCTTACCTTTTCTCTCACAGGAGAAGGCGTTACATTTTCGGGATGCGAGGAAAAGTATGCAACCGAGGATAATCTGGCTTATATAGGCTTTAGAGATGTTTACATATATTCGGGACAACCAGTCCCCCACTGTCACATTTCCTTTGACAGTATTGACATTCCTGTTTCCAGAGGACTTGGCTCCAGCGCCGCTCTTATAGTAGCAGGCGCTACTGCCGCTAATTTCTTTTTAGGAAATAAGCTCTCTAAGGAAGAAATTCTTAAGGTCTGCAATAATATTGAGGGTCACCCGGATAACCTCTCCCCTGCTATTTACGGCGGGCTCACTGCATCTCTTATGAGCGATTCGGTTCCCTGTTCTGTCAGCTACAACATTCACCCCTCATTAAAATTTGTAGCGCTTGTACCCGATTTTGAACTGCTGACAAAACTTGCCCGAAGTGTGTTACCTAATGATGTTTCCTTTAAGGATGCAGTATTTAATTCCTCCCACCTTGCAGTGCTTTTAAAAGCATTAGAGACAGGTGACAAGCCTCTTATAAAAATTGCTCTAGACGATAAACTCCACCAGCCCTACAGAAGAAGCCTTATAAAAGGATATGACGAGGCTGAAAAATTTGCAAAAGAGCTTGACGCTATTGCTTTTTGTTTAAGCGGCGCAGGTCCTACCTGCCTGTGTATTACCGAAAAAGAAAACTTTGCAGAAAAAATCAAAGAGAAATTACATAGCTCAGGACTTAATTGGCAGGTTCTTAATCTTCCGGTTGATAACGACGGCGCAAAAGTTTTATAAAATCAAAAACGGCAGTTGAACTGCCGTTTTTTTATAGAGAAATATTTATTTCTTTTCCGCTTTTTTCATATGGGGTCATTTTAATTCCCGCGCTCTCAAACATACGCTTTGCCGCAAGGGTGGAAAAAGAATCGCTGTATTTATCAGAATAGTAAATAACCTCGGAAACACCGCTTTGAATTAAAGCCTTTGCACACTCGTTACAGGGAAACAGTGTTACATAAACCTTACTGCCTTTAAGGTTTGTACCTGAGTAATTGAGAATGGCATTAAGCTCGGCATGGCAAACGAACATATACTTTGTGTTAAGGTCGTCGCCATCTCGTTCCCAAGGGTAAACGTCATCATCGCAGTTTCTGGGCATACCGTTGTAGCCTACCGACAAAATGCGGTTTTCGTTGCTTACAATACAGGCGCCAACCTGAGTAGACGGGTCTTTGCTTCGCTGTGCTGACAGCATAGCAATACCCATAAAGTATTCGTCCCAGTTAATATAGTTTTCTCTTTTCATTGCTTAGCCTTCTTTCTATTCATAAAAATAAGTATTATTACCATTGTTAACGGGAATAGGGTAGCAAATAAAAATGCTGTATTAAGTCCCTTTAAATCAGCAACAATGCCTGTCATCCACGGACCGAAGGAACAGCCTAAGTCTCCGAACATGGCAAGGATGGCAAACATAGCGGTTGCACCCTTTGGAAAATGAGAGGCACAAAGGCTCAACGACCCCGGCCACATTACCGAAACACCGAAGCCCACAAGCACCCCTGCCCCAAGACTGACGGCAGGATTTTTACTGAGAGACAAAACAAGATACGCCGCAACGGTAAAGATAGCAAAAACAAGCAGTACCTGTTTCATGGGAACTCTGTCGCCGATAAAGGAAAATACAACTCTGCCAATACCCATACAAGCGGCAAACAGACAAGGTCCTACCAAATCACCCAGAAACTTCGGAAGATGAAGTGACTGCTCTGCGAATGCAGACATCCAGTTGCCCACCGAAATTTCCGAAGCACCTGACAGAAACATTATGATAAGCATAATAATAAACGCAGGAGAATGCAAAAGATTTTTAAAGCTTTTTCCACTTGTTTCTTTAGGCTCGATTATGGGAACAAAGCTGAACATAATCATAACGATAAATGGTATTACCGCCCATATAAGGGCAATATATCCCCAATATTTTGCTCCTAAAAGCTTTATAAGTACAGTGGTGATAATAACCACGAAAACCTGTCCCCAGCAGAAGAAGGAATGAAGAAAAGCCATATTACCCGATTTGTCCTCGGTGGGCAGATATTCCATTATGGGGGATATAATAACCTCAATAAGTCCGCTTCCCACCGAATAAATTGCCACAGCACAGGTAAGTCCTGCATAGGGCGGCATAATTTTCGGTAAAAATCCGAGAGCGGCAAAGCCGATAACGGCAAAAATCTGCGACGCCACCGCAAGGGTACGGTAGCCGAATATTTTTACAAGGCGGATAGACATTATATCTACGAAAATCTGTATAACAAAACAGATAAACATAAGCCTTCCCAGTTTTTCATAGCTTATATTATAGGTTTCCTGCAATGACACAAAAAGAAGCGGCAGAAAGCAACAGGCTATTGCCTGCACAACATAGCCGAGATAACAGGCAATTTTTGTATATCTGTATTTTAACATTCGTTAATTTCCTTTATTATACTAAGTATTTCTGAAGGAGAAGAAACTATGTATCTTGCTCCGGCGTTTTCCAGTTCTTCTCGGTCTCTGAATCCCCAAAGAACTCCTACGGGAGTGTTTCCGCAGTTAAGTCCCGTTTCCATATCAGCATTAGAGTCTCCTACGAAAAGACATTCATCGGGATTAACATCCATCTCGCTCATTGCAAGAAAAGGCATATGTGGCTCGGGTTTTGTGGGAACACCGTCACGCTGACCTATAATGGCAGAAAAAATATTTTTATCCAATAATTTCGGAACTAAAACATCGGTCATAACCTGCGCTTTATTGGTTACAATAGCAACAAGAATTCCCTGCGCCTTTAAATTTTTTAAAAGCTCTTCTATACCGTCATAAACCTCTGACACATCAGCACAGTGCTCTTTATAATAATCGTAAAATTCTTCACGGAGCTTCAGTACGTACTCTCTGTCCTGCCTTTTTTCCGCAGGCAGAGCGCGGCGCATCATTACTTCATTACCGTTGCCCGCAAATATTTTATAGGCATCCACCGGATGGGTTGGATAACCGTGTTTTTCAAGAACGTAATTCACCGACAGCGCCAAATCGCCCAGTGTATTTACGAGAGTTCCGTCTAAATCAAATAAAACTGCCTTAATCATCTTTTTCTCCCTTTCTTTACGCTTTTTTACTATACCACTATTTTGACATTATTTCAAGAAATACTATTGACTAAAGTTCTATTAAAGGTTAAAATATTTACAGAATACTTTAAGGAGCGTTTTATT
Organism: Acutalibacteraceae bacterium; assembly: GCA_045614505.1. GTDB lineage: Bacteria > Bacillota > Clostridia > Oscillospirales > Acutalibacteraceae > SIG607. The sequence goes on along the minus strand of JAZLDA010000006.1, from coordinate 4,607 downwards.
ATGAGTGAAACAATAAAAAACGAAGATTATACCCCTGACCTTATTAATCTTACCGATGATGACGGTAACGAATATAATTTTGAAGTTCTTGACAGACTTGATACCGATAACGGTTCCTATCTTGCACTTCTTCCTATGTATGACGACCCCAAGCAAATGCTGGATGATTCCGGTGAGCTTGTTATAGTTAAAGAAGAGGAGGAAGACGGCGAATTCTACTACAGTGAAATTGAAGACGACGACGAATATGAAACCGTTGCCGACGCTTTTTCCGACCGTCTTTCCGATTTCTACGAAATAGAAGACGAATAAGCAAATAAGAATTTTCCGTCCTGCTCTGTTCGCGGACCGCGGCTATTATAACCCTACAACCTATATTTAGGGGCCGTTGCTCGGACGGCGGGTATGCAGGCCTCCCGCATTTTGCGGACGTTGGAAGCACAAAACCGCCCGGCTGGCACCCACCTGCTGAATCGCAGGTTATCAATTGCCCAATTACGGCAGAGCGGGACAGCGTATTTTTAAACAGTGGTGATGTTATGTCAGACTTTACCGGAATTGTTCGTCGGGTAGACCATCTCGGCAGAATAGTTATACCAAAGGAAATAAGAAAACAGCTTGATGTTAAAGATGGCGAAGATTGTTTAGAAATGCAGTTTAACGATTCAGGCGAGCTTATTCTTAAAAAGCATAAGTCGGGTTGCATTTTCTGCGGAGGATCTTCCTTGCTGGTTTCCTATAAAGGAAATCTTGTGTGTAGAAGCTGTATTGAAAATTTAAATCAGTCAGATATATAAAAAATCAACTATCCTTTTAGGATAGTTGATTTTTTGTATTTATTTCTCTACGTATGCGAGAACTTCTGCGGGAAGCTCATCTTCATTAGCCGAAACGGTGAAGAAGAACTCTATGTTGGTTTCTTTTGCAAGGTCTTCGATTTTCTTAAGGAAAGCGGCAAGCTCGCCGTAATCACGGGAACCGATGCGAAGGGTTGCATCACCGAAGATATTTGTAACATCATAGTTACCGGCACAAACGCCGCAAATCATACCGTAATAAGCGTCAAAGCCCTTAATGCCGTAATGGTCGGCATCAATAAGTCTTACCTTATGAGTGATACTGAACTTTAAAGTATCGCCCTGTTCAAAACATACAACACAGCCGTTGCTCTTTTCTGCGGCAGAGTTGACAACATCCATTAAACGTTTGGTCTTGCCGGAACCCTTTTTACCAATAATGATTTTTACCATATTAACCAGCTCCTTTTATATTCACCGCAATAAGCGGATATTTTACAGTCCGAGTCTTGCTTCAAGTGCAGCCTTTTCTGCTTCATAGCCGGGCTTTCCGAGAAGAGCGAACATATTCTTCTTATAGCTTTCAACACCGGGTTGATCAAAAGGATTAACTCCCAGAACATAACCGGAAACAGCGCAAGCCTTTTCGAAGAAGTAGATAAGTCTGCCGAGATTCTCTTCATCAGCCTTATCTACATTAATCACAAGATTGGGAACACCGCCGTCGGTATGAGCAAGAACGGTACCAAGGAAAGCCTTTTGATTTACAAAAGACATTGGCTTTCCTGCAAGGAAGTTAAGTCCGTCCCCGTTGTTTTCCTCTTCTTCAATAACTACATCAGAGCCTGTGTCACCAATGGTTACAACAGTTTCGAACAGCATACGACTGCCGTCCTGTATATACTGACCCATAGAATGAAGGTCGGTGGAGAAGGTAACGGAAGCCGGGAAGATACCCTTATTATCTTTACCTTCGCTCTCTCCGAATAACTGCTTATACCACTCAGCCATCATGGTAAAGCGAGGCTCATAGCTAACAAGCATTTCAACCGTTTTACCCTTGCGGTAGAAGGCGTTTCGTATAGCAGCGTACTGATAACACTCGTTTTTCTCTATATCCTTAACATTATATTCCTTTGCGGCATCAGCAGCGCCCTTCATAAGAGCGTCGATATCAGCGCCTGCGGCGGCAATGGGGAGAAGTCCCACAGCGGTAAGCACAGAAAAGCGTCCGCCAACGTCATCGGGAACTACAAAACACTCATAGCCCTTTTCGTCAGCCAAAGCCTTAAGAGTACCTCTTGCGCGGTCGGTAGTGCAGTAAATACGCTCTGCGGCTTCCTTCTCGCCGTATTTTTCTTCAAGATACTTTCTCAGTACTCTGAAAGCAACTGCAGGCTCGGTAGTAGTACCGCTTTTTGAAATGATGTTAAGAGAAACGCGTTTGCCCTCACAAAGAGTGAGAATATCGTTAAGATAAGAACCGCTTATGGAATTTCCTGCGAAATAAATTTCGGGAACATCCTTTCTTACACTGTTATAGAAAGGTCCTTTTAAGAATTCAATAGCGGCTCTGGCGCCAAGATAACTGCCGCCGATACCGATAACAATAAGAATATCCGTATCTCTTTTGATTTTCTCGGCAGCCTTTTTGATTCTGCCGAATTCTTCTTTATCATAATCCTCAGGAAGATTAACCCAGCCTAAAAAGTCGTTACCCAAGCCGTCTTTGTTATTAACGGTGTCATGGGCGGCATAAATTGCGGGGGTAATTCCGCTAATATCATTCTCACGCAAAAAATCTTTTGCGTAGTTAAAACTAAATTTAATTGCCATTTAAAGTCTCCTCATATTTATTATCATTATTGTACTATAAATCCTGCTGTTTTTCAATATGAAAATGAAATTTTTTAGAAAAATTTCACAACTTTACCCCTAAAGAGTAAACAAATACTTGAGCAATATACCAAAAGAACGCCATAAATTTATTCTATAGGCATCCTCGTTGGCGGTTATGGGTATTGTGCCTATTTCTTCTCCGTCGAGCAGAATTCTTACTTCACCTATTTTATCGCCTTTTCGGACAGGTGCCGTCACCTCTTCGGGAAGTATTACCTCTGTAGTTATTTTGTCCTTTTGGTTTTTCTTTATAAGAGCATAAAATTTTTCGTCTGCTGTTACTTCTATATTTCTTTTAGTTCCTTTTTTTATTTTAACGGTTACTCTCTCTCCCAGTTCCGGTGTTACCTCTACCCTACCGAAATGAGCAAATCCGTAATTTAATAATTTCTGAGCGCCTGAAAAACGGTTAGCGCTGGTGTCGGCGCCCATTACCACCGCCACAAGTGAAAGTCCATCCCTTTCTGCCGAAGCGGAAAGGCAATATCCCGCATCGGCGGTGGTTCCTGTTTTAAGTCCCGTACAACCATCATAAAACCTCACCAGTTTATTGGTGCTGACAAGCTCGGACTCGCCGCCGCGAAGACTATCCATCCAAATGGTGGTATATTCGGTAATCTTTTTATGCTTTAAAAGCTCTGCCGACATAATTGCCACATCGTGAGCACTGCTGTAGTGATTTTCTGCATCAAGTCCCGTTGAGTTTGCAAAGTGAGTGTTGTTCATACCAAGCTTTTGCGCCTTTTCGTTCATCAAAGCAACAAAGCTTTCTTCACTGCCTGCAACAGCCTCGGCTAAAAGTACTGTTGCATCGTTGGCGGAAACAACTGCAACCGCCTTTAAAAGGTCATGTACACTCATCTGTTCACCAGGCTCAAGCCATATCTGACTGCCGCCAAGCGCCGCCGCAGTGTCACTGCAGGAAAGAACGGTATCATAATTAAACTGTCCGTTTTCAATCGCTTCCATAACAAGAAGCAGAGACATTATTTTTGTTATGGAGGCAGGCGGACTTTTTTCATCTGAGTTTATTTCATAAAGCACCTTGCCTGAGGCAGGGTCAATAAGTATTGCCGATTTTGCGCTTATGTCAATTACCTCACCCTGTGCCACAGTAGGAACGGCAGGAAGCGGTGTCATATCAACTTCCTCTTCACATATTACCTGTGCCTGCACTCTAAATGACAGTATTAGCGCAAAGCACAATAAAAACGCTGTAAATCTTTTCATAAAAAAACATACCCCCTATAAAAGAGGTATGCTTTTCATCATAATTTAATAACCTAAGTCCTCATTACATATTATTACTTTTATTCTGTCTTTTATAAGCTGATAGGACTGAACTATATAGCTGCAACAAATTCTTGTGGAAGCCGCACAGCCGTCGGACAGAGAGTGGGACTCGTCACTTAGTGCCATACATTCATTTTTAAAGAAGCAGTAATTTTTTCTGTCCAGCCTCTGACAGTTTTTAGGAGCGGCAATTTCCTTTATTCTCTTAAAGCCTGCCTCGGCATTTTCAACAATTTTATTTTTACCTACCACAACTATTACGCTTTTAGGACCGTAAACAAGAGCGGCGCCGCGGTTTCCGAAGCCGTCAACGTTAATAAGCTCACCCTTTTCGCTGACTGCATTACTTGAAGTGAGAAAAACATCACTGAGCAATGCTTTTCTAAGGCACTCTGTTCTTTCTTCAGCAGTAAGCTTTTCATCATAACGGTCGATGATATTGTATCCGCCTGCGCGCACAAGGGCAGTTGCGCCAATTTCTTTAAGTGTCACACTGCCGCCCAGTCCTATAAGGTCTCCCTCATTAATAAGACTTTTTATCAGCTCAAGGGCTTCTTCACCGTTTTCTGCATAGTAGGGCACCATATTGTTTTTTGCAAGGGCTTCCATTGTTCTTTT
>JAZLDA010000005.1:0-6913 GCA_045614505.1 Acutalibacteraceae bacterium | reverse complement strand
GCAGACGGTTGCAAAATCTTTGGTTGTCTTGATGTAATAGGCGTAAACTACAATCTTCGTTTGTATGATGATATTCACAAAGAGCATCCCGACAGAGCAATTTTTGCTTCGGAATGTTGCGCTACAAGTACTTCCAGAGGCTTCTATTATGACATTGTTGATGTTGAGAAAAACGGATATGTAGATTCCATAGACCACGATACCAACTATTGGTTTATGGGCAGAGAAAACACGTGGAAATTTATAATGGATAGAGATTGGGTAATGGGTGAATATCAGTGGATTGCCTTTGAACACAGAGGTGAAACCTATTGGCCCAGACTTTGCTCTCAGGCAGGTGCTATTGATATGTATCTGCAAAAAAAGGATGCATATTATCAGAATATTAGTCACTGGAGCGACACTCCTATGGTACACCTTATGCCTCATTGGAACTGGCGCGGTATGGAGGGTGAAGAAATAAAAGTTGCCGCCTATACAAATTGTGATACCCTTGAACTTTTCCTAAACGGAAAGTCGCTTGGCAAAAAGGAAATTGAACCCTTTGGTCACGGAGAATGGATGGTACCATTTACTCCGGGTGAACTTAAAGTTGTCGGTCTTAAAAACGGCAAAAAGGTTTGCGAGGATACAAAAGTAACCTCGGGCAGACCGTATGCGCTGAAGCTTCGCCTTGAAAATGATAATGCAGTCGGTGCCGGAGATATAGCACTCTTTACCTGCTATGTGGTAGATGAAGAGGGAAGAGAAGTTGCCGATGCTGCTCCTTTTGTTCGTTTCTATGCAAATTCCAAGGGCACTATTGTGGGAACAGGCAGTGACGTTTGCGACCATAACCCGGTAAATCTGCCTAATAGACAGATGAGGATGGGTGCAATAAGCGTTGCGGTTAAACTTAATAGTGCAGAGGGTGAACTGAAGCTCTATGCCGAAAGCGACGGACTGTGCAGAGGCTACATAAAACTTTAAAGTAAAAAAGAATTCCGAAAGGAATTCTTTTTTTGCCTTAATTGACAATAACAGATTTTTAGGGTATTATAAATATAATGATTTTATTCGGAGGAAATCTATGGATAACCGAAATTTAAGTATGCTTATGGACCTATACGAAATGACCATGGCAAACGGTGTTTTGGACAGCGAAATGGAGGGCACTGTTGCATATTTTGATATGTTTTTCCGCCGCGTTCCCGATGAAGGCGGCTATGCCATAATGGCAGGTCTTCACCAGCTTATAGACTACTTTAACAATCTTTCCTTCAGTGAAAGTGATATTGAATATTTAAGAGGACTGAATCTTTTTGATGAGCGTTATTTAAGTTTTCTTGAAAATTTTGAATTCAAGTGCGATGTATGGGCTGTTCCCGAGGGAACTCCTATTTTCCCAAGAGAGCCCATTCTCACTGTCAGAGGCCCTATAATGCAGGCTTTTCTTGTTGAGACTATGGTGCTTCTCACCATAAATCATCAGTCTCTTATTGCCACGAAGGCAAACAGAATAGTCCGCGCCGCTTCGGGCAGACCCGTGCTGGAATTCGGCTCGCGCCGTGCGCACGGTTATGATGCCGCAATACTTGGCGCAAGAGCAGCTATTATCGGCGGTTGTACCGGCACTGCTTGTGTGCTTTCGGGTAAGGATTTTGATGTGCCGCCCTCGGGTACTATGGCACACAGCTGGGTACAGCTTTTCGACAGTGAATATGAAGCCTTTAAAACCTATGCGCAGAAATATCCCGACAGCACAACTTTGCTTGTTGATACCTACAATGTACTTAAATGCGGTATTCCAAATGCAATCAAGGTTTTTGATGAGGTCTTAAAGCCTCTTGGCAAACGCCCCAGAGGAATCAGAATTGACAGCGGTGATATTACCTATATCACAAAAAAAGCAAGAAAAATGCTTGATGATGCAGGCTATGAGGACTGTAAAATAGTTGTCTCCAACTCACTGGATGAATATCTTATCCGCGATATGCTGATGCAAGGCGCAAAGGTTGACATTTTCGGAGTAGGCGAGCGCCTTATTACCGCCGCAAGAGAGCCTGTTTTTGGCGGCGTGTACAAGCTTGTAGCTGTGGAAAAGGACGGAGAAATTATTCCTAAAATCAAAATCAGTGAAAACACAGCTAAGATAACTATTCCGGGTGTGAAAATTCCGTGGCGTCTTTATGACAAGGAAACAGGAAAATGTATTGCGGATGTTATGACACTTGGGGATGAAAAAATAGACGACAGCGTTCCTTATGAAATATTCCATCCCGAATATACATGGAAACGCAAAACTGTGGAAAATTTCGTTGCTAAAAAACTTCAGGTGAAAATATTCGAAAAGGGCAAACAGGTTTACGAAAGCCCCTGTGTTAAAGAAATCGCCCGATATTGCAAGGAACAGGTGGACTTGCTTTGGGATGAGGTAAAACGTTTTGAAAAGCCTCATACCTATTACGTTGACCTTTCTCAGAAACTCTGGGAACAGAGAAGCGAGCTTCTGCACAAACATTCTAAATAAGGAGAAAAAATATGAAACGAGTTATTGCTTTATGTCTGATTTTTGCTTTAGTTCTGTCCTTTGCAGGCTGTAAAGGAAGGGACAAGGACGGAGAAGGCTACAGTGTGGATATTCAGTATTTTATTTCTGTCGGTCAGATAAAGGAAGCGCAGTTTTCTCTGGGCACACCTATTGAAGATATTGAAAAGGTTGTTAAAGCACAGTCTTCAGAGGAACACACAGGAGACGGACATGCCGACGAAATAGTCCTGATTGAGGGCTCGAATTATAATTATTACAATGCTCCCGACTTTTATTATTATTACAACGTAGGCAACGAAGAAAAGGGCATTTCCTGTATTGTAGGCTTTACCGATATTTATGGGTTCTCCGTTGGACAGAGCGGTGAATATGAAGTAAAATCCGCCCTTGAACTGGAAGAACTTTCTCCCGTTTCGGACATTGCTGTTGAAGAAGAATTCTTCTTTATGCCATTTAGTCTTGAAAACTGCAAAAAGCTGACATGCACATACGAAAACAAGGTCCTTGTTTTCTATTTTGAAAATGATGTCCTCATTGCAGGTGTTATCTACAATAAAGATAATTGGGCTGTTTAGAAAGGATGTAGTTCTCCTTGAAATTATCCTTTAAAAAAGGGCTTCTCCACGGACTGCCTATATGCCTTGGATATCTTTCGGTGTCCTTTGGTTTCGGTATTTCGGCAGTTGCAAGCGGACTCTCAGTTCTGGAAGCTACCCTTATTTCGGCAACCAATCTTACTTCTGCAGGGCAGGCGGCAGGTATCGAAATAATAGCCTCTGCCGGCGGATACATAGAAATGGCGCTTACTCAGTTCATAATAAATCTCAGATATGCTCTTATGGGTATTTCTCTGTCTCAAAGGCTGGACAGCGCCTACTCCGTTCCTGCGCGAATGGTCACCTCTTTCGGTATAACCGATGAGATTTTTGCAATGGCATATTCGCAAATCGGCAAGGTAACGCCCGTTTATATGATTGGAATGATATTAATATCATTTTTAGGCTGGACGGGTGGGACTTTTCTCGGCGCTGTTGCGGGAACATTACTGCCTGCTATACTGACGGGTGCTCTGGGTATAATGCTTTATGCTATGTTTATTGCCATAGTCGTTCCTGCAGTTAAGGAAAATAAAAAGATGCTCCTTGCAGTGGGCATCTCTGTTGCACTCAGTGTCATTTTCAGGTATCTCTTTCCCTTTATTTCCGCAGGCTTTTCAATAATAATCTGCGCCGTTGTCGCCTCGGTTATTGCGGCTCTTATCTTCCCGTTAAAGGAGGAAGAAGAAAAATGAGTCTTGCAATTTATATGGTGGTAATGGCAGGGGTAACTTACCTTATCAGAATGCTTCCCTTTACTTTAATGAGGAAGAAAATCAAATCCCGCTTTTTCAGAAGTTTTCTTTATTATGTTCCTTATGCAGTTCTGTCGGCTATGACCTTTCCGTCAATTTTTTATTCCACCGGAGACTTCATAACCGCCGCAGTGGGGACTGTCACAGCGCTTATTCTGGCGTACTTCAAAAAACCTCTTATTGTGGTAGCCCTTTGCGCGGCAGGTGCGGCGCTGATTACAGCAGTTTTGCTAAAAATAATATAAAATGAAACCGCCTCACGGACAGAGAACCGTCCCCTGTGTTCCCAATGTCGGCAACGGTTATGTTTACGACAGATTTTCTATAAATGCAGCAGAAATTGCTGGCACTTTGCTAGTTGCATATTATGCACCGCAGTTATTGCCTAATATAGGATATATTGTTTATAGATGTTATGCATAAAAAATTGGGGAGGAAATAATGTTCGAATTTATTAGTAATGGAACAAAGGTAGAAATACATTGGATTGCGGCGGTATTGCAAATAGTAGCCGTATACATAATAATCACTATCATTTCGTTTGTCAGAATAAAAAGCGCACTGAAATCTTTCGTTGGTGGCAGCACTGACGACAAACTTGTTAAAAAATGTATAGGCATAAAACATCAACACAAGTTTCATACCAACAAGAATATATACAATTTGTTTAGTTGTATACTTGCGGCGCTATCCTTAGCAAGGGGACAAAAAGAAGAATTTTTTCGTCACTTAAATGATGTGAACTATGTCGACGACGATATGCGAAACAGAATTTATATTCTTATGCTGTCATATATCACCGGTGGAGCCTATACAGATTTCCTTAATGAATGTAAGTCAATGGCACCGGATGAAAAATACACGGAGGGTACAGTACTTCTTTTGTACAGTAAATACTTAATTGACGGCTCTAAAGTGAAAAGCTGTATAGATAGTTCTGAATTTAATTTAAATAATCAGTCTGTAAGAATAGCATTTGAAGAATTGTCTACGAAATTAGATAGTCATAAGACAGGGGATGACAAATAAGCGAGGATAGGGGACGGTTCCTCAAGCCGGGGCAATAGGAGCAGAATTGGCTTAAATAACACAGGGGACGGTTCCTTGTGTTGATGAAAATCTAAGCGGAGAACACATAGAACCGTCCCCTGTGTCCCGTAGAACCGTCCCCTGTGTCCCGTAGAACCGTCCCCTGTGTCCCGATAACTTCAAATGCATTTTTAAATGCTATTGCAAAAAATATAACGGTTTATTTATCCTTAGGAGGAATAATTGGAGGACTTTGGGATTATTATTCTGACAAAAGATTAAATGGGTGGATTAAATTATGGTAGAATTGTTTTTGGATATTTGTATAGACGATTCCATTGCCAACAGTGATTCGGACATATTAGTGTATATTAACGACAATTTACTTGTTCGGCTAAATGCTGTAACCCCTGCTTATGCTAATATCATTTATCTTGAAGACGCAAATGCTAAAATAACACTAAAAAGAAAATATTGCAAAATGGCGACATGTGAAAAAGTCAGCTTCTTCAAAAAAACATTAGCATATTTGCTCAGCTTTGCTTTAATATTATTTGCTTGTGCTGAACCGCTTGAATGCTTACGAGAGTGTACAGAAACCATTGAATTAGGATTGAAAAGGGATGATTTTAGGCTACACATAAAATGTATACAAGAGGAAAATGATTTAGCACCACGGTTTTTAATCAGAGAACGGGACCGCGTTTTAAAAGCAAATAGAGAATTATCTATATCTGACGATGAATTGACGGAAGTTTACAACGAAAGAATAAAGTTTGTTAAGCAATATTGTGCTGCTGTTTTTGTGATTTTGGCGGTTCTATCTTTAATTGCGATTATTAAAAGAAGTTTAACTACATTGCTGTTTTCATTATTGATTTTTGTTGTGCTTTTCATTTGTACAATTTATTCCCTAAATAATTTAAATAGACAATATGAGAAATTGAAATCCGGGGATAACACAGGGGACGGTTAGCGTGAAACCAAATGTATGACACAGGGGTGACACAAGAAACACAAGGGGACGGTTCTTCGAAACAGAAACACAAGGGGACGGTTCTTCTGTGTTGATTAAATGCTAAAAGGGAGACAAGGGAAAATCTCTCTTGTCTCCTATATAAGGCTTCACCCTTTCGGTGCTTAGCAAAAATATTCAGTCCTCGGTAGTTTACGGTAGGACAGGGGACGGTTCTCTGTCTTGACAAGTTAAGGCTTCTCCTTGAGGTGAAGCTGTCACGAAGTTGACTGATGAGGTGTAGAACGCGAAGCGGTCGTAAAAAAATAACGCCTCACCGATTTGGTGAGGCAGTGCTATTCCCCTTTACCTAATCCCTTTTCCCTAAAAAAAGCAAGTGCCTGTTGGGGCACCCTCCGTAAGGAAGGGGCCCCAAGCGGGGACTCTTGTATCTAAACTGAATAATTGATATGCATTTAGCGGTATAGCTATTGGCTATACTGTTTTTTGTTACACACCTTTTAAAGTGTGTAACCCACTATGACACTTTCACATTGTGCAAAGATGTCTGTGGGTAAATATATTAAAAAATCGTCACGCAACATCTAAAAGATGTAGATGACGATTTTTTATAGATAGCTAATTATATTCCTCTACCCGCTCAGCTTTGCGGTTCCGGTTCATGCGTTTTAGCATAGCGTGTAGCTTAGGTGTATTGTATCTAAGTGCAAGCGTTGGTAAGATATTCAAGAACAGATTAACCACCGCAACGGGAAATGCTATGGTCAATGCACACATATTTGGTATGAAAAGCATCGGTAGGAAGCCGATAGGATAAGATAGTCTATGGGTCAGAACACCCTTGTTACATTCGACAATAAACTTTTCTATGTACTCGGGGCTATTGGGGTTTGCTAAGTTTTTCTTGCTAAATCCACCAAGGCCACCAAGTTCCCATATTTTATCCTTCCAAGTGCGAACCTTTAATTTCTTGTAAAGTTCTTGTTCAAACTTTGACACATTGTATAACGGATTGTTTACCGCAAAC
>JAZLDA010000004.1:0-19555 GCA_045614505.1 Acutalibacteraceae bacterium | reverse complement strand
ATTTACAACCGAATCATAAGCTGATTTAAAGCTGTCATAAGGCACTGCTTTGCAGTTTTCAAAAATTCTCCCTGCCGCAACCTCGGCAAAGGCTCCGGGCACTCCTGCAAAGGCAACCCTCATACCGCTGTTTAGTCTGTTTTGATAATTACGGGAAATCTTCATATTATAGCGCAAGAAATTTATGTAATAAGAACGCAATGTCTCGTCCTGAACAAGGGCAGAATTACGACTGATAACAGCCTCCTCCCTTGTGGCATCAAGAATTGGTAGGCCTCTTTCTCTTTTATACTCGGCAATTTGTTTTACCGCTTCCATACGCTGACAGAAAAGCTCTGCCATTTCCTTGTCTATTTTATTAATTTCTTCTCTTGCTTTACTTAGCTTGTCCATTATTTATACTCCTTAATGAGTTCCTTAAAGGCAGGAAGTGAATTTTCTATCTGCTTTGTAGAGACACAGTAAGAAATTCTCACATAACCGCCCATACCGAAAGAGTCACTTGGCACCAGCAAAAGTTCGTATTTCTTCGCCTTTTCTGCAAAAGCGGCGGCATCAGGCTCGGGAGATTTGACAAACAAATAAAATGCACCATCAGGCTTAACTGCAGTATATCCGTACTCTGTAAGACTGTTATAAAGAAGTTCTCTGTTTGTATTATAAATGCTTACATCGGCAGTCTTTCCGAGATTCTCTGCAACTACCCTTTGAAGCATAGAGGGAGCGCAAACAAAGCCCAGTGCACGACCTGCACCGCAGACAGCGGCAAAGACAAGCGCGGAGTCCTTGCAGTTGGGAGAAACAAAAATATAACCAATTCTCTCTCCGGGAAGAGAAAGAGATTTGCTAAAGGAATAGCAAACTATGGTATTATCATAGTATTTTGCAGGGAACGGAACCTCTGTTCCACCGTAAACAAGCTCTCTATAAGGCTCGTCGGAAATAAGGAAAATCTCCTTTGAATATTCCTGCTGTTTTCTGCTGAGCAGAGCAGACAGTTCAATAATGGTTTCCTCACTGAACACAACACCTGTAGGGTTGTTGGGGGAATTAATAATAATTGCTTTGGTATTTTTATTGATTGCTTTCTCGAGAGCGCTTATGTCTATCTGAAAATCGGGCTCACGGCAAGGAACTGAAACACACTTAAAGCCTGCCCTTTCGGCAAATACTCTGTACTCTGGGAAAAAGGGTGCAAGAAGAATGACCTCATCACCCTCATTCGCAAGAGCAGTCAGAGAAATTGTCAGCGATGCGGCGGCACCGCAGGTCATATAGATATTAGATGCAGTTGCATTGACACCTGAGGTTTTCTTTATATAATCGGCAATTTTTTCTCTCACATTCATATCACCGGGGGCAGATGTGTAGCCGTGGAGCAAAACACTGTCCTCGTTATCAATAAGTTTTTTTATGGTCTCGTCAACAGTTTTTGGAGCCGGAACACTGGGATTGCCGATGCTGAAATCGAACACCTTGTCCTCACCTATTTCGGCTTTTCTTGCCTTTCCATATTCAAAAAGCTGTCGTATTGCAGAGCTTGCGGTACCAAGCTTTAACATTTTCTCATTTAACATAATTTTCGCCTCACTGAAAATAACAAGTATAATATTATATTATATATTACTTATTTTTTTATTGTCAAGAAAAAAATAAAGCCAAGCACCCTTTTAGATGCCTGGCAAATTTTAAAAATTCAATTTTATTCAAAAATCATATTATCTACACTATAAAGAGCAGTTCTTGTGTAGGAAACGCTTGTTTCTTTTTGTTGTTCTTTATTAAAGGCGGCAACCAAAAGTGAGGGGTTCAAATTATCGTTTCCTGCAGGAAGAACAAGAGTAACTGTTTCGCCTTTTGTCTCTGCAGATAGAATTTTAGAGGATACCTCCTCTATCTTTATATCTCCTTTTTTTGTTTTTTTGTTTATAACAACATTTCCACAGGAAAGGAAATTTGAAAAGCTTTTTGCTGTTTCTTCATCTTCAAATTTAAGACTAAAGCCTGCAGAAACGATTTTGCCCGGCTTCATAATCGGCTCAGCCACTTTAATTATCTTGATATATTCGGGTAGTACAGGTCTGAGGCGCTCTTCCACTTTGTTTAAGGAGAAGTTGTCATCTAAAAGGCGAAAATCCAGTATTTCGTAGTCGCTTTCAAAGCCTAAAGACAAAGGCAAAGCAAAGGTTAAATACGGGTGGGGATTAAAGCCTTCGGTGTACCATATAGGCAGTCCGCTTTTTCTCAGTACTCTGGTAAAAAACCTGTTCATATCAAGGTGAGATACAAAGCGAAGTCTACCTTTTTTTGAGAAAAATACTCTAACGCTTTTCAAAGCAGACACCCTCCCCGTAACAATTTGCACCGCAAGCCGCACAGGAAATGCGGCAATTAGGCGTGGTTATGGCTTCTTTTGCCAGTTTGTTCTGTTTTATAAAGAAATCCTTTGAAACTGCGTAATCAAGATGTTCCCAAGGCAGAACTTCATCATATTCACGAGTTCTGCAACTGTAAAACTCGGGGTCAATACTGCATTTTTCGAAGGCGCTCAGCCATTTTTCAAGGCTGAAACATTCGCTCCAGCTGTCAAATACACAGCCGTCCTTTAATGCGGTTTCAATAACTTTACCGAGTCTTCTGTCGCCTCTCGCGAAAACCCCCTCTAAAAAGCTTGTGGCGGAATCGTGCCAGGAAAGGGAAACCTTTTTGGTGGTCACACAGCTTCTCAGATAATTCTGGCGTCTTACTATTTCTTCTCTTTTTATCTGAGGCTCAAACTGAAAAGGAGTAAAGGGTTTTGGAACAAAAGTGGAAACGCTCACTCCCACATCAACGCTTTTTCCCTTCGGGCGGTTAGGCATTGCATAGTATATATCAACTATTTTTTGCGCCAAATCGGCAATACCCTTTAAATCTTCATCGGTTTCAGTAGGAAGTCCCAGCATAAAGTAAAGCTTTACTGAGGTGTGTCCTCCTGCAAAGGCAATACGGCAGGTATCAAGTATTTCCTCTTCGGTGATGTTTTTGTTTATAACGTCTCTGAGCCTTTGTGTTCCCGCTTCGGGAGCAAAAGTAAGGCCGCTTTTTCTTATGTGATTAATTTTTTGCAGCAGCTCGGGAGAAAAGTTATCAATTCTCAGCGACGGCAAGGAAAGGCTTACCTTTTCGTCGTCTGTCCAGCTGAGTAGGTCGGTAAGTAATTCCTCAAGACTTGTATAGTCGCTTGTGGAAAGGGATGAAAGAGAAATTTCGTCGTATCCGGTGGAGGCGCAAAGGTCCCTTGCTTGTCCGCTTATAACTTCAGGAGATTTTTCTCTTACGGGACGGTACAAAAATCCCGCCTGACAAAAACGACAGCCTCTGATACAGCCTCTGTATATCTCCTGCACTGCACGATCGTGAACTATTTCTATATAAGGCACAACAAACTCTTTTGGGTAATACGCTTTATCAAGGTCTTTTATAATGCGTTTTTTTATTGTTTCGGGCGCACCGCACATGGGAGCAATACTGCCTATAGTACCGTCCTCATTGTAGGAAATATTATAAAGGCTTGGCACATAAACGCCCTCTATTTTTGCGGCTTTTTTAAGAAATTCTTCCTTGGTTTCACCATTTTTCTTGCATTCTTTATAAAGGTCGATTACCTCAAAACTAACCTCTTCGCCCTCGCCTAGAAAGAATATATCAATGAAATCGGCAATAGGCTCTCCGTTACAGGAGCAGGGGCCTCCCGCAACAACTATATTATTAAGCTCTTTTCTGTCTGCGCTTCGAAGGGGCAATCCCGCAAGGTCAAGCATATTAAGCACATTGGTATAGCTCATTTCATACTGAAGAGTAAAACCTATAAAATCAAAATCCTTTATGGGGTCGCGGCTTTCAAGGGCAAAAAGAGGAATATCATTTTCCCTCATTACCTTTTCAAAGTCCACCCAAGGCGCAAAAACTCTTTCGCACCAGATATCTTCCCTTTCATTATAGCAGGAATACAGTATCTTCATACCAAGATGAGACATACCCACTTCGTATGTATCGGGAAAACAAAAAGCGAAGCGAACATCCACTTTATTTTTATCCTTAATAATACTTCCCTGCTCACCGCCGCAATATCTGCCGGGCTTTTGAACGGTGAGGAAAAGCTCTTCAAGTTTTTTATTATCCATTTATATTTCCTCGCTGAAAAATTACTGTATGTTTATGATACAATATTCCTTCGTTTCTTTCAACTAAAATTTGAACAAAACCGACAAAACAAGATACAGTGCCAGAATATATGCCGAATAATTAGACCTGCCTGCAATACTCAGAAACACAGCAACCGAAAGAGCAAAAACAGCGGCACAAACAGTGACGGTATTCAAGGTTTTTCTTGCAAAGTCTGCCCCTTTTTTTCTTACAAGCACTTCCTCTAAAGCACTTCCTCCGTCAAGACCTGCAAGGGGCAGCAGATTAAATGCTCCGTAAATTAAATTCACAAGAGCAAACGTTATGTAGTAGTTGTCACGGAACATAATACTGCTGACAAACACAATAGCAAAAATAATAATGTTTGCAAAAGGTCCTGCAAGGCTGATTAATACCGACGGTTTACTGTCACACACGGGCGCACATATCTGCACGCTACCGGGAATAAGCTTTATCTCTGTGGGTACACAGTCAAATATCCACATTAAAAGCAGATGTCCGCTTTCGTGAATAAACACCGAAATAAGCATAGGAATAAAAAGCCCTGTCCTGTCACACAGCATCATTATACACAGTGTAGCGCAAAACAAATATGAAACTGTTAATTTAATGCCGAAAATATTAATTCTCATTGTAATTCAAATACCACATTGCATTAACGGCTTTTCCGTCAATACGAATTTCAAAATGCAGATGATTACCCGTTGACTGACCCGTACTGCCCACAAGGGCAATTGTCTGACCTGCAGTTATACTATCCCCTTTGCTCACAAGTATTTCACTGCAATGAGCGTAAAGTGTCATCACCTTATCACTGTGGGTAATTTTAAGATATTTTCCGTATCCGTCGTCATCATAACCCACATAGCTTACCGTTCCCCCTGCGGCAGCAACTATCTCGGTGCCCTTAGGAGCGGCAATATCGGTGCCATCGTGACGAGCTTTTTTGCCGTCAAATGGGTCATTTCTTATTCCGAAATTTGAAGTAATTCTGCCACTTAAGGGAAGCACAAAGCTGTTGGACGAAAAATTGCTGACACTTATTGCTTTTTCTTCTTTATAAACCTGTGCGCTAACCTCGGTTTCATCCTCAAAATAAACAGTATGTTTTTCTTCTACCTTGCCGAACAGGTCACCTGCAAAAAACTTCATAATAAGTAGTACTGCAATTATTGCAACCACCGCAACAACCTCTAAAATGATTATGGATAAAAATCTGTTCTTTGGTTTTTCCATTAATTCTCCCCCTTAGCCGACCGGACCGCAAAATAAACATACGAATTTCGTACATCAGCTCCGCGGTGCGGTCAATATAAAATATATGAAAAAAAGGGGAAAAATAAAACCGATTCTTTCGAATCGGTTTTAAAATTTAAAAGCATGCTTTAAGTTCTTCCGCCTTATCTGTTTTTTCCCAGGAAAGTTCAATATCATCTCTTCCGAAATGACCATAGGCAGCAGTAGCACGGTAAATGGGACGGCGAAGATTAAGCTTATCTATTATAGCGGCAGGACGCAGGTCAAATACCTTATTTACCGCTTGGGCGATTTTCTCATCATCATATTTTCCGGTGCCGAAGGTGTCTACCATTACCGAAACGGGCTTGGCAACACCAATAGCATATGCAAGCTGAATTTCACACTTGTCGGCAAGAGACGCGGCAACAATATTTTTAGCAACCCAGCGTGCGGCATAAGCGGCACTTCTGTCAACCTTTGTGGGGTCTTTTCCTGAGAAAGCACCGCCGCCGTGACGCGCCATACCGCCGTAGGTATCAACAATGATTTTTCTGCCCGTCAGTCCGGTGTCCCCCTGAGGGCCGCCGATAACAAATCTGCCTGTGGGGTTAATATATATTTTTGTGTTTTCATCAAGAAGATTTTCGGGCACACTGGTCCTAATTACTTCTCTTAAAATATCATTTCTCAGTGTTTCAAGGCTTACTTCTGCGCTATGCTGGCTGGAAACAACTACAGCCTCAACTCTTTTGGGAGCTCCGTCCTCATATTCAACGGTCACCTGAGTTTTACCGTCTGGACGAAGATAGGACAGTGTACCGTTCTTTCTCACCTCAGTGAGTTTGAGTGCCATTTTATGAGCAAGGTAAATGGGAAGCGGCATATAGGTATCGGTTTCATTTGTAGCATATCCGAACATCATACCCTGATCTCCCGCGCCGTGAAGATTATACTCGTCTTCCTCTCCGTCTTTAAGCTCAAGGGATTTGTCAACACCCATAGCAATATCAGAAGACTGCTTATCAATGGAAGTCATAACGGCAATGGTATCACCGTTAAAGCCTGCATCATTTGTGTTATATCCGATGTCGTTAACAACATTTCTGACAATAGCGGGAATATCCACATTAGCGCTTGTGGTTATCTCTCCCATAACTGTAACAACACCGGTGGTAGCAAAGGTCTCGCAGGCAACTCTGGCAGCAGGGTCCTTTTCAATAATGGCATCAAGCACAGCGTCACTTATCTGGTCGCACACCTTATCGGGATGACCTTCTGTTACGGATTCAGATGTAAAAAGCAATTTTGACATTTTTATTCTCCTTTATTCGACAAAAAAGCCGCTTCGAAAGAAGCGGCATAAAAAACCTCATCTTTCGGTAAAACCGCAGGATTTAGCACCTTGTTAAAACAGGTTGCCGGGCATCAAAGGGCCTGTCCCTCCGCCTCTCTTGATAAGGAAATATTTATTTTGCTAAAGTATTATAACACCATATGCGTTATTTGTCAATTCAATTTACCTCGCAATATAGGAGAAAGTTTTTTATAAACCGTAAAGCAAAGAATCGAATTGATTACACCCTTTAAAAGATTAAAAGGCAGATTGAAAATAAAAAGACATTGCCAAAGGTTTTCTACTCCTCCAAAAATCGCCTTATACATTTCGATTATAGCAGCGGTCGGAAGTCCGAAAGCTTCGCTGTAGAAAGGATATGTAATATAGTAGTTTGACGGAAGGCTGATGAGTGCCATAACAAGTGATGCTATAAGGCAGGAAATAAGCGCACCTACACGGGTCTTTTTGTATTTATAAATCATACCTGCCGTACCAACAAAAACAGCGCCGAGAATAAAGTTGGAAAGTTCTCCAATAAAAGCACTGTTGGTTGCAAACATATGAAGAAGATTTTTAACGAGGCAAACAAGAACGCCGAACCAAGGACCAAGGGCAAAAGCGCTTATAAGAGCGGGAAGCTCAGAAAAATCCACTTTTATAAACGAAGGCATAAAGGGCACTGAAAATTCAAGATACATAAGAACGGCACCTAT
This sequence comes from Acutalibacteraceae bacterium, assembly GCA_045614505.1. GTDB lineage: Bacteria > Bacillota > Clostridia > Oscillospirales > Acutalibacteraceae > SIG607. The sequence goes on along the minus strand of JAZLDA010000004.1, from coordinate 12,079 downwards.
TGCGCCCATAACTGCAGTGACACAAAGATTTCTCAGCATAATTTTTCTGACTTTCATAAAAATTCCTCCAAAATAAATAACGCCTGTAAAAGTACAGAGCGTTCTTATTTTACCGCCTTGGCAGTATAATTCTTCCATCCGGACTATACCGTCGGCTTCGGAATTTCACCGAATCAGTCAAAAAGACTCGCGGGCTTTACCGCCGGTGGGGAATTTCGCCCCGCCCTGAATTACAGATATTGAAATATACAGTACAGCGCGCATACCTGCAGCACTGTAATAATCGGTAATCCCAACATAAATTTTATATGCAGGGTTTTATGCCTGATAAGAAGCATTGTTATATACATAAGCGCCGCGCCGCCTAAAACAGAAATGAGCATAAGAGACTTTTCGCTTATTCTTCTTTTGCTTTTTCTTGCTCTGCTTTTATCACTTACCGTCATTATAACGGAAATAAGGCTTACGGCACATAAATACAGTGCAAAAAACTCTTTCAAGCCAATCACCACATTGATTATACCAAATATATAGATAAATTGCAACCGAATTATTGATTTGGTAACAATTTTGTACTATTATAATTATATGCAATTATCTTTCGGAGGGAAATTTATGTTTTTAAAAGCAAAAAAGAAAATATTCGCTGTCATTTCTTTATTTCTTGCTGTTATTCTTCTTTTTTCAGGTTGCAAAAATAAAGACAACGGCACAATAAAAATTTTTTCCTCCACAGGCAAATTCCTGCTTATTGAAAGTTTTTCTCCAAGTAAATCTACCTCTTATGCAAGCGGCTCAATAATGGTGGTATCGGTGAAAGCAAAGGATGAAAGCGTATCGGTCACCGCCGAATTAGCAGAAAAAAAGGTAAAGCTCACGAGAGATATTGTAAGCGGCAGTGACGAAGAAGCATTCTCGAAAGATACCTATACCTTCAGCGGCAGTTTTTCCCTGCCCGTAACTGCTAAAGACACAGTTATCGGTCAGGTGAAATTCACCTGCGAAAATAAAGAAACTACCGAGGTTTACTACAGCGGAATTATCACAGTGCTAAAAGGCGCTGACGGAGCGGATGAAAGCGCCTCTGCAGTAGGCGAAAAATACATAGCGGAAGTGGTATCGGTGCCTGCCGAAACCTTTAACGGTGACACTGTAGACGATACGTCTCTGCCCACAAACAGTTATCTTCCCGTAGGTACCGTTGACTACTGCAGCGGTACTTCAATTGTTAACGAGGGAATTGAAAAAAGCTACCGTCTTTTAAGAATGGGCAAGCGTGTTTATGACGATCAAAACATAAGAGTATACGAAGGGAAACTGCCTTCCGATAACACATTGTCCCTTGACAAATGCAACAGCGAAGGAAAATACACCGTTCTTTCCTTTTTTACCGATTGGAAAGCCCCCTTTACTGTACAGTTAAAGGAGCAGGAATTCGTTGACCCCGAAAAGGGAGATTTTCGTATTAAAGAAGCTACCTATTCTTTCCTTGAAATCCGTTTTATGTACTGCAAGGAGCTTATAGGAGTATTTGATTTCAATTACAATCCTCTTTTCTCATCAGGCGAAGTAAGATATGAAGACAACTGCGCTGTGCTCACCCTCACCTTAAAGGAAGCGGGTAAATTTTACGGCTGGCGCGCGGAATATGACGAATATGACTGTCTCGTACTGCGCTTCCTTGAGCCCACAAGGCTCTATTCCGCCGAAAACGAATACGGTTTCGGTCTTTATGATAAGGTCATAGTTGTTGATGCAGGACACGGAGGAAATGACCCCGGTGCAGTTGCTGACGGCTTCAAGGAATCAAATTCCAACCTTTCCCTTGCATTTATTCTCAAGGAAGAGCTTGAAGCAGTCGGCGCAACGGTGATTCTCACAAGAAATGACGACACCCCGCTTAATTCCTATGAGCGCACAGCTAAAGTGCTGGAGACCGAGCCCGATTTTCTTGTTTCCGTTCACCGTAACGGCGGCCCGTCAAACGGCTTCGGTGCTTATTACTACAATCCTTTCTCAATGGATGCTTCAAAAGCCGTTTATGAGCAAACATGGAAAACCGGATTATACAGAAATACCAGCGGCTCCTCCTGGCACTATTTCTTCTTAAACAGAGTGGGAATCTGCCCCTCTGTGCTCACTGAAAACGGATATATTACCAATGCCGAAGACCGATTGAATATGAAAGACGCAGACCACCAACGGGCCTGCGCCAAAGCAATTGTTAAAGGCATTATAGAGTATTTTAAGTCACAGCAGACCTAAAAATATTTATCACAAAAATACTGACCTATAGCGCCAAGCATTTTAAGAGCCTGAGGCCATAATTCCTTTGGGAACATTAGCCAGGAATTTGCCGCCTCAAAATTTAAGGTGCCCTCATAACCGCAGTCCCGCAACGCGCTCATAATATAATCCCAGTCTACAGCGCCCTTAGTATATGGCATTGTATGGTTATCCTCAACGCCGTCAACCTCGTGGAGATGAAGAGCCTTAAGGTTTTTTCCGAGAGTCTTTATTGCAAATCTAATATTTGTACTTGTAAGTACACAGTGTCCGGTATCAAGGCAGAAAGCAAAGCATTCTGCACCTGCCCTTTCATTCAGAACTTCAATATATCTGTTTACTTCGTCATAATCATTGCAGGTGGACTCAAATATCTTTTTATTATAGCTTACCCACATATTCTCAAGGCAAGCCACCACATTATACTTTTTAAGCTCATCAATAAACTGTGCATAAAACTCAACATTGGTATTAAAAACTTCGCTTTTTTCGGTACTGTCTCCATAAGGATAGTTAATGGGGTGAATAACTATGTAAGGGCAACCAAGATAGCCTGCGGCGGCTATGGTCTTCTTAATAACGCTGATGATATATTCATTAACACCATTATCAGCGCCGAAACAGTAGGACGGAAAAGGTGCGTGGCACTGTGCTATTTTAATGCCGTTCTTTTCTGCCGCTGTCTTAACTGAGTCAAGAAATGCAAAAAATTTATCTTCCGGCATTTCAAAAAAACTGCTTTTAACATAAGGCTTTTTCCATACATTGCCGCCCGTCTTCACAAAAATTGTGTCAAAACTCAAATCAATAGCGCCGAACCCTGCTTCTTTAAGCAAAGGAAGGTTTTGCTCGGCCGTTTCTTTATCAAGAATCAGATTCGTGGTTGATACACTGTAAATCATAATTGCTCCTCCGAAATTTCATCTTGATTATATAATACACTTTAAAAATAGTTTTTTCAAGTTTCTTAAGTAAAATATTGTATCTTTCTGAATATTATGTTAATATTTAAGGGTAATATTCTAATATACGGCAAATGAGGTGTTGGCTGTGAAAAAGAAAAGAGGCATTCGAATAAAGACCCGTGTTATCCTTACCGCTTTGGGTCTTATTATAGCTATTTCAGGAATTTTTTTGGGCGCTGTCACACTTCAGCATCGCTTCCTGCCTATTTTTACTTCATTTGAGTTAATCGGTATTATAACTGTGCTTTACATAATCAACAAGCGCGGTAATCCCAGTTATAAAATTGCCTGGATAGTTTTCATTCTCGTTCTTCCTGTTTTCGGACTTTTTATATATATGCTGTGGGGCGGTCAGCGTACCTTCCCTCATCTTAAAAAGAAGTTCCGCAGATGCGAAGAACGCTATATGAAATACCTTGAGCAGGACCCTGCAATTCTGCGGCTTCTTGATTTTGAAGACAATCCCCGCTCACGTCAGGCAGCATACCTGTGCAACGAATCGGGTTTTCCGGTTTATAAGGACACCGAGGTCAAATACCTTTCCCCGGGCGAGGTTTTCCTGCCTAAACTCATAGAGGAACTGAAAAAAGCAAAAAAATATATTTTTATTGAGTATTTTATTATAGCCGACGGAAAAATGTGGAACGAGGTTTACAAGGTACTCAAAGAAAAAGCGGCAGAGGGTATAGAAATCAAGATAATTTTCGATGATTTCGGCTCTATTAAGCGCCAACATCCCGATTTTATGACAAGACTTAAAAAACTGGGCATAGAGGTTTCTGTATTTTGCCCCTTGAAACCCTCACTCAATATGGTTATGAATAACCGTAACCACAGAAAAATAATCGTTATCGACGGTAATGTTGCCTTTACCGGAGGAATTAACCTTGCCGATGAATATATAAATGAATACGAGCGTTTCGGTTACTGGATGGACTGTGCCGTTATGATTACAGGCTGTGCTGTTGAAAGCTTTGTAATAATGTTCTGTACTATGTGGGAATACACTACCGGCAAACAAATTCTTATGTCAGGTCATTTGCTCAGCAAGCCTGCCTTTAGCGATGGCTATGTGCTTCCCTACAGCGACAGCCCTATGGACTCTAAAAGCACTGCAGAGGGTATTTATTTGCAGATGCTCAACACCGCTCACAGGTATGTTGACATCGCCACCCCTTATCTCATCCTTGATGACACTATGACCAATGCAATAATTCTTGCTGCCAAGGCAGGCATTAAAATAAGAATTATCACACCATTCATTCCCGACAAAAAGTATGTTCACCCCGTAACGCAGTATTATTATGCAGAGCTTCTTGACGCGGGAGTCCAGATTTACGAATACACCCCCGGATTTATGCATTCCAAAATATTCCTTTCCGATGACGCCAGCGCCACAGTCGGTACGGTAAATATGGATTACAGAAGCTTTTTCTTCCATTTCGAATGCGGCGTTTGGTTTACCTGCGAGGAGACAATTAAGGATATCCGTATTCATTTTGACGATATGATAAAGGATTGCAAACAAATAACAAAGGAAGAATGGGCTAAGCGCAAACTCTCAACCAGATTCAAGCAGTGGATACTGCATATATTTTCTCCCCTTATGTAAAATCAAGGCTGTCGCAACCGTTTGACAGCCTTATTTTTGTGCAATTTCACTGCATTATTAAATTTAATTTGGAAAATAAAACATAATTTTGGCTATTTATCATAAAAAATTATGGTTTTAGCTCTATAATAACTATTGCATTTTTTACAATAATGAGTTAATATAATATTGTGAAATAAAATAGGTATACTATATTTAACCAATATTGAAAGGAAGAACGGTTATGAGCGGCTACAGTCATACAATGTTAGCAGAAATGATCGAAAAAAAGCTTTCCCACAATTTCGGTGTAACTCCTGCTCAGGCTTCGGATGAGCTTTTCTATAAAGCCTGTGCTTTAGTACTCCGTGATATTATGAGAGAGCGCAGAACTAAATTCAAGGAAGAAACAAAAAAACAACAGTCTAAAACTGTTTACTATTTAAGTATGGAATTTCTTATGGGACGTTCCTTTAAGAACACCCTTTTCAACCTTGATCTTGTTGAGCCTATGAAAAAGGCTCTTTCAAAATTCAAGGTAAAACTGGATACCCTTTATGAGTTAGAGCCCGACGCAGGACTGGGCAACGGCGGTCTCGGAAGACTTGCCGCCTGCTTCTTAGACGGTCTTTCCACAGGCGGTTATCCCGCAATGGGTTACTGTATTCGTTATGAATACGGTATTTTCCGTCAGAAGATAGTTGAAGGCTGGCAGACCGAAATGCCCGACTTCTGGCTTTCCGGCGGTGAAGTTTGGCTTGAGCCCCGCCCTGCTTCTGCAGTGGACGTTCACTTTGACGGCAGAGTGGTTGAATCCTGGGATAATCATTTCCACCACGTAGAACACGTAGACTACACCACAGTTCACGCTATGCCCTACGACCTTATGGTTGCAGGTAAAGACGGAAAAACCGTCAATGCACTGCGTCTGTGGAGCGCTGAATGTCAGGATATTGATATGTCTGCTTTCAATCAGGGTGACTACGTACGCGCTATGGAGCAGAAGGCTATGGCAGAGGTTATCAGTAAAGTGCTTTATCCCGAAGATAACCACGCTGAGGGTAAATCTTTAAGACTTCGTCAGCAGTATTTCCTTGTGTCCGCTTCCATTCAGGATATATTAAACCGTCATTTACGCACCTACAACACCCTTGACAATCTTGCAGAAAAGGTTGCAATTCACATTAATGACACCCACCCCGCCCTTACCGTTCCCGAGCTTATGAGATTCTTGCTTGATGAATGCGGCTATGATTGGGACAGAGCGTGGAAGATAGTACAGCGCACCGTTGCCTACACTAACCATACCATTATGAAAGAGGCGCTGGAATGCTGGCAGGAGGATATGTTCCGTCACAGACTGCCCCGTATCTATCAGATAGTAAAGGAAATTGACAACCGCTTTAGACGCCATATCTGGGAAACCACGGGAGATGCAAGACTGGTTGAGGACACCGCAGTTATTTCCGGCGGTGTTGTAAGAATGGCTAATTTGAGCGTTGTAGCTTCCCACAAGGTAAACGGTGTTTCTAAGTTGCACAGCAAAATTCTCACCGATTCGCTCTTTAACGATTACTATAATCTTACTCCTGAAAAGTTCACCAATGTTACCAACGGTATTGCTCACAGAAGATGGCTTTGTCAGGCAAATCCCGAGCTTACTTCTTACCTCACTGAGCTTATCGGAGATAAGTTTGTTATGGACGCTACTCACCTTTCGGAGCTTCGCAAGTTTGAAGACGACAAAGCAGTTCTTGAAAAACTTGGTGAAATAAAATACAACAACAAGGTACGCCTTTCCAATTATGTGAAGGAAAACATCGGTGTTTCCATTGACCCGGATTCTGTTTTCGATATGCAGGTTAAGCGTCTCCACGAATACAAGCGTCAGCACCTTAATGCTCTTCACATTATTTCCGACTACCTTTATCTCAAAAATAATCCCAATGCCGAATTTACCCCCAAAACCTATATCTTCGGTGCAAAGGCAGCTCCGGGATATCTTCTTGCAAAACAGATAATCAATATGATTTGCAGACTGTCAAAGGAAATTGAGAACGACCGTACCGTTAGCGATAAATTAAAGGTACTTTTCCTTGAGGACTATAAGGTAACTCTGGCAGAGCTTATGATTCCTGCCGCCGAAATCAGTGAGCAGATTTCTCTTGCTTCCACCGAGGCTTCCGGCACAGGTAATATGAAGTTTATGATGAACGGTGCTATTACCCTCGGCACAGAGGACGGCGCAAACGTTGAAATCCACAATGCTGTGGGAGATGACAACATCATCATCTTCGGTATGCACACTCCCGAGGTTATGGCTCTTCAGAAGCAGGGCTATAATCCCGTTAACTACTACTGCAACAACGACAAACTCAAAGCCGCCCTTGACTATATTGAAAAGGGTATCGGCGGAACTCAGTTTGATAACATCTACCGCACCATTACAGGTATGGATACCTATATGGCTCTTGCAGATTTCAATGACTACTGTGCAGCCCACGATAAAGTTTCCTCACTTTATAAAGACCGTAATGTATGGAACAAGATGTCTCTTGTTAACATCGCCGAGTCGGGCATTTTTGCAGCAGACCGTTCTATTACGGACTATGCAAAGAACATCTGGAAAGTAAAACCCAACAAGTAGGTTTTTGTATGAATTATTATCCTTTTGATTCAAGAAATTCTCTTTATAAATCCATTTACGGTGCGATAGCCTCAGAAACTCCTCTGAGGCTTCGCATTCTTTTGCATAATGACGCCAAGGTATACAGAGCCTTTTTGTGCATCAAAATCGATAATGACGCTAATTTCACCGAACACGAACTCACACCCTGCGAGTGGCTTGAGGATTACCGTTTTTATGACATGGAACTGCCCTTTAGCGAAGGTCTTTACTGGTATTATTTCCGCTATGAAAGTGAGCACGGACACTTTAAAATCACCAAATCCGACCACTCCTTAGGCATTGTATCGGACGAGGGCAAGCTGTGGCAATTAACCGTTTACAGCAAGGATTTTACTACACCTAAATGGCTTTCCGGCGGGATAATTTATCAGATTTTCCCTGATCGCTTTTATAATTCGGGAACAACAAAAACAGATATCCCCGGTGACCGTTACATAGAAAATGATTGGTCGTCCGCCCCCTGCCATACACAAAACAGCAAGCCTCGTTTTTTAGGCAACGATTATTTTTGCGGAGATTTAAAGGGTATAACCGAAAAACTTCCGTATATTGCTTCTCTCGGTGTTTCGGCAATCTACTTAAACCCCATCTTTGAGGCGCACAGCAACCATCGCTATAACACCGCCGATTATATGAAAATTGACCCCCTGCTTGGAACTGAAGACGATTTAAAGACTCTTTGCAAAAAAGCAGAGAAACTTAGTATTTCTGTTATTTTAGACGGTGTTTTTTCTCATACGGGAGACGACAGCCAATATTTTAATAAATACGGCAGATACGATACTCTGGGCGCTTATAACAGTAAAGAAAGCCGTTTTTATTCCTGGTACAGCTTTAATAACCACCCCCACACCTATGAAAGCTGGTGGGGAATCACCACACTTCCCGAAACAAAGGAAAATGATTTATCTTTCACAGAATTTATCACTGGCGAAGAAGGTGTTATACGTCACTGGATAAAAGCGGGAATTAAAGGTTGGCGCCTTGACGTTGCCGATGAGCTTCCTGATGAATTTTTAGACAATATCAGAAGCGCTATGAAAGCAGAGGACAGCGAGTCTTTTTTACTCGGCGAAGTGTGGGAAGATGCCACAAATAAAATAAGTCACGGCGGCAGAAGAAGATTTTTAAGAGGCAGTCAGCTTGATTCTGTTATGAACTACCCCTTTGCAGAAGCAATAGTCAGCTTTTTAAACGGTGAAAACTCACGAAAGCTGATTGACGCCGTACTTGACATTACCGAAAACTATCCGCCTCAGTGTGTAGATTTGCTTATGAATCATATCGGCACCCACGATACACCGAGAATTTTAACAAAGCTTGGTGACGGTGGAAAAAACGGAGACAGAAACTGGCAGTCACAGCAGCGTTTAAGTGACTCCGAGTATTCCCACGCAGTAAAATTTTTAAAGCTTGCCGCCACACTCCAGTACACTCTCCCCGGTGTTCCATCACTTTACTACGGAGACGAAGCAGGAATGGAAGGATACGGAGACCCCTTCTGCAGAAAAACCTACCCTTGGGGCAATGAAAACAAGGAGCTGATTGATTTTTATAAATTACTCGGCAAAATACGAAGAAGCAACAAATCCTTTGCAGGAGGCAAATTTATTCCTGTTTACGCCAATATGGGACATATTGCATATATAAGAGAAAGCGAGGACAAAAAAAGCGTTCTCCTTATTGCAGTTAACCGTTGGTGTGATGCGGCATACATCGACCTGCCCGAAGGCTTTGAAAACACTGAGATTTTAATGGGTAATGCTCCCGAAAACGGAAAACTTAAAATTGACAGCGAAAATATCTGCATACTAAAAAAGACCGTCATATGACGGTCTTTAAATTATCTCCTTAAGTTCACAAACTGCTTAAACAGATTTTGACCTTCTTCTTAAACCATCTCAAATTAACTTGATGAAAAAATTTCGATATGTTATAATAGTGTAAAATATTGTCTTTGGATGTGTAATATGAGAAAAAAACTGTACACTATTATCGAACCGGTCAACGGCGATAATAAGTTAAGCAACATCTATGATTTTATAATGATGGCAACAATCATTATAAGTATTGCTCCTCTCGCCTTTAAGAAAACAAACATTGTTTTTCAATGGATTGATTACATAACAGTAGGTATCTTTATAATTGATTATCTTTTAAGGTTAATAACCGCAGATTATAAACTCAAAAAATCAGTTGTTTCTTTCTTTGTTTATCCAATAACGCCTTTTGCAATTATTGACCTGCTTTCGATATTGCCATCAATAACTGTTTTGAATAGCGGTTTTAGATTACTCAAATTGTTTAGATTGTTGAGAACCTTAAAGGTGTTACGCGCTTTTAAGTTTTTGAGATATTCAAAGAGTTTTGATATAATCGTAAATGTTTTTAGGAAACAGAAAAAAGTTTTATCTGCCGTTGCAACATTGGCTATTGCTTATATTTTGATATCCGCATTAGTTATTTACAATGTAGAACCAGAATCATTTAACAACTTTTTTGATGCTATATATTGGGCAACAATATCACTAACAACAGTTGGTTACGGCGATATTTATCCTGTATCGATAGTCGGTAGAATTGTAACAATGATTTCATCTATTTTGGGTATAGCGATTATAGCTTTACCTTCCGGCGTTATCACCGCAGGCTATCTTGATGAAATAAACAAGAACCAAAACCATAAATAAGAATTTGCAGAGGTGATAAGGTTGAAATTCCATAGAAGAAAAATGATAGCACCGATTGTAATTTCAGTCATTATGATACTTTATTATGTTGTTTACTTTGGCTTTTTATTATCACTGCTTGGCGGTATATGGAAATATGTTTTAGGCATTATTCCTCTCATATTTTCGGCAGTAACGGTCAAAGTTTGCATAGAAAGAATAAACGAGATAAAGAAAGGTGAAGAAGATGATATTAGTAAATACTGATTACATCAGCGGTAAAGAGTTAGAAACATTAACACTTGTAAAAGGAAGCACAATCCAATCAAAGCACATTGGAAAAGATATTGCGCAGAGTTTTAAAACATTAGTAGGCGGAGAATTAAAATCATACAACGAGATGATGAATGAGGCGCGAGCGCTGGCAACAAAAAGAATGGTTGCAGAAGCAGAAGAGCTCGGCGCAGATGCCATTGTAAATATTCGCTATGCTTCCTCTGCCGTTATGCAGGGTGCCGCAGAGGTTATTGTATACGGTACGGCTGTCAAATTTGTCAATAAATAACTTCAATATATGAAGCACAAAAAGCGGAGCAATTGCTCCGCTTTTTGTGCTGTTAATCAGGCGCATTATCTATGCTTTAGTACAGTTTTTTCGCTCGTCAGTCGTATATAGGCAAACCCGATTCTAACAGGTCCCAATCTTCTTTATACTCTTCCAAAAATTTTTTCTTTCCTTCTTCGGTAAATTCACGGATATATGTATATGAATCTTTTTTCACAAAATCTTCCTGCTCACCATGATGGTTCCAATACATACCTGGCGAAGGAACGGCGAATCCTGCTTTTCTATCAATAGCAACCTTTTCATATTCTTCATTGATTTCATATGCAGTTTGCCAAACCAGCTCAAGTTCATCATCATTCAACATTTTATATTCGGGCATACTTAGGTTAATCAATATAACGTTGGCATTGTGATGATATTTGCTACGTATATCTTCGCTCATTTTCCAGTTCGGATATTTCTCTAAAAGTATGTTTTGCATAACAGTATAATCGTAATCCGTATCAATCCTATAAAAGTCTTTTACAAATTCTCCAGCAGCAAAGCCGTCATTCCAGACCCAATCGGAAACACTTGCGACATGGCAATTAACACCATTGATTACTGCATCCCATTCGCGAAATTGCCAATTGTTTTCGTCTATAGTGTCGGTATATTCTTCTGCAACGGTCGCATTAAGGTCAATAGATTTAGCAAATTCCAACACTTCTTCATATGTATGATGCTTTTTAGTCCATCCTTCGGGAGGATTATACATACAAGCTGACAAACCAAAAATAATCGCTACACACAAAAATACCGATAATATTTTTTTCATTTATTAGCCTCCGCTATTTAGTTGAAGATTATTTATAAACAGCAAGCAACCCATTCTCTGAGTAAGCAAGTTACTTTTTACTTTTTGCTGTTGTAACAGAAGCAATGAGTTTTCTACGGATTGTTCCGCATTTATGCACAAGAGATTCGTATACATTTTCACTAATAGCATTAACTTTAAAAAGAATTTCCAGCCAATATTCTGTTTCATAAGATTCTTTTAAAGCAATTTCCAATTTATTTATAAAATCAGCATTGCTTTGTGCATATTTAGCTTCGTGAGAATTAGCACCTATTGACGAGCAAGAACGCAACAGTTGATTTATAAATACTGACCGCCCTTTGATATTATCACAAACAGCTGTAATTTCAACTGTGAGCTCAATTGCTAATTCTTTTATTGTTTTATCCTTCATTATATACCTCTTTTTGTGATATACTCGCTTTGCTCGTGCGATATATTTGCTACTGCAAATCCGATATAACCTCACTTCG
>JAZLDA010000003.1:0-41025 GCA_045614505.1 Acutalibacteraceae bacterium | reverse complement strand
TAACTCTGCTCTTTGCGGAGAAGACAATATTTGTTATAAGGCGGCAAAATTGTTTTTTGTTGCCGCTAATATAGATAGCGGAGCGGATATACATATTGAAAAAAGAATTCCTCTCGCCGCAGGACTTGGTGGAGGCAGTGCGAATGCCGCAGCAGTGCTTAAAGGATTAAATGCCGAATTTGACTTACCCCTTAAAAAAAATCGGCTTTTAGAAATTGCATTGAAGTTGGGCGCAGACGTACCTTTTTGCGTGAAAAACGGCAGTGCAAGGGTTAAGGGAATAGGGGAAGAAATAATTCCCTTGAAGCGTACACTGCCCCTATATATGCTTCTCGTTAAAAAGGGGGAAAAGTCGTCTACTGCTCATATGTACAAAGAGCTTGACAGAAAAATGGGAAGCACTCTTCTAAACGGCGACACAGAAGACATCTGTCTTAGCCTTGAAAATAATGATTATAAGGGCTTTTTAACTTCACTTCATAATGATTTCTCACTTTTGTGGGATTACTCCGATGCCGAAAAAGCGCTGCTGAGTGCAGGGTCAGACGGAGTTTGCCTTTCGGGAAGCGGACCTACAGTAATAGGCTTTTTTGAAACAGAGGATAAAGCAAAGAAAGCCTATCAGCATCTAAAGGACGACTACACCGATATTTTCCTTGTTGAGGGTATAAATGAATAAAAAACTTTAAAACCGTCAAAGTTACCTCTTGGAGGTAATAAAATGAAGATTTTAAACGTTTCGGTTGCTCTCGGACTTATAATTGCAGTTATGTTAAGCCTTGCCCGTTTTGACGCACTGTGTGAGGACTTAAGGGATAACGTTTTCCGTCTCCACATTGTTGCCGCTTCCGATTCTGAAGAAGACCAGGCACTGAAACTCAAGGTGAGAGATGCTATATTAAAGGATAAAGGCGAGGATTTTACTTATTGCAGTGACGTAAAGGAAGCTGTGGCTCTGGCTCAACTTAATACCGACGAATACAAGAAAATAGCTGAGAACGTAATAAAAGCAAACGGCTTTGACTATAAGGTACAGGTTAATATAGGAGACTGCTATTTTGAGAACAGAGAATATGACAACTTTACTCTACCTGCAGGAAGCTACGAGGCTCTTAATATTGTTATAGACAAGGGTGAGGGTAAAAACTGGTGGTGCGTTATGTTTCCTGCGGTTTGTATCGGTGCTTCCGGACATCTTAATGATTCTGTGAGTGAGAGCAGTGCTGAGGTAGCAGAACACAGTCAAAAATATGAAATTCGCTTCAAAACTGTTGAAATTTATGAGGATATAAAAAAATTCTTCACAAAAAACAAAAAATAGAAAAGTTTTACTTGCATTTTTAATTAAAGTATGGTAACATACCATTGTTATCGAAAAATTGAAAGAGGTGACACTGTAATGAAAGAGGGTATACATCCACAGTACGAAAAGGTCGTAGTTAAATGTGCATGTGGTGCGGAGTTTGAAACTCGTTCAACCAAGAAGGATATTCATCTTGATATCTGTTCTAAATGTCATCCGTTCTTCACCGGAAAACAGAAGCTGGTTGACACCGGCGGTCGCGTTGACAAGTTCAGAAAGCGTTACGGCTTATAAGTACAATTCCGCAACCATTTAGAGTGGTTGCGGTTTTATTTTTTTGGAGGTACCTATGGAGGGTTATCTTACCGTGCTCGGCACAGCACTGGGTGAGTATGAAGAAAAACGCTCACGCTTTATTGCAGAGCTTCGGCATATTGATTCTGCAGAGGAAGCAGCTGCCTTTATAAAAGAATTAAAATCAAAATACTGGGATGCACGGCATAATGTGTATGCTTATGTATTAGAGAACGGTGAGTGCCGATTTTCTGACGACGGCGAGCCTCACGGCACAGCCGGCAAACCTGTTCTTGACATAATAAACGGCAGAGGTCTCAAAAATGTCTGCATAGTTGTGACCCGTTATTTCGGCGGCGTCCTCCTTGGTACGGGGGGACTTGTGCGTGCCTACAGCGAAGCGGCAAAGGCGGCTTTGACTAATTCGGAAATTGCCGAGATGGGAGTACTGAATTTATACAGTATTGTCTGTGATTATGAGCAGTATAACCGTTTGCCTCTAATAATTGAAAATATGGGCGGCAGTGTTACCGATACCGAGTATGCCGAACAAGTGAAGGTTAAATTCACAATTGATGAGCAAATCGGTGAAAAATTAAATAAGAAAATTACCGACACTTTTTTCGGCAGATTGACCGCAAAAGAGGAAGGAAAAATCATTTCTGCGAAAAAACAAAAAAATTTTTAAAAAAATAAAGGTTTTTTAGAACTTTCTGCGTATATAATATATAGAAGGTATTTTGGAGGAAGTGTATGGATAATATCAGAGCCAGTATTGAGGCTAATGAACATCTTTATTTATCCCCTAAAGCGGCATTCAGCGACTGTACAAGGGGAAGAAAGACCCCTGAGGCAGAATCGGATATACGAACTGCTTATCAGCGGGACAGAGATAGAATTATCCACTGCAAGGCTTTCCGTAGACTAAAACATAAAACTCAGGTTTTTCTCTCTCCGGAGTCCGACCATTACAGAACGAGACTAACTCACACTTTAGAGGTTTCACAAATTGCAAGAACTATTTCGAGAGCAATGGGTCTTAATGAAGACTTAACCGAAGCCATTGCCCTTGGTCACGACCTTGGGCATACTCCATTTGGACATGCTGGTGAACGCGCATTAGACAGTCTTGCTCCCTTTAGTTTTACTCATTTTGAGCAAAGTGTGAGGGTGTGTGAAAAGCTCGAAAAGGCGGGACGCGGACTAAACCTCACTGCCGAAGTTCTTGACGGAATTCTCTGCCACACAAGAGACAAAGAGGCTTCCACCTTAGAGGGCAGAGTGGTAAGGATTTCCGACAGAATCGCTTATATTAATCACGATATAGAGGACGCCGTCAGAGGTAATATTATAAGTGTTGACGATATTCCCCTTGATATACGAAACCATTTGGGAAAAACAAAAAGCGAGCGTATAAACACTCTTGTGACTTCAGTGATTGAAAACAGCGTTGATACAATTACGTTGGACAAACAAACACAGATTTATTTTGATGCTCTTCACGAATTCCTTTTTGAGGCGGTTTACCGCAACCCCAAGGCTAAATCCGAGGAAAGCAAGGTTTACGGCTTCGTTAAAGGACTCTATGATTATTACTGTGAAAATCCGCAGCTTCTTCCCGAGGAATATAGGATAATCAGCGAAAACGAAGGAACTGAGCGTGCCGTTGTTGATTACATAGCCGGAATGACCGACCACTTTGCAGTGGTAACCTATACTGATATTTATATTCCGGGCTCTTGGGAACATTAGATTATTAAAATAAGAGAGGTGGGAGAAAATATGGCTATACCCCAGGACGTAATTGCCGAGATAAAATACCGAAACGATATTGAGTCGGTCATATCTCAGTATGTGGTACTGAAACGCAGGGGCAAAAACCTTATAGGATTATGTCCGTTCCATAATGAAAAAACTCCCTCCTTTACCATATATCCGGAAAACGGCTCCTTTTACTGCTTCGGCTGTAAGGTGGGCGGCGACGTTCTCACATTTACGGGACTTATTGAGCATCTCGATTATGTTGAGTCAATAAAGTTTCTTGCCGATAAATGCGGCATACAGGTGCCAGATAACGGCTATGAAGATAATTCAATGCAAAAGCTCAAGCAAACCATACTTGAAATCAACCGTGAATCGGCAAGGTTTTTTCATAAATACCTTATGTCCGAGGGCGGCAAATGGGCGCTTGATTATCTGACGGGGAGAGGACTGAGCCTTGCTACCATAAAGAAATTCGGCTTAGGCTGTGCTCCCGATAATTGGGATTCGCTTCTTAAACACCTTTCTTCAAAGGGCTATACTGTCGGAGATATGCTGCAGGCAAACGTTATTTCCAAAAGCAGTAAAGGTACCTATTTTGACCGTTTTCGTAACAGAGTAATGTTTCCTATAATTAATCTTAGGGGAAACGTTATCGCCTTTAGCGGAAGGGCGAGACCGGGGGATGAAAAGGCGGGAGGAAAGTATATTAACACTGCCGATACCCCTGTTTATAAGAAAAGCGAAAACCTTTACGCCTTTAACTTTGCAAAAAATGACTGTGCCGACAGAATAATACTGGTGGAAGGCAATATGGACGTTATTTCCCTTCATCAGGCAGGATTTACCAACACGGTAGCCGCTCTGGGTACGGCATTTACCATAGAGCAGGCAAAACTTCTTTGCCGCTACACAAGGGAAATCGTAATAACCCTCGACTCCGACACAGCAGGGCAGAATGCAGTAAAAAAAGTGCTTACCACTTTGAAGGATTCGGGAATGCCTATAAGAGTTTTAGTGCTTCCCGACGGCAAAGACCCTGATGAATTCATTAAGAAGAATTCAAGTGATAAGTTCAGAGCGCTTTTAGAGCGGGCAGAAAGTGATATTGAATATAAGCTGAGAATGGCATCGGCGGGCTTTGATTTGTCAAGTGACGACGGAAAACTTAAATACTTAAAATCAGCGGCTTCCATTCTTGCCGATACAGGTGATGATTTAACCATTGATTTATATGCAGGCAGACTTGCCGAAAAATATAATCTCAGTAAGAATGCAGTTGACAACGCAATAAAGCGTATACGGGAAGAAAATGCTAAAAAGCGACAGCAAAAGGAAATCAGAGACGTGGTTGCACCGCGTTTTGATAGAACCGAAATAAATCCCGAAAAGAGGTTTTTTAAACGCGCCGCAGTTGCAGAGGAAACGGTAATAGCGGTGCTTCTGGCTCACCCTGATTACTTTGCTAAGGTAGAAGACACTCTGCCTCCGGAACAATTTATTACATCTCTTAACCGCCGTATTTACGGGGATATTTACAGCGTGTTAAGGGAAGGAAATAATATTGATATTTCTTTGTTCGGTGAAAAGTACACACCCGGTGAAATGGGCTATCTGGTTTCACTCCAGAGTTCGGTCAAGGCCGAGAGAAACCCTGCTGAGGTGCTTTCTGACAGCATTGAAGTATTAAAAAAAGAAAACCTCTTAAAGTCAAGCGACAACGGGGAAGACGATGCAGACTGGATTAACAGAATGCAGGCGTTACTACAACAGAAAAAGGGAGAAAAATAGGATGGAAAAGGATAAGAAGGTTAAAAATACCAAGGAAAACGAAGCAACGGCAGAAGAGACCAAAGAGGTTGAAAGCTATGATGCTGAAAAGTCGGACAAGATTCTGTCAATCGACGAAATAGAAAATGCACCCGAGGATTTGGAGGGCCTTTTTGACGAGCCCGAGCTTTTAGAACTGGATTATGATGAAGAACCCAGCGATGACGAATTAAAGCTCGAGGAAATGGATTTAGACCGTCTTGATGACAATGTAAGTCTCGAAAATATGTCGTTGGACGACCCTGTTAAGGTATATTTAAGAGAAATCGGCAGAGTGCCCCTGCTTACAGGCGACGAGGAAATTCAGCTTGCAGTTAAAATCGCTGAGGGTGACGAAAAGGCAAAGAGAAGACTTGCAGAAGCTAATCTGCGTCTTGTTGTAAGTATTGCTAAAAAGTACGTGGGCAGGGGTATGTATTTCCTTGACCTTATTCAGGAAGGTAACGTGGGTCTTATTAAAGCGGTGGACAAGTTTGACTACACTAAGGGCTTTAAGTTCTCTACCTATGCTACCTGGTGGATTCGTCAGGCTATTACACGTGCTATAGCAGACCAGGCAAGAACCATTCGTATTCCCGTTCATATGGTTGAAACCATTAACAGACTCAAGCGTGTGCAAAGTCAGCTTCTCCACGAAAACGGCTACGAGCCCAGCGAAGAGATGATTGCAAGTAAACTGGATATGCCGGTTGAGAGAGTAAGAGAAATTATGCGTGTTGCACAGGAGCCTGTTTCTATGGAAACTCCTATAGGCCCTGAGGAAGATTCCCGTCTTATGGACTTTATCCGTGATGAAGACGCTCTTGCTCCTGATGAAGCGGCTCTTAAAACCATAACTAATGAAGATATTGACGGCGTGCTGAAAACCCTCACCGAAAGGGAAGAGGCTGTAATCAGACTTCGTTTTGGTCTCCAAGACGGCAGATGCCACACTCTCGAAGAGGTGGGAAGCGAGTTTAATGTAACAAGAGAGCGTATTCGCCAAATTGAGGCTAAGGCTTTAAGAAAGCTTCGTCATCCGGTGAGAAGCAACCGTTTTAAGGACAGATAGGAGAAAAATATGACTTACCATTATACTCCAAAAGGTGTTTGCTCACGCTCTATTGATTTTTCTGTTGAAGACGGGATTATCACCGACATTGCCTTTATTGGCGGCTGTCAGGGAAATTTAAAGGGAATTTCAGCGCTGGTTAAAGGAATGAAGGTGGACGATGTAATCGAAAGGCTCAGCGGTATCCGTTGTGGCTTTAAAGATACGTCTTGTCCGGCCCAGCTGGCATTGGCTCTCAGTGAATTTAAAGGAAAAAATGAGGAATAAATGTGAGTTTTGATTCTGATATAAAAATTGCAGGAGAAAAGCCCTCGGTTGACGTGAAACGTAACAAGCTCCTTGCAGGTAAAAACAGTGAAATGCAGGGAGAACGCAATAACGCCAAATATTTGGGCAGAGCTGTTGCACAGATATTTTCAAAGGACGCCACAAACTTCAAATATGAGGATGACGGCGACTATGAAATGCTGGTGCAGAGAAGAATGTTGCTTTCTTTTACTGCAACGGTTGGCTTTGAAAGATACTGTGCCGACGACACCGATGCGGGAATTGCTCAAAAGGCTTTTATTGACTATTTAAAGGAAAATAATCCCGAGATACTTAAAACATCTACCGATACAGGCGCATTTTCCTTTTATTATCTTGCATACAGACGAGGCATTGAGGTTGACCGTCGTATCGGTCAGACCTTTGCTATGCTGTGCTCTCACGACGGCGACAATGTTTATCAGGAGCTTGGCGAAGCGCTTTATTGCTGGTTTTCCTCGGTTGTAAAGGAACAGGCTGAAAAATTCTGTCTCTCCTAATATCAAATGTAATTAAATACCCCTTCGTCTCATAAAATATGGCGGAGGGGATTTTTATGCCTACAATATATCTTAGTCCGTCTACGCAGGAATTTAATCCTTATGTTGACGGCTCCGGCAGTGAGGAATACTATATGAACCTTATTGCCGACGCAATGATTCCGTACCTTGAGGCAACAGGAATTAATTACGTTAGAAACACACCTGAAATGACGGCGGCAAGCAGTATAAGAGCATCTAATGCGGGCAATTACGATTTACACCTTGCCCTTCATTCAAACGCTGCAGGAGCAGGAAATTCGGGCAGTTTAAGGGGTACGGAGGTTTATTATTTTCCAAACAGCTCAAACGGTCAGCGAGCGGCAGAAATAATCGCAAATAATTTAAAGCTTATATATCCGCTGCCCGATAGAGTCCGCACCGTTCCCACAACAACCCTCGGTGAGGTAACCAGAACGAGAGCGCCCAGTGTACTTATAGAATACGCCTACCACGACAATGCAGAGGACGCCGCATGGATTAGAAACAATATTGAAGAAATAGCGCAAAACACGGTACTAAGCCTTGCGGATTATTTTGATATTCCCTTTAACTT
Source organism: Acutalibacteraceae bacterium (assembly GCA_045614505.1). Classification (GTDB taxonomy): domain Bacteria; phylum Bacillota; class Clostridia; order Oscillospirales; family Acutalibacteraceae; genus SIG607. Next base: position 33,385 of record JAZLDA010000003.1, on the reverse strand, counting down.
CCCTGAGAGGAATACTATGGGCACTATTGCCACACCAATGGGAGGAAATTTGAATATAAGACAGTCGCCCTCCTTTGATGCACCTGTTATAGGAAGCGTACCGACAGGTACAAACGTAACAATTCTTGCTACTCTTCCCGATTGGTATTTGATACGGTACGGAAATGTTGTGGGGTATTCATACGCTCCGTATATAAGAAGTTGAATTTCTGACTTTTTTATATTGACTTTTTGCCTCCCAGTGTTTAAAATACTCAAGAGGTGAAATTAATGATTAAGGTTTTATCTATTGGCAACAGTTTTTCTGAGGATTCACAGTATTATCTTCACGATTTATCCATGCACGGTGAAGAAGAAATATACTGTGTGAATATGTTTATCGGTGGTTGTTCCATAGAGACTCATGTAAAAAACATAAGAGAGAACAACAAGGCGTACCGTTATGAGGTTAACGGCAAGCACACTAACCGATATAGAAGCATTGAAGAGGTTTTAGAGGAAGAAAAGTGGGATTATATTACCTTTCAGCAGGCAAGCTGGCTCAGCGGAAAAATTGAGACCTACCGTCCTGACCTGGATGAGCTTATGGCTTATGTGAGAGAAAGAAGCGATGCTACTTTCCTTATTCACGAAACCTGGGCATACGAAAGCGATGTTGAGCATGACTATAAAACTCAGGCAGAAATGTATGAGAAGGTCAGCGGCGCATACAAAACTACAGCTAAGGAATTCGGACTTAAGATAATTCCAACAGGTGATGTTATTCAGAGACTTCGCGAAACGCAGGAATTCGATTACTCTGCAGGACAGCCTTCGTTAAACCGAGACGGACAGCATTTAGGAATGGATTACGGCAGATACGCCGCCGCCGCTACTTGGTATAAGGTGATTACAGGTAAAAATGTATCGAGTATAGGCTTTTTGCCCTATGAATTCACAATCACCGAAGATTCAATGAAAAAAATCGCACAAATCAAAGAAATTGTAGACGCTATTTGATTTACAGCCGGAAGAATTTCCGGCTGTATTTATGTTTTAGAGAATAAATATGCAATAATTATGCATAAAATCTACAATCACTTGAGCAAAATAAACAAACTACATAGCGGTTTTTGTATAGAATTTGTAATAAAAAGAGTTTTTAGAAAAAACAAATAAAAAGTATGCGGAAAAACTTGCATAAATATACAGTTGGTGGTATAATGCATACATTGAAATTCAAAACACTTTGGAGGAATTAAAAATGGATAAAAGTAAAATCAAAAAGGTAGTACTGGCTTACTCGGGAGGACTTGATACGTCCATCATTATTCCCTGGTTAAAGGAGAACTACAACAACCCCGAAATTATTGCCGTTTCCGGTAACGTGGGACAGGCAAGTGAGCTTGAGGGTCTTGAAGAAAAGGCTATCAAGACAGGTGCTTCAAAAATCTATATTGAAGATTTGACCAAAGAGTTCCTTGAGGATTATGTATTCCCCTGTGTTCAGGCTGGTGCTCTTTATGAGGACTATATGCTTGGTACTGCTTTTGCACGTCCTCCTATTGCAAAGCGTATTGCCGAAATCGCACTTAAAGAGGGTGCTGACGCCATTTGCCACGGTTGTACAGGTAAGGGTAATGACCAGGTTAGATTTGAAATGGCTATTAAGGCTTCTGCTCCCGATATGCCCATTATTGCTCCTTGGAGAGAGTGGGATATAAAATCCAGAGAAGAAGAAATCGATTACGCTGAGGCACACAATGTTCCTCTTAAAATAAGCAGAGAAACCAACTACTCCAAGGATAAGAACATCTGGCACTTAAGCCACGAGGGTCTTGACCTTGAGGACCCTGCAAATGAGCCTCAATACAACAAAGAGGGCTTCCTCGAGATGGGCGTTTCTCCCGAAATGGCTCCCGATAAGCCTACCTATGTTACCATTCACTTTGAAAAGGGTGTTCCCACAGCTATTGACGGTGTTGAAATGGACAGCGTTGCTCTTATTTCCAAACTGAACGAGCTTGGCGGCGCTAACGGTATCGGTCTTCTTGATATAGTTGAAAACCGTCTCGTTGGTATGAAGTGCAGAGGCGTATACGAGACTCCCGGCGGTGCTATTCTTTATAAGGCTCATCAGATTCTCGAAACTATTTGCCTTGACAAAGACACCGCTCATTATAAGGCTCTTGTTGCTCAGAAGCTTGCCGAGAATGTATACAACGCTCTTTGGTTTACTCCTCTTACCGAAGCAATTCTTGCTTTCGTTAAGACTACTCAGAAAACCGTTACAGGTGACGTTAAGGTTAAGCTCTATAAGGGCAATATCATCAATGCGGGAGTGACCTCTCCGTTCTCTCTCTATGACAGCGAAATGGCAACCTTTGATGAGGACGATGTATATGACCAGAAGGAATCCGCAGGATTTATCAATCTTTACGGTCTGCCCACCAAGGTTTACGCTAAAATGAAGAAAAAAAATAATCTTGATTAATTTGAGGTAATTATAATGGATAAAATGTGGGCAGGAAGATTCAGTAAAGCCCTTGACAGGGAAGCAGACGATTTCAATTCTTCCATTCATTTTGACTCAAGGATGTATAAGCAGGATATAACCGGCTCTATGGTACATGCTATGATGCTTTCCCGTCAGGGTATTATTACCAAAGAGGAGTACGCTGATATCTTAAACGGTCTTTCCGGCATCTTAGAGGATATTGAAAACGGCTCTCTTGCTATTGATATGCAGGCCGAAGACATTCATATGTTTATTGAATCGGAGCTAACCCAAAGAATAGGGGATAACGGTAAAAAGCTTCATACTGCCCGCAGCCGTAATGACCAGGTTGCCCTTGATATACGCCTTTATTTAAGAGAAGAATGTGACCAAATAGGCAGACTTCTTTTAAAGTTTATCGAAGTTATCAGAGACAAAGCAAAGGACAATCAGGACGCAATTTTACCGGGATATACCCATCTTCAGCGTGCTCAACCCATAACCTTTGCTCATCATCTTCTCGCATATGCAATGATGTTCAAGCGTGATTTTGAAAGAATTAAAGACGCTGTTGATAGAATGAATTATTCTCCTATCGGCTCCTGCGCTCTTGCAGGTACCACCTATAATACCGACCGAGCCTTTGAGGCAGAGCGTCTCGGCTTTAACGGTATTATGATGAACAGCATTGACGGTGTCTCCGACAGAGATTTTTGTGTTGAGTTAATGAGTGCATTTGCTATAGTTATGATGCACCTGTCCCGTTTTTCTGAGGAAATTATCCTTTGGTCAAGCTGGGAATTTAAGTTCGTTGAGCTTGATGACAGCTTTACAACTGGCTCCAGCATTATGCCGCAGAAGAAAAACCCCGATATGGCTGAGCTGGTAAGAGGTAAAACCGGCAGAGTATACGGTGATTTAATGGCGTTGCTGACAACACTTAAAGGACTGCCCCTTGCATATAACAAGGATATGCAGGAGGATAAGGAAGCAATTTTCGATTCGGTTGATACGGTTAAGAAGTGTCTTTCTATTTTTGCTCCTATGGTTGCAACGATGAAGGTACTTAAAGGTAATATGTATTCTGCTGCACAAAAGGGTTTTATAAATGCAACCGATTTGGCAGATTATCTTGTGAAGAAGGGTATGCCTTTCAGAACCGCTTATAAGCATGTAGGAACCCTCGTTGGCTACTGCATTGAAAAGGGTACTGTTCTGGAAGAGGTGCCCCTTGAAAAATATAAGGAATATTCCGAGCTTTTTGATTCCGATTTGTATGAGGAAATTTCCCTTGAAACCTGCGTTGCAAAGCGTATTTCTGCAGGCTCTACAGGATATGAATCGGTCAAATCTCAAATTGAATATATTACGGAGTTTTTGAAAAAATGAAAAAAGTGTTTATTGACGGAAGCGCAGGTACTACCGGACTGAGAATTTACGAGCGTCTGGAAGCAAGAGAAGACATAACTCTTATAAAGCTGACGGAAGAAAAAAGAAAAGACGTAAAGGCTCGTAAAGAGGCTATAAACAGCGCTGATATAGTTTTCCTTTGTCTGCCTGATGATGCGGCAAGAGAATCGGTATCACTTCTTGAGAACGATAAAACCGTTATTCTTGATACCTCTACCGCTCACAGAACACAGGATGGCTGGACCTACGGTTTTCCGGAGCTGAATCAGGAAATAGCAGAAAAGCTTCCCACTGCAAAGAAAATTGCAGTTCCCGGCTGTCACGCCAGCGGCTTTATTGCACTGATTTACCCTCTTATTGAAGCTGATATTCTGCCTGTTGACACGTTTCTTGCCTGCACATCCGTTACAGGCTACAGCGGCGGCGGTAAAAAAATGATTGCAGAGTATGAGGACTTTGAACTTGACGAGCTTCTCACTGCTCCCCGTCAGTACGGTATTACTCAACAGCACAAGCACCTAAAGGAAATGAAGGCAATTACAGGCATTGAAAATCTTCCCGCTTTTTCCCCCATTGTATCAAACTTCTATAGCGGTATGTGTGTGACAATTCCGCTTTTTACTTCTCAGCTTAAAAAGGGAAAAGGGATTGAGGATATAAAGGCTGTTTATAAAGATAAATATACCGGACCTATCGTTACCTACAAGGACAGCGCCGATGAATCGGGGTTCCTTTCGGCAGCGGCTCTATCAGGGCTTGACAGTATGGAAATTGCCGTGTTCGGTAATGATGAGCGAATACTTCTTGCCGCAAGATACGATAATCTGGGTAAAGGCGCTTCGGGTGCGGCAGTAGAGTGTATGAATATATGTATGGGAGTCAGTCCCACTACTGGACTAAATATTTAAGGAGAATTTATGAAGATAATTAACGGCGGCGTATGTGCTGCAAAGGGTTACACCGCTTCGGGTGTTCATTGCGGTATCCGTAAGAATAAAACAAAAAACGATATTGCGCTTATATACAGTGAGGAACTGGCTAATGCGGCGGCAGTATACACTACCAACCTTGTGAAGGGCGCACCTCTTACCGTAACAAAGGAGCATATTGCAAACGGTAAAGCACAGGCTGTTATCTGTAACAGCGGTAATGCAAATACCTGCAATGCAAACGGTATAGAGATTGCCGAAGAAATGAGCTGTCTTATTGCAAACGAGCTTGGTATTGATAATAATGATATTATTGTAGCTTCCACCGGTGTTATCGGACAGCCTCTCAGTATCGAGCCGATTAAAAACGGTGTTCCCGAACTTGTAAAAAATTTGGGCAACAACAGTACTCAGGCGGCGTACGGTATTATGACCACCGATACAAAGGTTAAGGAAATTGCGGTTTCCTTTGAAATAGACGGTGTTGAGTGTAAAATAGGCGGTATTGCCAAGGGAAGCGGTATGATTCACCCTGATATGGCAACAATGCTTGTGTTTATCACCACCGACTGCGCAATATCCTCAAAGTTGCTCGAGAAGGCTCTCTCAAGCGATATTAAGGATACCTTTAATATGGTAAGCGTAGACGGTGATACCTCGACTAATGATATGGTTGCCGTTCTTGCCAACGGTATGGCAGGCAACAAAGAAATATCTGCTGAGGGTGAGGACTTCGAAACCTTTATGAAGGCACTGAATACCGTAACGGTTTATCTTTGCAGATGTATTGCCGCTGACGGCGAGGGTGCAACGAAGCTTCTTGAGTGTAAGGTCAGCGGAGCAAAGGATATACTCACTGCCAAAAAGGTTGCAAAGAGTGTTATCTGTTCTTCACTTACCAAGGCGGCTATGTTCGGCGCTGATGCAAACTGGGGTCGTGTTCTTTGTGCTATAGGATATGCAAAATGCGACGTTGACATAAATAAGGTTGATGTTTCTTTTAAATCTGCCAAAGGAGAAATCGAGGTTTGCAAATTTGGAAGCGGCGTTGATTTCTCTGAGGAAAAGGCTAAGGAAATTCTCCTTGAAAACGAAATTGAAATCATTATTTCTCTTTCTGACGGAGAATCAGGTGCTACTGCCTGGGGCTGTGACCTTACATACGATTATGTGAAAATTAACGGTGATTACCGTACTTAAAGCAATAAAAAATCTCCATTTTAACGTGGAGATTTTAGCTGTTTTAAATGGAGGGTGTTTTATGAATATTTCAAATTCTGACAGAGCGGAAATTCTGGTACAGGCACTGCCTTATATTAAGAAATATACCGGCAAAATAGTTGTTATCAAATACGGCGGTAACGCTATGATAAACGAGGACCTTAAAAACTCGGTTATGAGCGATATAATTCTTCTCACCCTTGTCGGTGTTAAGGTAGTATTGGTACACGGCGGTGGCCCCGAAATCACCGAAATGCTGGGCAGGGTCGGTCTGGAGAGTAAATTTATCAATGGACTTCGTGTTACCGATAAGGACACCGTTGACATTGTTCAGATGGTGCTTGCCGGCAAGGTGAACAAGAGTCTTGTTAACCTTATTGAAAGAAAAGGCGGTAAAGCAATCGGTCTTTCCGGTATTGACGGCCATATGCTCAGAGCCGAGTCAAAGGACCCTCAGCTTGGTTATGTGGGTGACATTACAAAGGTAAATGTTCAGCCTATTCTTGATTGTTTGGAGAAGGGGTATATTCCCGTTGTTTCCACTTTAGGCTGTGACAAGCAGGGAAATGTATACAACGTAAATGCCGATACTGCCGCAGCTAAAATTGCAGGCGCACTTGCAGCCGAGAGCCTTATTTCACTTACAGATATAAGCGGTATCTTAAGAGATATGAACGACCCTGCTTCTCTCATTTCTCACATTGAAATTGATGAAGCAAAGGCTCTTATGGACGAAGGCGTTATTTCAGGTGGTATGATACCCAAGGTAGAGTGCTGTGTCGACGCCATTAACTGGGGCGTACGAAAGGTGTTTATAATCGACGGCAGAGTTGAGCACTCCATACTTATCGAGACCCTTACCGACGAAGGTATAGGCACAATGTTTTACAGAAAAAAAGGTGAATGATTTATGTCTTATTTTGAAGAAGACAAGAAATATATAGCAGGTACATATAACCGTTTCCCTTTGCAGATTGTTGAAGGAAAAGGAAGTGTTTGCGAGGACGCTGACGGCAAAGAGTATATTGACCTCGGCACGGGAATTGCAGTAAACACCTTCGGTTTCTGTGATAAAAGCTGGGTAAACGCCGTAACAAAACAGTTGAATTCTTTTCAGCATACCTCAAACCTTTACTACAGCAGTCCCTCAATAACCCTCGCAAAAATGCTCAGTGAGCGTACCGGTTGCAGTAAAGTCTTCTTTTCTAACTCTGGAGCAGAAGCCAATGAGTGCGCTATTAAAGCGGCAAGAAAGTATGCCGCAGACGTAAAGGGTATCAAAGAGCCGATTATTCTCACTTTGGTTAACAGCTTCCACGGAAGAACTATCACCACCCTTGCCGCAACCGGACAGGATGTTTTCCATAGTGATTTTCTGCCTCTGACAAAGGGCTTTGAATATACTCCTGCAAATGATATAGAGGCGCTCAAAGAAAATGTTAATAAATATAACCCCGCCGCCATTATGTTTGAAACAGTGCAGGGCGAGGGCGGAGTTATTCCCTTAGAGAGAGACTTTGTTGACGCAATGGTAGAAATTGCAAAAGAAAAGGATATTCTTCTTATTGTTGATGAGGTACAGACAGGCAACGGCAGAACAGGAAAGCTTTACGGATATATGAACTATGGCTTTACTCCTGACATAGTCTCCACAGCAAAAGGTCTTGCAGGGGGACTTCCCATTGGTGCAACAATGCTTTTTGAAAAGGTGAAGGATGTGTTTACTCCTTCAAGCCACGGCTCAACCTTCGGCGGAAACCCCGTTTCATGCGCAGGTGCCGTTAATATTTTAAGCCGAATTGATGAGGATACATTAAAGGGTGTTAAGGAGCGAAGCGAGCTTATTATTAGCACTCTTTCCGATAAAAAGGGAATAAAAGGTATTACCGGTATGGGACTTATGCTGGGCATTGAAACAGAAAAGAATGCAAGTGAGGTTGTCAAGGAATGTATTAATAACGGCGTGCTTGTTCTTACCGCAAAAACTAAGGTAAGACTTCTTCCCGCTTTAAATATTCCCATTGATACTCTGAAAAAGGCTCTTAAGGTTATTATTAAAGCTTGTGAATGAGAGGAAAAACAAATGAATTTAAAAGGTAGAGATTTTTTAAAGCTTCTGGATTTTTCGGCAGAGGAGATAGGATATCTTATAGACAAAGCCGCAGAACTTAAAGCAAAGAAAAAGGCTGGTATTGCCCACGATACTTTCCGTGGCAAGAATATTGCCCTTATATTTGAAAAAACCAGTACAAGAACCCGTTGCAGTTTTGAGGTTGCGGCAAGCGACTTAGGTATCGGTACAACCTATCTTGACCCATCAGGCTCTCAGATTGGCAAGAAAGAAAGCATTGCCGACACTGCACGTGTACTTTCGGGAATTTATGACGGTATTGAATACAGAGGTTTTGGTCAGGAAATTGTTGAAGAGCTGGCAGAGTATGCAAGTGTTCCGGTGTGGAACGGTCTTACCAATGAATTCCACCCCACACAGATACTTGCAGATTTCTTAACCATCAAAGAACAGTTCGGATATCTTAAAGGAATCAACTTTGTATATATGGGAGACGCCCGTTATAATATGGGTAATTCCCTTATGGTGGGCTGTGCAATTATGGGTCTTAATTTTACCGCTTGCGCTCCCGAAAAATATATGCCCGAAAAGGAACTTATTGATACCTGCAAAGCATTAGCTGAAAAGAGCGGTGCTACCCTTAATTTTGAAACCGACCCCATAAAGGCGGTTAAAGACGCTAATGTAATATACACAGACGTTTGGGTATCTATGGGCGAGCCGGTTGAAGTCTGGGAAGAGAGAATCAGCGAGCTTTCTCCCTATCAGGTGAATTCCGCCCTTATGGATGCCGCCGCCGATAACGCAGTATTTATGCACTGTCTGCCTGCTTACCATGACCTTAAAACCGGTGTAGGCAAGGAAATGGGCGAGAAATTCGGCAGAGACAGTATGGAGGTAACAAACGAAGTGTTCGAAAGTGAGCGCTCCATAGTCTTCCGTGAGGCTGAAAACCGTATGCACACAATAAAGGCAGTTATTGCAGAAACTATATAAAAAGAAAATCGGGTTCTTTATGAGCCCGATTTTTTGCGTTTTATTGCATCAATTAATCTTCTGTAAATAAAGGAAAGTATCATTACACTAAGGTTTGTAAGAACTATTGTAGCACCTGTGGGGAAAGATAGTTCATAGGATAAAAACAAACCAATAAGGAATGATAATACCGAAATGACTGCTGAGGAAATTGTGACTCCTTTAAAGGTTTTGCAGATTCTTATTGCTGAGAGTGGCGGGAAGATTATAAGACTTGAAACAAGAAGTGTTCCCATCATTCTCATTCCTATTACTACCGTTACAGAAGTGAGAACGGCAAGGAGTGTGTTAAACAGAGAGACCCTTGTGCCGGTTGCTCTGGCAAAGTCCTCGTCAAAGGTTATTGCGAAAATTCTGTGGTAAAAAATAATATACAGAAATGCAATTATCAGTGTGAGCACAACGCTTAAAGCCGTATCAGCGGAGCTTATGGAAAGAATACTGCCGAACATATAGTTTGAAAGGTCGGTGTTTGTACCGCTTACCGAAACAATGATAACGCCTACCGCCAGTGCGGCGGTGGATATTACAGCTATGGCAGAGTCACCTTTCAGCTTACTGTTTGAAGTGAGTCTCAGCAGCAAAACGGCGGCTATTATAACAACAGGAATTGCAACATACAGCGGGGTGAGTCCTAAAGCGGCGGCAACGGCAAGAGCGCCGAAGCCGACGTGGGAGAGTCCGTCTCCTATTAAAGAATAGCGCTTGAGCACAAGGCTTACGCCGAGTAGTGCCGAACAAAGGGAAATGAGGGTTCCTACAATAAGGGCTCGCTGTATAAAAGTGTAGGAGAGAATCTCAAAAAATTCAGTCATAAATTCCACCTCCGAAAAATCTTTTGTGGAAATCACTGTGCTTGTATTCTTCCTTCGTGCCGAAAAAGACTCCCGAAGAGGAAAGATGAAGAATGTGCGTGGCGTATTTAAAGGCGGCGTTAATATCGTGAGACACCATAATTACGGCAATGCGGTACTCCTTGTTTATAGTTTCTATAAGGGAATACATATCGGAAGCCGCAACAGGGTCAAGACCCGTTACAGGCTCGTCCAAAAGAAGTGCCTTGCTGCTTGAAGTCAGCGCTCGGGCAAGGAGAACACGCTGCTGTTGTCCACCTGATAAATTTTGATAGCTTTCATTTTTTATATGGTCTATCTTCATAAGCTCCATATTATGACGGGCTTTTTTGCGGTTCTTCGCGGTGTAAAAGGGGCGCAGTCCCAAACGGTTTATACAGCCGGAAAGTACGATTTCTTCAACACTTGCTGGGAAATCACGCTGTATACTGCTTTGCTGAGGAAGATACCCGATTTCGTTTGCTTTAATATGGGGGGAATACACTATCTTTCCCGAAAGCGGCTTCTGAAGTTTTAAAATACTTTTAATAAGCGTACTCTTTCCGCTTCCGTTCTCACCGATTATATAGAGATAATCATTTTCTCCAATACTGAAATTTAAGTCTGACAGAATTGTTCTGTCATTATAACCTATTGCAAGTTTCTCACATTTAATAAGTGGCATATAAGTTTTTCCCTTCCTTACGGCTTACAATTACTGCAGGGAGTATATCCCTTAGAAATAAGTACATCTCTGTCGTTTTCGAAAAGCACCGAAGTATCATTCATCTTCTGGGCGTATATACATTGTGGTTTGTGGAATTTTTTGCTGTTTTTATTTGCGTAATAAACGGAAACTGTCTGTTCAGAAGAATTTTCAGAAGAGGGAGTTCTGTAACCGTCAACTGTTTCTGAAGTGATTGTGTTGGGTTTTTCTAAAATAGCGTAATCCAGAGGAGAAAAATCTTCGGAAGAACTGCATCCACACAATAACAGCATTATGACAGTTACTGTCAGTATCTTAATATATCTCATAAAATTCACCAATATAATTCTAATATTAAATTGTCAAAAAATCAACTCTTGAAAAAGAAAAAAGAAAATATTAAAATAAATATAAAGCTAAAAGGAGGTGTTACAGTGATAAGCGACCAAAGAAAAAACGAATTAAAGCAAAAGGCTAATACATTACCGCTCACACCGGGTGTTTATATTATGAAGGATAAGCAGGGTAATATTATATATATCGGTAAAGCTAAAGCTCTCAAAAACCGAGTAACTCAGTATTTCGGGTCGGATACAAATCATAATATCAAGGTGCGCAAAATGGTAATGAATGTTTTTGACTTTGATTATATACTCTGTGACACCGAATTTGAAGCGTTACTCCTTGAAAATTCTCTTATAAAGCAGAATCAGCCTAAGTATAACATTCTTCTGAAAGATGACAAAGGCTACCATTATGTTAAAATAACCGATGATAAGTGGAAAAAAATAGAATGGGTAAAGCAAAAAGAAAAAAACGGAAAATATATAGGTCCGTATCATTCGGGAGCTATGGTTAAAAATGCAGTTGATGAAGCGCTGAAGGTCTTCCGACTGCCCGACTGTAACCGTTCCTTTGATAAACCGTCAAAGCCCTGTCTTAATTTCCATATTGGCAGGTGCTCGGGACCTTGCAGAGGAAACATTTCACTCTCTGAATATCTTGAAGCTGTTGACAGCGCCGTTGCATTTATTAAAAAAGGCGGATACGGGGAAGAGGATATTAAAAATCTTAAAGAGAAGATGGAAGCCGCCGCCGAAAATCTTGATTTTGAATATGCGGCAAAGCTTCGCGACAGAATTGAAGCCATAAAGAAAATTTCACAGCGCCAGAAGGTTATTTCTTCTGCCCACAAAAATCAGGATGTTTTCGCCTGCGCCGTTGTTGGCACTCTTGCCTGTGTGCAGATGCTGAAATTCAGAGATTGGCATCTTACCGACCAAGAACATTTTATCTTTGAGGATGCCTCTTCAAAGGCTGAGCTCTATAATGAGTTTATAATACGCTTTTACAGCAGAGGCAATGATATTCCTCAAAGTATAATTATTGACTCACTTCCCGAATCGGCTGATATAACCGAAAAATGGTTGTGTGAAACCGCAGGATATAATGTTAAGATTTCAGTGCCTCAAAAGGGAGAACAGAAAAAACTTCTTGATATGTGCCTTTCTAATGCTGCAGAGGCTCTGTCAAAACAAATTGAACGCACCGGAAAGGAAACCGCCGCCATTTCAGAACTTGCGGAGCTTCTCGGTATGGATACTGCACCCAGATATATTGAATCTTATGATATTTCCAATACCTCAGGCAGTGAAAATGTTGCGGCAATGGTGGTATTTTGTGACGGAAGACCACTGAGAGAAAATTACAGAAAATTCAAAATCAAGGGTTTTTCGGGGCAGGACGACTACCGCTCTATGGCAGAGGTACTTGACAGAAGACTGTGTGAATATGAAAAGGGAGAGGATGAGGCATTTAAAGTGCTTCCCGACCTAATTCTGCTGGACGGCGGAAAAGGACAGCTTTCTGCAGTTCTGCCGATTTTAGAAAGGCATAACCTATCTGTTCCTATTTTCGGTATGGTAAAGGACTCAAAGCACCGTACAAGAGCTATAGCAACTTCCGGTGGAGATATCGCCATAAAGCCCACAAGACGCGCCTTTGTTCTTGTGACAAAAATTCAGGACGAGACCCACAGATTTGCTATATCCTTTCACAAAAAACGCCGTTCTGAGAGTATGACCAAAAGCGAACTGTTAAAGATACCGGGGGTTGGAGAAAAACGCGTTGCCGCTTTATTCGGACGTTTTAAGACTCTTAAAAAAATTAAAAGCGCAACAGTTGAGGAACTGTCTTCAGTTGCGGGTATAGATAAAAAAACAGCACAAAATATTTATAATCATTATAATTAAAACCGCCCTCAGGCGGTTTTAATTTTACTTATGCTTTGAATTTTTCGTAAAGGGTAAATCCTATTTTAGTCAGCTCTCCGGTAACGAATACCGTAAAGGAAAGCAACATTGCTTTTACAAAATCTGCAAGGGAAAGCACGGTAAAGCCGAAAGAGGCACCCATAGGTGTTACAACAAACAGTATTGCAATGAGTGACAGTACACCAAGTGTAACTGACAGGGGAATGTCTCTGAAATGCCTGTTTTTATAGAAGAGTCCTTCAAATTTGGCGGAAACCATACCAAAAAGCTGTGCGCAAATCAGCACGGTAAACATCATTGTTGAAGAAAAATCTGCTCCTGCATTTACCGACATACCGTAGGCGATTATGGCGCAAACAGCGGTCATAACTGACTGAACGGCAGTAGTTATTACTGACTTGAAGGTAAACAGCGCTTTATCGGATGGCGAAAAGGCGGTCATCGGCTTGTGCTCATGCATACCGTCCGATAAGATACTCATTACGGGGAAGAAGTCTGTAATAATATTAATAAGCAGGAATTGGAGAGCGGAAATGGGGAAGGCCTTGAAAGCAAAAAGGCAAACAAGGATTGCTATCAGCTCACCGATATTACTGCTGAGCAGATAGTGAAGGGATTTTCTTAATGCGCAGAAGAGTCCTCTGGAAGTATTGATGGCGGTGATAATGGTAGCAAAGCGGTTGTTATTCATAATAATATCAGCCGCACCTCTGGCAACGTCAGTGCCTTTTTCTCCCATTGCAATGCCTACGTCGGCAATGCTCAACGCCTGAGCGTCGTTGACGCTGTCTCCGGTAATTGCAACCTTCATTCCGCGTGCTTTAAGGGCAGATACGATACGGTACTTCTGGTCTGGAAGAAGTCGGGCAAAAACTGAGTATTTATGAATATTGTCACGCAGCTCTTCATCACTCAAACTTGCCAGCTCTTCACCGCTTATGACCTCTGAACCTTCTTTAAAAATTCCCAGTCTTATTGCGACGGCTTTAGCAGTGTTCACATGGTCGCCTGTTATCATAACGGTGCGGATACCGCCTTTGTCACACTCCTCCACAAGAGAAATGCTCTCCTCCTGGGGCGGGTCGCTGAGCGCTATAAGACCGGCAAAGGTCATATCTGCTTCAAAATCACCGTATTCAAGATTAGAGGGAATTTCACTAAGCTCCTTGTATGCAACAGCAATAACTCTCATACCGCTTGCGGCAAAATCGTTTACCGTCTTTATAAGGACTTCGTCGTTTTCACATCCGCAAGCATTGAGAAGATAATCGGGCGCACCCTTTGAAATAGCATAGGGAATACCGTTTATCATATTAACTGTTATTGTAATTTTTTTCTCAAAGTCGAAGGGGAGTCGGGTTAGCAGGGGATAGTTATTGTAAATATCTCTCTCCTCGGGAATTACCGATTGTTCATACGAGCGAATAATTGCAAGCTCGGTTGCATCGTTATACATAGGGCTGTCCACATCTGCTTTGGACTGAGAGGTACAAAGGGAGGCAAGGCGGAGCACGTTAACACAGGAAGCGTTCTCAAAGGCTACATCGGCATTGATTGTTTCCTTGCCGCAAAATATTTTTTCTACAACCATTTTATCCTGAGTAAGAGTTCCAGTTTTATCGGAACAGATAACCGATATCTCGGGAAGCGCATCGAAAACAGCGAAGTCCTTGGTTATCATACCCTTGTGAAGAAGTGCTTTAATGGATATTCCCATGGCTACTGCTGCCATAACGGGCAAACCCTCGGGGAGAACCGAAACAAGAAGTACAACCGAGTTGAGAAGAGACTGTGAAAGGGTGAGAGCGAAAGGCTCGCCGTTTCTGAAATTAATAAGCACGTTGGTGAAAAAGGCAATGATACAGAAAATGACAAGCATAACTGCCGAGATTTTGCCCACTGTGGTTAATTTTTCTTTAAGCTTTATGTTTACGCTGTTGTAGGTTTCAAGTAAGGTGACAGCTTTTCCCACTTCGGTATTCATACCGGTTTCGGTTACAACGGCTCTGGCATGGCCGGTTATTACATTACTTCCCGAGAATACCATATTGGACCTGTCCTTAACCGGTGTGATATCCTCAAGGATAGCGTTGTGGTCCTTTTCTGCGGTAATTTCTTCACCTGTAACAAAGGCTTCGTTGCATCTGAAATCCACCGAATCAATAAGACGGGCGTCTGCCGCTATGTAATCTCCGGTTTCCAGCACTAAAATATCTCCGGGGACGATATATGTTGAAAAAATAGTTTTAATTATACCGTCACGAAGCACCTTGACTTTCGGAATGTTCATAGCTTCAAGGGACTGTGCAGTTCTTTCACTCTGCTTCTGATAAAAAACAGTGACCGCAATATTTAAGAGAAGCATAAGAATAATCAAAACAGGGGAATACCAGATGTCCTTTATATATATAAGGTTGACAACAAAAGCAATAATCGCACTTACAGTCAAAATGATATTAACGGGATTTTTAATCTGAGCCGTTACATTTTTTAACATTGATGTCTTTTTTGATTTAGTGAGCAAATTGCTGCCGAATTCTACAATGCGTTGGTCTGCAACTCCTGTGGGAAGTCCTTTTTCCGGGTCTACCTCAAAATTAGATATAACCTCTTGCGTTTGAGCGCTGTGATAAATCATAGAAACCCTCCACCCATAATTTACTACATTATACAATAATTATAAAAATAAATCAACATTATAAAATTATAAAAATACTTTGCAAAATCACAATTATGTGATAGAATATAAAAGTATATATAAAAGGAGCATATTATGGATTGGTTTGAAATTGTTATAAAAATACCTACATCAAAGTGTGAAACCGCCTCTGCTATTGCTAATATGACGGTGCCTTACGGTATATATATTGAGGATTATTCCGATATGGAAAGTCAGGCATGGGAAATAGCTCATGTTGACCTTATTGATGAGGCTTTGCTGGCAAAAGATCGTGACAGTGCTTTTATTCATATTTATATAGATAAGTCGGACAATCTCACAGAATCTCTTGCCTACTTAAAAGAAAGGTTTGGGGCTGAGGAAATCCCCTATGAGGTTTCTTTTGCAACGGTTGCCGATATTGACTGGAATGAATACTGGAAAAAGTTTTTCCATACCACCGAAATCGGGGAACGACTTGCTGTAGTTCCCGCCTGGGAGAAATATGATAATACTCAAAACAGAAGCGTTTTGAAGATAGACCCCGGTGCAGCTTTCGGTACAGGCACACACGCCACAACCTCTCTTTGCCTAAATCTGCTGGAACAGTATACAAAGAAGTGTGATAGTGTTCTTGATATCGGTTGCGGAAGCGGAATACTGAGCATTGCAGGGGTACTGCTTGGCGCAAAAGAGGCAATAGGCGTGGATATTGATGAGGATGCTGTCAAGGTAGCAGGGGAAAATGCCGCAATGAATAATGTGACAGAAAAGACCTCTTATATTCACGGAGACCTTGCAGAAAAGGTCAGCGGTAAATTTGATATAGTCTGCGCAAATATTGTTGCAGATGTTATTATAAGGCTTCTTAAAAATGTAGGTGACTATATGAAAGACGATGCCGTTCTCATTGCTTCGGGAATAATTGATTCCCGTGCAGATGAGGTTAAACAAAGCATCATTGATAACGGCTTTATAATCGAACAGGAACTTACCCGTGATAATTGGTTTGCATTTTCCATAAGGAAATAATGAAACAAGGAGATTTTATGTTAGTTTTCGAAGAGCTTAAACAGAGAATACTGTCTCACCACGATGATATGGTGGATTTAAAGGATGCTATTGCTTACGATTCCACTAAAATGGAAATTGATAAGCTGGAGTATAAAACGGCTGAAGCTTCCTTTTGGGATGATCCGGAGAAAAGTCAAGAGGTTTTGCAGAAGCTGGGCGCACTTAAAAATAAGGTTGAGGCGTACGATAAGCTTGTTGCTTCCTATGATGACATTCTTGTGTTAATAGAAATGGCTGATGAGGAAGAGGATGAGTCAATGCTTGACGACATCAATTCCGAGTTAGAAGCCTATGAAAAGAGCCTTGAGTCACAGAGACTTGAAACACTGCTTGTAGGTGAGTATGATAGAAACAACGCAATACTTACTTTCCACGCAGGAGCGGGCGGAACCGAGGCTCAGGACTGGAATCAGATGCTGGTGCGTCTATTTACCCGTTGGGCGGAGCGTCACGGATTTAAAACCTCTATGGTGGACTTCCTTGACGGCGATGAAGCGGGTCTTAAAAGTGCCACCCTTACCATTGAGGGACTTAACGCATACGGTTATTTAAAGAGCGAACACGGCGTTCACAGACTTGTGCGTGTATCTCCCTTTGACTCCTCGGGACGACGCCACACATCCTTTGCTTCTCTTGAGGTTATGCCGGAAATTACCGATGACGTTGAAATAACTATCAGAGACGAAGACCTTAAAGTGGATACTTACCGAAGCAGCGGCGCAGGCGGACAGCACATCAATAAAACATCGTCTGCTGTTCGTATCACCCATATTCCCACAGGAATCGTAGTTGCCTGTCAGACCGAACGCAGTCAGTTCCAGAATAAGGATACCTGTCTTCGTATGCTTAAATCCAAGCTTGTTGAAATCAAAGAGCGAGAGCATCTTGATAAAATTGAAGATATAAAAGGCGTGCAGAAGGAAATTGCCTGGGGCTCGCAGATAAGGTCCTATGTATTTATGCCATATACCCTTGCAAAGGACCACCGTACCGGCTTTGAATATTCCAATATCAATGCTGTTATGGACGGCGATATAGACGGCTTTATAAATGCTTATCTTAAGGCTTCCTCGACGGGACAGCTGGAAAACAATAATTAATAGGGGGAAATTAAAATGAAAAGAATTATTGCGCTTTTACTCATAACCCTGCTTATGACGTTTACTCTTGTGGGCTGCGGTGACATGGACAGACTTAATTATGTAAAGGGTCTTAAAGATTACGTTGAGCTGTGCGACATTGAAAACATTACCGTTGACCTTAAATCGGAAGATTACCTTGAAGCTTATAAAAATGCTTTAAATTCAGATTTAAATGCTTACCCTTATTCAGTTGAAGAGGGAGTTGTCGCAGACGGAGATGTTGCAAACATTGACTATGCAGGCAAGGTTGACGGTGTCGCTTTCACAGGAGGTACTGCAGAGGAATTTGACCTTACAATCGGTTCAGGTCAATTTATAGACGGATTTGAAGAACAACTTATAGGTGTTAAAATCGGCGATACTGTTGATATTAACGTTACCTTCCCGGAGGGTTATAACGATTCAACAGACCTTGAAACAGGCTCAAAGACAATTAAACTTTCAGGAACGGATGCAGTATTTACCGTTACCGTTAATTCGGTAAAGCGTACTTATTCTGAAGTTAACGATGATTTTGCCGCTGCTGCAGGCTTTGATTCCGCAGATGCTTACCTTAAAGAACTTGAAAAAGAATGTATTAAAAACTATGTTTACAATTACATTATCAATAACAGTACAGTGAAAAAACTGCCGCCGGATAAACACGGTAACGGATATGGTTATTATAAGCAATACTACACCAATTACGCTACGAATTACGGTTATACCTTTGAAAGCTTCCTTTCAGCCAACGGTATGGATGAAGCTGCTTTCAAAGAGGACATTCTCAAATCAGAGGTAATTATGTACGCCTGCTTTGATGCTTTGGGACTTAAGGTTACTAGCGAAGCTGTGAATGCTAAAACCGATGAGATTGCAAAAATTTATAATACAACCGCTGATGAGGTAAAGGAAGTATATGGCAATAATTATATTGAGTCTATATATGTAAACGACACGGTAGTTGAAACCTTGTACGAGAAGATAACAATAGTTAATTAATGGAAAAACCGCCTGATTTTGTCAGGCGGTTTAAATTTTTCTAAAATATGCAAAAAAATACTTGACTTAAATTTGAAAGTATAATATAATAAGTATTCGCTAATGATGGGATATTATGGCTCGTAGTATGCGTATACGTCAGTATATTTATAATATTACGGTCATTTTACAACATTGGAGTTAATGCGGTTTAAACCGTAAAATTTTGGAGGAGTGATTTAAAACCTATGGAGTCAACAGTTAAGGTAAAACCTGTACAACTGGGAAAAAACACTCGTATGACATTCTCCAAGATCAATGAAGTTATTGATATGCCTAACCTCATTGAGATTCAGAAGAATTCATACAAATGGTTTATCGAAGAGGGACTCAAGGAAGTATTCCGCGATATGTCATCAATAACCGATTACACCGGTAATCTTGTTCTTGATTTTATCGACTATCGCCTTGACGAAAAACCGAAGTATGATGTAACGGAGTGCAAAGCAAGAGATACTACTTATGCTGCTCCCCTTCGCGTTACTGCCCGTCTGCTCAATAATGAAACAGGTGAGATTAAAGAAAGCGAAGTGTTTATGGGAGACTTCCCGTTGATGACCGAATCCGGTACTTTCGTTATTAACGGTGCAGAGCGTACTGTGGTTTCACAGCTCGTTCGTTCTCCCGGTGTATATTATGATGTGACTGCCGATGTTAAAACCGGTAAGCGTCTTTATACATCTACCATTATTCCTAACCGCGGTGCTTGGCTTGAATATGAGTCCTCTATGAATGATGTGATTTATGTTCGTATTGACAAGAACCGTAAGATTCCTGTTACCGTTCTTATCCGTTCTCTTGGTGTTGAAACTAATGAACAGATTACCGAGCTTTTCGGCAGTAATGAATGTCTTTCAGCTACTATGGAGGCTGACGGCATTTCGTCAAAGGCTGAGGCTCTTATAGAGCTTTATAAAAAGCTTCGTCCCAGCGAGCCCGTAACTGTTGAGGGTGCAGAGAACTATCTTTCTCAGTTGTTCTTTGATGCGCGCCGTTACGATATCTCCCGAGTAGGACGTTACAAGTATAATAAGAAACTGGCTATAGGCGCACGTCTTGTGGGTCATGCTGTTTCGCGTCCTGTTGTTGATCCTATGACCGGTGAAATTATTGCCGAGCCCGATACCGTGATCACAAAGGAGCTTGCGGGTATTATTCAGCGCAAGGGTGTATGCGAGGCGTATGTGTATGCTGTTGATGCTGAGGGCAATAACCGTGAGGTTAAGGTTCTTTCCAACGGTATGGTTAATATCAAGGACTTTATCGACTTTGACGTATCTGACCTTCGCATAAATGAAGATGTTTCTTTTGCTTGTCTTAAGGATATTTTAGAGAACAACGAAGGGGAAGAGGCTATCCGTGAGGCTATTGCCGCTAATGTAGATAATCTTATTCCCAAGCACATTACCATTGATGATATTTTTGCTTCCATTAACTATTTCGTTGGTCTTAACAGCGGAGTAGGTAATACCGATGACATTGACCATCTTGGTAACCGTCGTATTCGTTCTGTAGGCGAGCTTCTTCAGAACCAGTTCCGTATCGGCTTCTCCCGTATGGAACGTGTTGTACGCGAAAAAATGACTCTTCAGGCTCAGGATGTAGACAATGCTACTCCTCAGTCCCTTATCAATATCCGTCCTGTTGTTGCAGCTATTAAGGAATTCTTCGGTTCTTCTCCGCTGTCTCAGTTTATGGACCAGACCAATCCTCTTTCAGAGCTTACTCATAAGCGTCGTCTTTCCGCGCTCGGTCCCGGCGGTCTGTCCAGAGACAGAGCGTCCTTCGAGGTCCGTGACGTTCACTACACCCATTACGGACGTATGTGTCCTATTGAGACACCTGAAGGACCTAATATCGGTCTTATTTCCTACCTTGCTACATTTGCACGTATTAACGAATACGGCTTTGTTGAAGCACCTTTCAGAAAAGTTGATAAGGCTACAGGCAGAGTTCTTGAAGAAGTAGTTTATATGACAGCTGACGAAGAGGACGATTACTATGTAGCTCAGGCCAACGAGCCTTTGGATGAAAACGGATATTTTATTCGTTCCAAGGTTAATGCTCGTTACCGTGACGGATTCCTTGAGGTTGAAGCTGCTCAGGCTGACTTTATGGACGTTTCTCCCAAGATGGTGGTTTCTGTTGCAACTGCAATGATACCATTCCTTGAGAACGATGATACCAACCGTGCACTCATGGGCTCAAACATGCAGAAGCAGGCTGTTCCGCTTCTCAAAACCGAAAGTCCTATTGTTGCAACCGGTATGGAATATAAGGCTGCAGTTGACTCCGGTGTTGTTGTACTTGCAAACCGTGCAGGTACTGTAGAATATGTATCTGCCGATACTATTCGCATCAAAGCAGAAACCGGTGAGATTGATGAATATAATCTCATTAAGTTCTTGCGCTCCAACCACGGCACATGTATCAATCAGAAGCCTATTGTAAATGTAGGACAGAAGGTTCAGGCTAATGAAGTAATTGCCGACGGTCCTGCTACCAGTAACGGTGAAATAAGCCTCGGCAGAAACGCTCTTATCGGCTTTATGACCTGGGAAGGCTATAACTACGAGGACGCTGTCCTTATTAATGAAAAACTCGTTCGAGAGGATATGTACACCTCCATTCATATTGAAGAATATGAAATTGAGGCAAGAGATACCAAACTCGGACCTGAAGATATTACCCGTGATATCCCCAATGTGGGCGAAGATGCTCTCCGTGACCTTGACGAGCGCGGCATTATCCGTGTAGGTGCTGAGGTTACTGCAGGAGATATCCTTGTAGGTAAGGTTACTCCCAAGGGTGAAACCGAGCTTACTGCTGAAGAAAGACTTCTCCGTGCAATATTCGGTGAGAAGGCAAGAGAAGTGCGTGATACCTCTCTGCGCGTTCCTCACGGTGAATACGGTACTATCGTTGATGTTAAGGTATTTGACAGAGAAAACTCTTCAGAACTCAGCCCCGGCGTTAATCTTGTAGTACGTTGCTATATTGCACAGAAGAGAAAGATTTCTGTCGGTGATAAGATGGCTGGTCGTCACGGTAATAAGGGTGTTGTATCCCGTATTTTACCCAGTGAAGATATGCCTTACTTGCCAGACGGTACTCCTCTGGATATCGTTCTTAATCCTCTGGGCGTTCCTTCACGTATGAACATCGGTCAGGTACTTGAAGTTCATCTGGGCTATGCTGCAAGCAAGCTCGGCTGGAAGATTTGCACACCTGTATTCGACGGCGCTCATGAGTCTGATATTATTCAGTCCTTTATTGAAGCCGGCGTTTGCCGTGAAATAATGTTTAACCCGGAAAACAAAATGTTCCTTGAGCCTCTTGCAGGTAAACTTCTCGTTGAAGAGGTAGTTACCGAAGACGGTAAGCGTGATATCCGCCGTCTTGATGAAAATGTAAGAAATGATGAAGCGGCTCTTGTAGAGCTTGCTCTCCAGGGTAAGCTTAAGGTTGTTGACGGTAAGACCTTCCTTAACGACGGCCGTACCGGTGAGCGTTTTGATAATCCCGTAACCGTCGGTTATATGTATTATCTCAAGCTCCATCATCTTGTTGACGATAAGATTCATGCCCGTTCTACCGGTCCGTACTCACTTGTTACTCAGCAGCCTCTCGGCGGTAAAGCTCAGTTCGGCGGCCAGCGTTTCGGTGAAATGGAAGTTTGGGCTCTTGAAGCTTACGGTGCAGCCTATACTCTGCAGGAAATTCTTACTGTTAAGTCGGATGATGTTGTAGGACGTGTTAAGACCTATGAGTCAATCGTTAAGGGACAGAATGTTCCTAAGGCAGGCGTTCCCGAATCCTTTAAGGTTCTTATTAAGGAGCTCCAGTCTCTTGCTCTTGATGTTAAGGTGCTTGATGCCGATAACAATGAAATTGACTTAAAACAGTCCTTTGAAGAAGATGAAGACATCGGATTGCCCTTCGTACCTGCAAATGATGAAACTCTCGAACAGGAAACTGTTCTTGATGGTACTCCTGACGGATATACACTTCAGGATGAAAACGGGGAAGAGATAACCGAGGAAATTACCGAGGAAGATTTCTCTGCCTATGATGAAAATAACTAAGGGAGGAAACGCGAATGGATAACAATATTGAGTACGAGTCTATAAAAATAGGCCTTGCGTCTCCTGAACAGATCAGAAGCTGGTCTTACGGCGAGGTTACCAAGCCCGAGACCATTAACTACAGAACCTTAAAGCCCGAACAGCAGGGTCTTTACTGCGAGCGTATTTTCGGACCTACCAAGGACTGGGAATGTCATTGCGGTAAATATAAGCGCATCCGCTATAAGGGTAAAATCTGCGAACGCTGCGGTGTTGAAGTTACACGTGCAAAGGTTCGTAGAGAGCGTATGGGTACGATTGAGCTTGCCGCTCCCGTATGCCATATATGGTATTTCAAAACAATTCCTTCCCGTATGGGACTTGCTCTGGATATTTCTCCCAAAGCTCTTGAACAGGTACTTTACTTCTCTCAGTACATTGTTACCGATCCCGGTAATACTCCTCTTGAGAAGAAGCAACTTCTTAACGAAAAGCAGTACCGTGATATGAGGGAAAAATATGAGGACGATTTCGTAGCAGAAATGGGTGCTGAAGCTATAAAGAAGCTTCTTTGCGAAATCGACCTTGAGAAAACCTGCGCTGAACTGCGTGAGGAGCTTGAGACTGCAAGCGGTCAGAAGCGCGTACGCATTTTAAAGCGTCTTGAGGTTTTAGAGGCATTCCGTATTTCGGGCAACCGTCCCGAGTGGATGATTCTCGATGTACTGCCAGTTATCCCTCCGGATATCCGTCCTATGGTTCAGCTTGACGGCGGACGTTTCGCTACCAGCGACCTTAACGACCTTTACCGTCGAGTTATTAACCGTAACAACCGTCTGAAGCGTCTTCTTGAACTCCACGCTCCCGATATTATTGTGCGTAATGAAAAGCGTATGCTTCAGGAAGCAGTTGATGCTCTTATTGACAACGGTCGTCGCGGCAAGGCTGTAACCGGTGCTAATAACCGTGCTCTTAAGTCTCTTTCCGATATGCTTAAAGGTAAGCAGGGACGTTTCCGTCAGAACCTTCTCGGTAAGCGTGTTGACTATTCAGGCCGTAGCGTTATCGTTGTTGGACCTGAACTTAAGATGTATCAGTGCGGTCTTCCTAAGGAAATGGCTCTTGAGCTCTTCAAACCCTTCGTAATGAAGCGTCTTGTTGAAGAAAAGAAGGTTCCCAATATCAAGGCTGCAAGAAAAGCAGTTGAACGCGCAAGCGGTGATATCTGGGATGCACTTGAAACCGTTATTAAAGAACATCCTGTTCTTCTTAACCGTGCTCCTACACTTCACAGACTCGGTATTCAGGCATTTGAGCCTGTGCTGGTTGAAGGTAAGGCATTAAAGCTTCACCCCCTCGTTTGTACAGCTTATAACGCTGACTTCGACGGTGACCAGATGGCTGTTCACGTACCGCTTTCTGCTGAGGCTCAGGCTGAGGCACGCTTCCTTATGCTTGCCGCTAACAACCTGCTCAAGCCCTCTGACGGTAAGCCTGTTGTAGTTCCTACACAGGATATGGTTCTCGGTTCTTACTATCTTACTATTGTAAAGGCAGAGGAAACAGGTGCCAATAAGGTCTTCCGTGATAAGAATGAAGCTATTATGGCTTACTCCAACGGTCTTATCGGTCTCCACGCACCTATCCGTGTTCGTTACACCCGTGAGGACGGTCTTTCTCGCCTTGTATGGTGTACTGTAGGTTTCATTATCTTTAATGAATCCATTCCTCAGGATTTAGGTTTCGTAAACCGTAGTGTTGAGGGACACGAGCTCGACCTTGAATGGACCTTCTCATTAAAAGATGACAAAGCTACCTTCGTTGAAAGTAACGATGACATCATTCAGAATAAGGTAGGCAAGAAGCAACTCAGCAAAATCATTGACAGATGTATTGCTCTCAAAGGAACGAGCGCTTCCTCTATTGTTCTTGACAATATTAAGGCTACCGGCTTTAAATATTCTACCAAGGGTGCAATCACAGTAGCTGTATTTGATGCAGTTATTCCTGATAGCAAAACCGATATTATGAAGGATGCAGAGTCTGAAATTGATAAGGTTACCAAGAAGTATCGCCGCGGTTTTATGAGCAACGAAGAGCGTAGCCGCCACGTTATTGAAATCTGGAACAAGGCTACCGAGGATGTTGCTGATGCCCTTAAAGATAATCTTGATGAGTTCAACCCCATCTTTATGATGGCTGACTCCGGCGCCCGTGGTTCTATGAGCCAGATTCGTCAGCTTGCAGGTATGCGCGGACTTATTGCCAACACTGCAGGTAAGGTTATCGAGGTTCCCATTCGTGCTAACTACCGTGAAGGTCTTAACGTACTTGAGTACTTTATTTCCTCCCGTGGTGCTCGTAAGGGACTTGCCGATACTGCGCTTCGTACTGCTGACTCTGGTTATCTTACCCGTCGTCTTGTTGACGTTTCTCAGGATGTTATTATCCGTGAGGATGATTGCGGCACAACAGAAGGTCTGCTTGTTTCCGAAATCAAGGACGGTAACCATAGCATCGAACCCCTTGAAGAGCGTCTTGCAGGACGTTACCTTCTCCACGATTTTGTTGACCCTGCAACAGGTGAGGTGCTTGTTGACTCTAACACCCTTATGACAGCAGATGATGCTAAGAAAATCTGTGCTACAGGTGTCACCGAAGTTGAAATTCGTTCTATTCTCAGTTGTCTTTCCGACCACGGTGTATGTAAAAAATGTTACGGTGCTAACCTTGCAACCGGTAAGCCTGTTACAACAGGTGAGGCTGTAGGTATCGTTGCTGCTCAGTCTATCGGTGAGCCCGGTACCCAGCTTACCATGCGTACCTTCCATACCGGCGGTATTGCAAGTACCGAAGATATTACACAGGGTCTTCCCCGTGTTGAAGAGCTCTTTGAAGCTCGCCGTCCGAAACACTGCGGTCTTATTGCTAAAATCGGCGGTCAGGTAACTGTCGTTGATGAAAAGAAGAGTAAGATAATCAATATCCGCAATGATAAAACCGAAGAAAAGATTGCTATTCCGTACGGTGTTAATCCCCTTGTACAGGACGGAGATTTCGTTCTCCCCGGTCAGCTTCTTATTTCCGGTTCCAAGTATCCTCAGGATATCCTTGAGGCACAGGGGCCCGAAGCAGTTCAGCACTATATTATTGCTGAAATTCAGAACGCTTACCGTACACAGGGTGTTGATATCAACGATAAGCACATTGAGGTTATAATCCGTCAGATGATGAAGAAGTATCTCATTACCGATCCCGGTTCAACCGAGCTGCTTCAGAATGTTCGCTATGACGTTGAAGATGTAAGAGCTGCCAACAGAGCTATTGAAGCTCGTATTGAGGCAGGTGAGGTGGGACTTGTTACCGCTTCTTATAAGCCTTTGTTGCTTGGTATTACCAAGGCTTCTCTTGCTACCGAATCCTTCCTTTCTGCCGCTTCCTTCCAGGAGACTACACGTGTCCTCACCGAAGCTGCTATTAAGGGTAAGGTTGACCCGCTCTTCGGACTTAAAGAAAATGTTATTATCGGTAAGCTTATTCCTGCAGGTACAGGTATGAAGCTTAAGGATATCAGCTCTGAATCTGCTGAAACAGTGGCTGATGAAACCCAAATTACCGCAATAGCTGAATAATTTAGCAAATTTTTGAAAAAATTATTTAAAGACTATTGACAAGCTGTGATTTTGGTGCTAAAATTCAATAGTATGTGAAACTGTGTTTTGCATGATGAATAGATATAACGCAGGCAGGATTTTCCTGTCTGCGTCATATACATTTTTAATGAGGAGGTGTGTTATGCCTACTTTTAACCAGTTGGTTCGTAGTGGACGTGAAAATGTTGAGAAGAAAGCGAAGGCTCCTGCACTGCTTAAGGGTTACAACTCTATGAAGCGTAAGCAGACCGACAATGATTCTCCGCAGAAGAGAGGCGTCTGCACAGCCGTAAAGACTGCAACTCCGAAAAAGCCGAACTCCGCTCTTCGTAAGATTGCCAGAGTTAGACTTAGTAACGGTATCGAAGTATCTGCTTACATTCCCGGTATTGGTCACAATCTCCAGGAACACAGCGTTGTTTTGATCCGTGGCGGACGTGTTAAGGACCTCCCTGGTGTTCGTTACCATATTATTCGTGGTACACTTGACGCACAGGGTGTTGCAAAGAGAATGCAGAGCCGTTCAAAGTACGGTGCTAAACGTCCTAAAGCAGGTAAATAATCAGACGAATCTCTGCTGCATTGTACAAGTAGCGGTGTATATATATAATTATACGCCTTTGCTTGGTGCGTACGGGAATTTGTCACTCGAGTACCTATGATATCATCATTATGAAGGAGGGAAGTAAAGTGCCAAGAAGAGGTATTATTGCTAAACGCGATGTATTGCCGGATCCGGTTTACAATTCTAAGGTAGTTACTCGTCTTATCAACAACGTTATGTTAGACGGTAAGAAGGGTGTAGCTCAGAAGATTGTATATGGTGCTTTCGACATTATTAGTGAAAAAACCGGGAAGGAAGCTCTCGAAGTTTTCGATGCTGCCATGGAAAATATCATGCCCCAGCTCGAAGTTAAGGCCGTTCGTAAGGGCGGTGCAACCTATCAGGTTCCGTTCGAGGTTCGTCCCGAAAGAAAGCAGACTCTCGGTCTGCGCTGGCTGACTACTTACAGCCGTGCTCGTTCTGAAAGAACTATGAAAGAGCGTCTCGCAGCAGAAATCCTTGATGCCGTTAACGGTCTCGGCGGAGCTGCTAAGAAGCGCGAAGATACTCATAAGATGGCTGAAGCCAACAGAGCATTTGCACATTACAGATGGTAGTCTTTTACTACTGATATTACTATGGAGGTTTAAGTTATGCCAAGAAAGGTATCTCTTGAAATGACCAGAAATATTGGTATTATGGCTCACATCGATGCTGGTAAAACCACCACCACCGAACGTATTCTTTTCTACACAGGTAAGAATCACAAGATGGGTGAGACCCATGATGGCGGCGCCACCATGGACTGGATGGAACAGGAGCAGGAGAGAGGTATTACCATCACTTCTGCTGCTACCACTTGCTTCTGGAAAGACCATCGTATCAATATTATCGACACTCCCGGTCACGTTGACTTTACTGTTGAAGTTCAGCGTTCTTTGCGTGTACTTGACGGTTCTGTAACCGTAATGTGCGCAAAGGGTGGTGTTGAGCCTCAGTCTGAAACCGTTTGGAGACAGGCTGATGAATACAAAGTACCCAGAATGATTTATGTTAATAAAATGGACATTATGGGTGCTGACTTCTACCATGTTCTTGACATGGTTAAGGATCGTTTACAGTGTAATGCGGTTCCGATTCAGTTGCCTATCGGTTCTGAAGACACTTTCCGCGGTATTGTTGACCTGGTTAATAATGTTGCTGAAATTTATTACGACGATATGGGTAAAGATGTCCGCGAGGAAGAAATTCCCGAGGATATGAAGGAACTTGCTGAGAAGTACCGTACCGCTCTTATTGAGTCTGTTGTTGAACAGGACGATGAGCTTATGGAGAAATACTTCGAAGGTGAGGAACCCACCGTTGAGCAGATTAAGAAGATTATCCGTAAAGCAACCATCGAGAACGCTATGGTTCCCGTTTGCTGCGGTACTTCTTATCGTAACAAGGGTGTTCAGCCCTTACTTGATGCTATTATTGACTATATGCCGGCTCCTACCGACATTGAAGCTATTAAGGGCGTTAACCCCGATACCGAAGAGGACGAAGTTCGTCATTCTTCCGATAACGAGCCTTTTGCAGCTCTTGCATTTAAGGTTGCTACCGACCCGTTTGTAGGTAAGATTTGCTACTTCCGTGTTTATTCCGGTACTGTTGATTCCGGTGCTACCGTTTACAACTCTGTTAAGGATAACAAGGAAAGAATGGGTCGTATTCTCCAGATGCACGCTAACCACAGAGAAGACCTTGAAACCTGCTATGCCGGTGATATCGCCGCTGCGGTAGGTCTCAAAAACACCACAACCGGTGATACTCTTTGTGATGAAAAGCATCCGGTTATTCTTGAATCTATGAACTTCCCCGAGCCTGTTATCCGTGTTGCGGTTGAACCCAAGACCAAGGCAGGTCAGGAGAAGATGGGTATTGCTCTTGCAAAACTTGCAGAGGAAGATCCCACATTTAAGGCTTACACCGACGAAGAAACCGGCCAGACCATTATCGCCGGTATGGGTGAGTTGCATCTTGAAATTATCGTTGACCGTCTCCTTCGTGAGTTTAAGGTTGAAGCTAATGTAGGTGCTCCCCAGGTTGCTTACAAGGAAACCGTTCGTCAGAAGGTTGACCATGAAACCAAGTATAAGCGCCAGTCTGGTGGTTCCGGTCAGTACGGTCACGTTAAGATCATTCTTGAGCCTAACGAGTCCGGCAAGGGTTATGAGTTTATTAACTCTGTAACCGGCGGTGCTATTCCCAAGGAATATATCCCCGCTGTTGATACCGGTATCAAGGGTGCGCTTACTGCAGGTGTACTTGCAAGCTATCCTGTTGTTGACGTTAAGGTTACTCTTTATGATGGTTCTTACCACGAAGTTGACTCTTCTGAAATGGCATTTAAGATTGCCGGTTCTATGGCATTCAAAGAGGCTGCAAGAAAAGCTGACCCCGTGCTCCTTGAACCCATTATGAAGGTTGCTGTTAACGTTCCTGAAGAGTACTTCGGTACTGTACAGGGCGACCTTATCGCTCGTCGTGGCGAAATCCTCGGATTTGAGGATCGCGGCAATGTTAAGCAGATAAACGCTCACGTTCCGCTGGCTGATATGTTCGGCTATGCAACCGACCTTCGTTCCAAGACTCAGGGACGCGGTCAGTATGTAATGGAACCCGACGGCTACAAGCCCGTTCCCAAGAGCGTTGCTGAGAAGATTATCTCTTCTCGTACAAAGAAAGACTAATTTATAATAAAAAGTCTTGAAATTTGTAATCAAATTTGTTAAACTATGAATAGCGTAGCTATCAATTAAATTTTAGGAGGAATTCAAAAATGGCAAAAGCACATTTTGAACGTACCAAACCCCATGTAAACATTGGAACTATCGGTCACGTTGACCATGGTAAGACCACTCTTACCGCTGCTATTACTAAGTACCTTTCTTTAAAGGGTCAGGCTGCATTCGAGGATTATGCAAACATCGATAAGGCTCCCGAAGAGAGAGAGCGTGGTATTACTATCAATACCGCACACGTTGAGTACGAGACCGATTCTCGTCACTATGCACACGTTGACTGCCCCGGACACGCTGACTATGTTAAGAACATGATCACCGGTGCTGCTCAGATGGACGGTGCTATCCTCGTTATCGCTTCTACTGATGGTCCTATGGCTCAGACCAAGGAGCATCTCCTTCTTGCTCGTCAGGTTGGCGTTCCTTACATCGTTGTATTCATGAACAAGGTTGACCAGGTTGACGATCCTGAGCTTCTCGAGCTCGTTGAAATGGAAATCCGTGAGACTCTCGACAAGTACGAGTTCCCCGGCGACGATACTCCTATCGTTAAGGGTTCTGCTCTTGTAGCTCTCGAGTGCGCTTCCTCTGATCCCAGCGATGCTGCTTATGCTCCTATTGCTGAGCTTATGGATGCTGTTGACTCTTACATTCCTACTCCTGACCGTAAGGCTGATATGCCCTTCCTTATGCCTATCGAGGACGTTATGACCATCTCCGGCCGTGGTACCGTTGTTACCGGTCGTGTTGAGCGTGGTCAGCTCCATGCTGGTGACGAAGTTGAAATCATCGGTCTTACCGAAGAGAGAAAGAAGACTGTTGTTACCTCTATGGAAATGTTCCGTAAGACTCTTGATTACTGTGAGGCTGGCGATAACATCGGTGCTCTCCTTCGTGGTGTAGACCGTGAAGGCGTTGAGCGTGGCCAGGTTCTTTGTAAGACCGGTTCTATTAACCCCCACACCAAGTTCCATGGTCAGGTTTATATCCTTACCAAGGAAGAGGGCGGACGTCATACTCCTTTCTTCAACAACTATCGTCCCCAGTTCTACCTCAGAACTACTGACGTTACCGGCGTTGTATCTCTGCCCGCAGGCACCGAGATGTGTATGCCTGGCGATAACGTAGAGATGGACGTTGAGCTCATCACTCCTATCGCTATCGAAGAGGGTCTTCGTTTCGCTATCCGTGAAGGTGGCCGTACCGTTGGTTCCGGCGTTGTTACCGCTATCAACGAATAATTGATATTCAATTATTAACAAAAACTCCGTTCAACAGAACGGAGTTTTTTCTTTTTATCTAAAATCTAAAATAATGCTTGACTTTTTACATATTAGCCGTTATAATAATTAACGTTGTCAATGCTGCTATGGCTCAGGTGGTAGAGCACATCCTTGGTAAGGATGAGGTCACCAGTTCAAATCTGGTTAGCAGCTCCAAAAAGAAAAGATACGATGAAAATCGTGTCTTTTCTTTTTGTGTTTGTGTCCGTAAGGTCACAACATCGTTTGCGAGTTGACTCGCAACATCATTTAGCCGAAGGCTAACATCATTCCGTCTTGGCGGACACAAAACGATGTTATGGCTAACGCCATAAACGATGTTTTGACTTCGTCAAAAACGATGTGATGCTTCGCATCAACGATGTTACACCTTGCGGTGTAAACGATGTTTTGCCTTCGGCAAAAATGATACAACCCTCCGCATTGATTTATTTCCGCTTTTATGCTATAATAAACCCAAGGCGGTGGTGGTAATGAAGTTTAAGGCTAAATTGAATTTGAAGTTTTATATTGTTTCTATACTTTTATTAGGTATTGTTGTGTTTGGCTGGTATGGTGGTGTGTATTTTTTGAATACAAATGAGATTTTGATGGAAGATAATACGCCAATGGATAGTCAAACCAAAATGTTGTTTACTATCGCAATTGGTGTAGTTGTATTATCGTGGACATTTTCATTTTTTACATTGATAAGACAAGTGCTATTTGGTTATGCTTTTGTGATAGATGAGAATGGAATTCATAATACGGCAACTGCAATCAATGTGTTAGCTTTTATTTTTGTTGTACCTATAAGGACAATACCTTTTTCTGCAATCGAAAGATTCTCAGAAGATAATGGGGTTTTGACTTTGGAAATTGATAAGACAAAAATAGATTTGATTCCTATTCTTCGGATTTTTGCGAGAAAAAGATATCATTTGTTTTCTGGATTTACAGTAGAGAAACAAGATATTATTAAAGTTGAGCTTGAAAAGTATATTAAATAAGTTGGAGTTAAAGAAAATCCTCGGTTTTGACCAGTTCTTTTTCGGACACGAATGACAAAAAACACTCGTTCTCTTGAACGAGTGTTTTTTTATCCATTGCGAAAGCAATGGCATATCATCAACGATAGCAACGCTATCGTTGTATCTCATCAGTCCGTTAGGACTGTATATCATCACGCGTTAGCGTGTATCAAAACCTTTCGCAATGATGATATACAAAACTTCGTTTTGATGATATGCAATTCCTTGCGGAATTGATGATATACAATGCTCCGCATTGATTTATTTTTGCTTTTATGCTATAATAAACCTAAGGCGGTGATGATATGAAAAAATATTATGGTGTATTTTTCGCTACATTTGCTTTTGCTTTAAATTTTTTATGCTTCTGGTATTCAGATTTTTTGATTAACAGGTATTTTATTTTTGGATTAATTCCTCTATGCCTTGCCATAATCGTATTAATTGCGAGTATGATTATTTCAATTGTTTTTGTTGTTCGAAATAAAAATCGGTTGAGTTCATGTATTTCCCTTGGAATTTCAATTATTAGCGTAATTTTTATTTTTTTCTTTCCTTTCAGAATGGCTAAAGTCAACTTTGAATTGACATTGCTTGAAAAAGATAGACTTGAGATTGTTGAAATGATTAAAGACGGGGAGATCATAACGGATCATTTAGGTAATGCAAAATTACCAAAAGGATATGGGCATTTAAGTTCAGATGGGGAGATATTTGTTTATCAAAATGATAACGAGCAAGTAATTTCTTTTTGGGTGTTTAGAGGAATGCTAAGCGGTTCTATCGAACTGATATATTCTTCTGTCGATGAATCGTTGATTTATGCAAATGAGTCAGGACATCCAATTACTAATGTGGAAAAATTGAAAGACCATTGGTATTTGGTGGATACAGATTACTAATTGAAAGAAAATCGGATTTTCACCCAGTTCTTTTTCGGACACGAGAGACATACGAAAATCCGTTCACGAAGTGGGCGGGTTTTCGTTTATATTATTCATTTTTCAATATTCATCATTCATTATTCATTTAAAAGGAACGGATTTTCGAATGAATAATGAATATTGAAGTCGCTTACGCTGATGAATAATGATTTCGGCTTCGCCACTTTTATGCTATAATTACACTAAAGAGGTGTTTAAAGTGAAAACGTATTTATTCGATTTTGACGGCACATTGGTTGATTCTATGCCAAC
>JAZLDA010000002.1:0-1646 GCA_045614505.1 Acutalibacteraceae bacterium | reverse complement strand
ATCTCCAGATTCCCGACGTAGTTTCATACAACCATTATTTCGGTTGGTACGGCGGAGAAACCTCTATGAACGGACCTTGGTTCGATAAATTCCATGCTACACATCCAAATATTCCTATCGGTTGCTCCGAGTACGGTTGTGTAGCTCTTAACTGGCATACCTCTGACCCGAAGCAAGGCGACTACACTGAAGAATATCAGTCTTACTATCACGAGGGGCTTATAAAGCAGTTCTTCTCACGCAAGTATATGTGGGCAACCCACGTTTGGAATATGTTTGATTTCGGCGCCGATGCAAGAAACGAAGGCGGCGAAAACGGACAAAACCACAAAGGCCTTGTAACCTTTGACCGTAAGTATAAAAAAGATTCCTTCTACGCTTATAAGGCTTGGCTTTCTGATGAGCCGTTCGTTCATATCTGTTCAAAGCGTTATATTGATAGGGTAGAGGATGAAACAGTAGTTACTGTTTATTCAAATCTTCCTGAGGTTGAGCTTTTTGCAAACGGTGTATCTGTTGACAAGAAAACTGCAGAGGACCACTTCTTCAAGTTTACAGTTAAAAATGAGGGTGAAACAAACCTTGAAGCTGTTGCAGGAGAGTGTAAAGACCAAAGCGTTATTCGCAAGGTAGATACATTTAACGAAGAATACAGACTTGTTGAAAAGGGAGCAATTCTTAACTGGTTTGATATAGAATGCCCACAAGGACGTCTTTCCTTAAACGATAAGATGAGCGACATTCTTGCTACCATGAGGGGTAAAATGCTCTTTATGAGCCTGTTTGCAAAAATGATGGGCGGCAAAAAGAAAAAAGGCGGCAAACCTAAAATGGAAGCAATGGGCTTTGAAATTAATTCCGATATGATGAGTATGATGGGCGGCTTTACTGCACTAAGACTCTTTACTTTAATGGGCGGAATGGCAGATATTAAGTTTACAAAAGAAGACCTTTTGAAATTAAATAAGAAGCTTAATAAAATCAAAGCACCAAAGAAGAAATAAAATAAAAGCCTCGGCGTTTTGGAACGCCGGGGCTTATTATTTTTCCTTGTAAAATATATTTTGTATTATAGTTGACAACAAGATTATAAAATTAGTAAAATATAAAAAGAAATTTTATGTTGTAGCCCTAAAAATGAAGGAAAAATATGATTAAAATTGGTATTTATGGATACGGAAATCTTGCCAGTGGAGCGACCGTCTGCATAAAATAGCAAAACACCCCACCACAAGGTAAGGTGTTTTTTTCGTTTGGTGGAGCCGAGGGGAGTCGACCGTCTGCATGCTTTGCCCTGATTTATTACATTATTGTAGGGCGCGACGTCCTCGACGCGCCGTGAGATATACATTGGTACACAAAACTAACGGGCAAAGCAAGCATACTTATAGCTTGGCGACCGTTGGCTTTGCCAACAGTACCCGCCTTCGCCGCTCTGTGCCGAAAACTTGCCACAGGCAACTTTTCTTATCGCACAGACCCTCTCGGGTTCGACTCCCTATCTGTATAAAACAACAAAACACCCTACCAT
The DNA here is from genome assembly GCA_045614505.1 of Acutalibacteraceae bacterium. Lineage (GTDB taxonomy): Bacteria > Bacillota > Clostridia > Oscillospirales > Acutalibacteraceae > SIG607. The sequence goes on along the minus strand of JAZLDA010000002.1, from coordinate 115 downwards.
ATGGTAAGGTGTTTTCTCATTTGGTGGAGCCGAGGGGAGTCGACCGTCTGCATGCTTTGCCCTGATTTATTACATTATTGTAGGGCGCGACGTCCTCGACGCGCCGTGAGATATA
>JAZLDA010000001.1:0-7251 GCA_045614505.1 Acutalibacteraceae bacterium | reverse complement strand
CAAGGGTTGCATCGGTAACGAATTTCTGTGTGGGGATACAGCCGATTTGCCGCATAAGCCAAGCTTTACCCACAAAAGCATCGGTAGTTGCCACTATGTTAAAAGGATGGGGATAGAATATTTTATATGCAATTTTTAAATCAATAAAGCTTGAATGATTCATTAAAATAAAATAGGGTCCCTTGCCCGCTTTGTCCATTCTTTCCTTGGTATAGGAAAATTTCGTTGCCAGCATATCTGGGATAGAGAGAATCCTTATTAAAGAACGAAAAAGAATGTTCGGTTTTTTAGGATTCTTGTGAATCGGCTTTTTTGTGCTCATAGCCTGTTCATAGGAAACTTTTTTAATATTAATTTTCATTTTTTCACCTCAAACTATTCTTTATTTTACAATAATTATCTTTTTCTTTCAAGAAGAAAAAATGCCTCATTTATTATCTCAATTCATAAAAATAGACAAAATTTATTATTTTTTTACTATATTAACAGTAGGAAACGATAATTCTTTAAAGTGTTGTTGACAAGAAACACCCCTTTGAATATAATTAATATAATATATTTTAATGAGAATGAGAGGAAGAAATTATGGCTTTTTATTTTGAAGAAGTATCCCACACCTTTAACGAATATCTTTTAGTTCCCGGATATTCCTCTGAGCATTGCATTCCAGCCAATGTAAGTCTCAAGACCCCCCTTGTTAAATTCAAGAAGGGTGAAGAGCCTGCAATAACTATGAACATCCCCCTCACCAGCGCTATTATGCAGTCTGTATCAGGTGAGCGACTTGCAGTTGCTCTCGCTAAAGAGGGCGGCGTTTCCTTCATTTTCGGTTCTCAGTCCATTGAGGACGAAGCGGCAATGGTAGCCCGCGCAAAGAATTACAAGGCTGGCTTTGTTGTAAGTGATTCCAACATTACCCCTGATGCCACTCTTGCTGATATTATTGCGCTGAAAGAAGCCACCGGTCACTCTACTGTTGCCGTTACCGACGACGGTACCTGCTGCGGAAAGCTTTTAGGTATTGTTACCGGCAGAGATTACAGAGTAAGCCGTATGGACAAGTCCACTCCCGTTCGCGAATTTATGACTCCGTTTGACAAACTCATTTGCGGCGAGGAAAACACCACTCTTAAACAGGCAAACGATATTATCTGGGATAACAAGCTTAATTCTCTTCCCATTATCACCAAAGAGGGTAACCTTAAATATATGGTATTCCGTAAGGACTATGATTCCCACAAGGAAAATGTAAACGAGCTTCTTGATAACGAGAAACGCTATGTTGTAGGCGCAGGTATCAATACCAGAGACTACGAAGAAAGAATCCCTGCCCTTATTAATGCAGGTGTTGACGTGCTCTGTATCGACTCTTCCGAGGGATTCAGCGAATGGCAGAAGCGTACTATTGCTTTTGTAAGAGAAAAATACGGCGATACCGTTAAAATCGGCGCAGGTAACGTTGTTGACCGCGAAGGCTTTATGTTCCTTGCCGAGTGCGGCGCTGACTTCATTAAGGTAGGTATCGGCGGAGGCTCCATTTGTATCACCCGTGAAACCAAAGGTATCGGCAGAGGTCAGGCAACCGCTCTTATTGACGTTTGCAAGGCAAGAGACGAATATTTTGAAAAAACCGGTGTGTATATTCCTGTTTGTTCCGACGGCGGTATCGTTCACGACCACCATATGACACTTGCTCTTGCTATGGGCGCTGACTTCCTTATGCTCGGCCGTTATTTTGCCCGCTTTGATGAAAGCCCCACTAATAAAGTAAACATCGGCGGCAACTACTTCAAGGAGTACTGGGGCGAAGGCAGTAACAGAGCAAGAAACTGGATGCGTTACGACCTGGGCGGAGACAAGAAGCTGTCCTTTGAAGAGGGTGTTGACTCCTATGTTCCCTATGCCGGAACTCTTAAAGATAATGTAAACCTTTCTCTTATGAAGGTTAAATCCACAATGTGCAACTGCGGAGCGCTCAACATACCTGAGCTCCAGCATAAAGCAAAGCTCACCCTCGTTTCTGCAACAAGTATTATTGAGGGCGGCGCTCACGATGTTATCCAAAAGGATACCACAGCAAACAAAATTAAATAATAAATCAAACCTCGGCCCAGCCGAGGTTTTTGTTTCATTAAGCATTATTTTGGTCTTTTTTATAACTTTCTATTGACAAAAGTATAGGTTTAGTGTGATAATATAGTATAGATATGTATATATAGGAGTTTTGTTATGCGTGTTATTACCGGAAGCGCCCGCAACAAGCGACTGCGTACTCTGCCGGGAAACGATGTACGTCCTACCACCGAGAAGGTAAAGGAAGCAGTTTTCAGCGCAATTCACTTTGAGCTTGAAAACAGTAAGGTTTTAGACCTTTTTGCCGGTTGCGGACAAATGGGCATTGAAGCATTAAGCCGAGGCGCCGACTCAGCCGTTTTCTGCGATAACTCTAAGGCTTCGGTTGATATTATTAATGAGAATCTCAAAACCTGCGAGCTTTCCCACAAAGCAATGGTAGTAAGAAGTGATTTTTCTTCTTTCCTTGCCGGAACAAAGGACAAGTTTGATATCTGCTTTCTCGACCCACCCTATTTTGCAGGGCATTATGAAAGTGCAATGAATATGCTCTCTTCTGTTATAAAAGACGGCGGTAAGGTTTTGTGCGAACATCCCGATTCGGTAAAACTCTCTGACAGCTACGGTAATCTTAAAAAAGTAAAAGACTACCGTTTCTCAAAAATCATTGTCAGCAAATATGTTTTGGAGGTGTCCGGTGATGAAGAATGATACAGCGATATATCCGGGCAGCTTTGACCCAATTACTCTCGGTCATTTGGATATTATCCACCGTGCCGCAAAGCTTTTTTCTAAGCTTATTGTTGTAGTTATGTTCAACCCCAAAAAGCAATGCTCCTTCTCTCCCGAAGAACGTGTGGACCTTATAAAACAGTGCACAAAGGACCTTCCAAACATTGAGGTTGAGTTCTCTGACGGCCTTCTTGCAGACTATGCGAAAGAAAAGAATGCCTGTGCAATTATTAAGGGTCTGCGTGCTCTTTCCGACTTCGAGTATGAATTTCAGATGGCTCTTACCAACAGTAAACTGAATCCCGAAGTCGAAACTCTGTTCCTCACCACAAGAGCCGAAAATATGTATTTAAGCTCAAGTATGGTAAGGCAAATTTCTTCCATGGGCGGTGACATCAGCGGCTTCGTCCCTGATATCATTCATAAACAAATTACTAATAGATTGAAAGGATAGGAAACTCATGAATCTTGAAGAATTACTTGAACAGTTTGACGAAGCCCTCGACAGCGGCATTAAAATGCCCGGTAAAAAATCCCTTGTAGACATTGAAAAACTCAGAGCAGTTGTAGACGACATTCGTCTCAACATCCCCAATGAAATCAAACAGGCAAGAGGCATCGTTACCGACAGAGCCAACATTATCAGCAGTGCAAAGCAGGAGGCAGACAATCTTCTCCGTGCCGCTGAGGAGCAGGCAAAGGCAAAGGTTGCCGAGCAGGAGATTACCCGCCTTGCAAACGAAAAGGCTCAGGAAATCATTGCAAGCGCTCAGGCTAAGAGCCGTGAGATGCGCAAGGCAGCTCAGGACTTTGTTGATGACATTATGCGCAGAGCCGACGAAAGCCTCACCGCAAACCTAGGTGAAGTAAGAAAGACTCGTGCAGCACTCAAAGCACAGCTCCCCCAGAAGAAAGACTAAATAATAAAAAGCACCGACACGCTTGTGCGTGTCGGCTTTTTGTATAGGTGGTTAAATATGGATATTTTTGCGCCGTATTACTATAAGGATTTTAAGTGTCTTAAAGATAAATGTGAGCATAACTGCTGTATAGGTTGGGAAATTGATATAGATGAAGAAACTTTGAATTTTTATAAAACCAAAGAGGATATTATTAAAAATATCAGTATAGACGTCACCGCTCACTTTATTCTTAAAGATGACCGTTGTCCTTTTCTAAATCAGTCGGGTCTTTGCAATATTATTATAAATCACGGCGAAGATAAACTTTGCCAAATATGTAAAGACCACCCTCGCTTTATAAATGAGTTTGATACACGCACTGAAATAGGCTTAGGACTTGCCTGCGAGGGTGCCGCAAAGCTGATTTTAGATAATGACTTTTCACTTTCTCTGCTCACAATGGATGATGAAAATGAATTTAAAAACATTGAAGAAGCACAGTTTTTAAAAGAAAGAGACCAAATCTTCCAAAGTGATTTTGACTCTCTAACACAATTTTTACCCCATATAAAAACAAGCCGCCTTACGGAATTTCTGTTTTCTCTTGAACGACTTGATAACGGATGGGATGAATATTTAAGCAATCTAAAAAACAATATAAAAAATATCAGTGAAACACAAATAAGTGACAAGGCAAAGGCAAAACGCCTTCTTGATTATTTTATTTTCCGGTATTATCACGAATATTCTCTCCCCTTCTGCCTACTTTGTACCTACATAATTTTTGACGTCGGCGGAGAAATATATGATGCGGCAAGAATGTTTTCAAGCGAAATAGAATATAGCGACGAAAATATGGATAAGTTGTTTGAATTTATTTCATAAAAAACGGAGTCTTTCGGAGCGTTCAGATAGGGATGAATCGGTTTAGGAATAAAAATTTGCCCTATCTCTTTGCCTCAAACCTTTAAAGACACAAAGTATTCCTGCGGTTTGTCGGCTTTGAGAATAGAACAAATTTTTTATTACTAAACTGCTTTGCACCTAAAAAAGACAAATTTTTAGTGGGATAACAGACAAAAATACACGGTAACGCTGACGCGTACCGTGTCTTTTTAACACATTAGACCGCAAAAATTTACTTTTTTAGGCGTTTTATCCCTATCTGAACACTCCGAAAGACTCCGTATTTTTGTTACTGATTATTTTAATGTGCTGAGCCTTGCCTCAATTTCTTCTTTAGAATGATAGCCCACAATGGTGTCTATAACCTTTCTTTCTTTGATTATGGCTAAAGTGGGAATACTGACAATGCCGAATGCGGCAGCAAGCTCCGGTTCCTCATCTACATTAACTTTTCCAACGATTATATCGGAATTTTCCTCTGCAATCTCGTCAACAATGGGCGCAATCATCTGACAGGGTCCGCACCAGGTCGCCCAGAAGTCAAGAAGCACCACCTTGTCCTGCAGCATTACTTCACTTTCAAAATTCTTCGATGTAATTACATTAACTGACATAGATTTTCCTCCTTCAATCTTTGGATTTATAGTAAAGCATACAGTGGCAATATCCCTCAAAATTCGGATCAGCAATCTGATCTCTGAATTCCTTGCAGATACATTTGTATTCTTCTGTTCTTTGCAGTCTGCAGGGACAATAGCCTCCCTTTGCTTTGAGTCCTTCTTTGATTTTTTTGACAATTTCTTTATTTTCATTAAGTTTTACTGCCATATCCATCACCTAACTATTATTATACATATTTTCACAAAAATTTCCACATAATTATTGTTAACATTATCTTAAATCAGTATTTCTTGACTATTTCAGCAATATATAGTATAATGTTACCACTAATATAGAAATGGAGTTGGTTTTGTGGATCCGCTACCCCGAAGTAGTTGCTTTGACTTGATTGTCCCCGAAAATAGCGTTAAATGCAGTTCAGCAGGCTTTAAGCTAAGCGTTATCGCCTATAACCGCAATTAGTAATTGCAAAAACTGTATTTAACTTTTAAAAAATTGGAGGAAAATTAAGTCATTATGTTATTTAGACAACTACTGCTACAGTTAGTTCTGATTTTACTTAACGCCTTTTTTGCCGCTACCGAAATTGCGGTAATCTCTCTCAATGAGAAAAAGGTCAAAGCTCAGGCTGAAGACGGTGATAAAAAAGCCGCAAAAATGCTTAAAATGATTGAAGACCCCACACGTTTTCTCTCGACGATTCAGATAGGCATTACTCTTGCAGGTTTCTTAGGCTCCGCTTTCGCCGCCGATAACTTTTCCGATAATCTCACTGGTTTTTTGACAAGAAAAATATCCTTTTTCGCCGCTCATACCGAGCTTGTCAAAGATATATCGGTTGTTGTTATCACTATTGTTCTTTCGTTTTTTACACTTATTCTCGGTGAGCTTGTTCCAAAAAGAATAGCAATGCACCACAAGGAAAAGGTGTCACAAGGCTTCTGCGGAATAATCTCATTTTTAACCGCGGTGCTCAGGCCTATTGTCTGGCTTCTCACCGTTTCTACCAACGGTATACTCCGTATTTTCGGAATAGACCCACATGAAAAGGAAGAGACCGTGTCAGAAGAAGATATTGTACTTATGCTTGACGCCGGCGCAGACGAAGGGTCATTAAATCAGGACGACATTGAATACATTAAAAATGTTTTCAAACTTGATCGTATGACTGCTGAGGATGTAATGACACCCCGTAAGGCAGTCTCTTTTGTTTCTTCGGGCTCAACCGATGAGGAAATTATTTCGGTTATCGAAAACGATGGTTACTCACGTATCCCTGTTTTCGGAGAATCCGGCGACACTATTGTAGGTATCCTTTATACTAAAGAATACCTTTTACACCGCGGTGAAGAGGGCTTTACCATTGACAAGGCTATACACGCTCCCGTTTTTGTTCCGGAATCCATACATCTTGATACACTCTTTAAGGATATGCAGACCGACCACAACCATATTGTAATTGTAGTCAATGAATATGGAGAGGCTTCCGGTATAGTTACTATGGAAGATATCCTTGAAGAAATTGTAGGTGAAATCTGGGATGAGGGTGACGAGGCAATAGATGAGTTCACTAAATTGGATGAAAATTTCTACAAGGTAATGAGTATTGCCTCTCTTGATGATTTCTTTGAATATTTTGAGCTTGAAAAACCTGAAGACATTGAGGCTTCCACAGTGAACGGTTGGCTCACCCAACTTAAAGAGGGCATCCCCGAAGAGGGAGACACCTTTGAAATTGATGGTATAATCATCACCGTAACAAAAGCGGATGACCTTATGACACATGAAATATCTGTTGATACTACAGGCAGAATTGAAGAAGAAATAGAAGCATAAATAAAGAAAAATGACAGAAGAATTCTTCTGTCATTTTTTGTTGGTGTCTTTAGACGTGGAAATAAACCCCCAGTTCTACTGGGGGAAGATAAAAAGAGTAGGGCTACAACAAAACGTGGCGAGGCGAGTGCCAAGCCACGAATAAATATTGGAAAGAATTAAACCTCCAAGTATAATGGTA